>CAWKCS010000017.1:0-49538 GCA_963848165.1 uncultured delta proteobacterium | reverse complement strand
GCATTTTTCTCATAGTGCCAGGCCAGAAGCCGCATGGCCAGTTTTTGTTCCTGTTGTTTGATAAACCCGATCATACTAATAGCCTTTGGATGTCATTTGCACTTCGTACGTCATTTGCGCTACGCGCGATATTTATCCTCCGGATGTCATTAACACTGCGTGTGATATTAGCTCTTCGAGCGTAATTTGTTGCTGTTCGCTAGCTTAGACTCGGTAACAAACCTAAAACAATCTCTATTTAGGCATAGCATGTGACAATTGCCTCCCCTTTGAACCCTCTGACTCTGAAAAACCGCTGCATATTTTCAATACCGCATCGGCCAGAATCGATCTAGGTGGCTGCCCCGAAGATTTGAGATATCCGTCCGCTTGAGCCAGTGCCTTCAGCGCGTCAATAAGCTCTGCAGCATGGAACGTCACGGCCTTCTGCATCAGTTTATACACGGGATAGGCATTGTTCGGGTTCGGTGCAATCAGAAGGTCGGTTCCGGTCAGCCGTTTTTTTGGCTCATTGGCCGCCTCCTCGTCACCCGCTAGAGACCGATCCCAATCCGCCAGCTGTTCCTTCAAAGCCGTGTCATGGTTTTGAATCAGGGGCATGACCTGATCCCGGAAGGTATTGTAGGACATGTCGGCCTGCCGGACACCACCGGCAGATGCCGTTGCAAAGTCTCTTATGACAAGCAGCCGCCGGACCTGATTGACCGCTGCCGCCAGGAGCTGCAGCTCATGATATCCGTTTGAAAGCAGTGAATCCATGTAAAACAACACATTTCCAACATCTTTTTCCAACAAGGCATTTGTAAATGCATAAATCGGGTCCTGCTTGGTTCGTTCCAGGGCAACCGAAATATCCGTTATGGTGATGTTTTTCCTGTCTCCTACATAATCGACAAGCTTGTTGAGATTATTCTGAAATGTGCGGATGTCAAACCCGGTCATATCGCAGAGTGCCGCAAAAGCCGAGGGTTCCAGTATTTTATCGTGTTTTGAGAGAATGCCCCGCATGCTTTCTCTGAGAACAGTCTCCTGTGCAACTCTGTCCGCTTGTCGATCACCCTGCGGCACGGAACAGTCAACCACCAGACCGACCGTCTCCATGACCTTGTAGAGCCGCCGGCGTTTATCGACAGCGGCAGCCGTCACGATCAAATAATGCTTGTCTGGAAACTTATCCGACAGGGACGCCATCAGTATGTCAGAGGCATCACCGGTGGTTGACACCCCTTTCCGGGCATCGTCGGACGGGGCTGTTCCTTTCTGTGTTGCGGAAAAAAGAGGGCTGTCCAGCAGCGCCACTACCTTGCCGTTGTCCAGCAGCGCATAGGTGTTCAAATGCTGGACAGCGGCAAAGACGTTCTCAGGGGTTCCTTCCCAGGTTTCATAGTTGTATCGCCTGGCCGGTTCAGGCATGAGAACGTTCAACACGTTTTGAAGCGCCGCCTTGGTCAATACCTCCTCGCCGTAAAGCAAATAAACCGGATAGGGGACCGACCCCGTATCCTGGGTTAAGCGCTCTAAATGTCGTCGAACCTCATTGTGTTTGATAACCGTCAATTGAGTTCTTTGAAAAGCAGATGGTATATAAATAGGCCGATACCTATGGTGATGGCGCTGTCGGCAACATTAAATGCCGGCCAGTGAATATCTTTGACATAAATATCGAGAAAGTCGATCACTTTTCCAATGCGAATTCTGTCTATAATATTGCCGACCGCCCCTCCCATGATCAAAGACAGACCGAATTCCAACAACCCATGACCGGGTGGTGTCTTGGCATAGAGAAAAAAGATCAGACCCATGGCCACAACCGACGCTGTCACAAAGAAAAAATGTCGCAGCTCCGAAGGACTGCCGGACAGGAAGCCAAAGGCCCCCCCAGGATTATAGATGTGCGTCAGGTTGAAAAATCCCGGGATAATGGAAATCGTCTGATATACAGGAACCGTTGATACAATCAGGGCCTTCACAAGCTGATCCACGATGCAGACAGCCCCGGCGATCATCAGCAGTTTGGCATACCGATTTCCTAAAATTGCCGACACGGGGCCCCCCACTTCTGCGCCCATATTAAAACATTCCTTTATTTTCTAACTTCTCCAAGGTGCCCACGCAACGATCACAGATGGTGAGAAAGCCCTGATGCGACCCAACCGAAGGACTGTGCGTCCAGCACCGCTCACATTTCACACCCTGCGAAGGCGCCACTTCTATGCTGAGACCCTCTATCTCGTCGCTCTGAAAAGCATGCTCACCCAGGGAATCCCGGGTCAGATCCGCCTGGGAAACAATAAGAATAAAACGCAGATCTCCTGCATATGGCTTCAATATCTTATACGATTCCGGATCAACGGACAGGGTCACAGCGGCATCGAGGGGATGGCCGATCAGTTTCCGCGTTCTGGCTTCCTCAAGTGCTTTGGTGACTTCGCCGCGGATATTGAGCAACAGTTTCCAGTTCTGGGCCAATGCATCATTTTTCCATGCGGTCTCGGCTTCAGGGAGACTCTGCAGATGGATGCTCTCCCCTTGTTCCTTCTGGCCGGGCATATATTTCCAGATTTCCTCAGCCGTGAAAGGCAGAATCGGACTCATCAGCCGTCCCATGGCATCCAGGATGGCGTACATGACGGTCTGGGCACTTCGCCTTGCCACGGAGGTCGGTGGAGATGTATAAAGGCGGTCTTTCAGGATATCCAGATAAAAAGCCGACAGATCCAGGGTACAAAAATTGTAAAGGGCATGGTAAATCACATGAAACTCATAGGTGTCGTAAGCCCTGCGCGTTTTTTCGATGATTCCGTATAATCGATGCAGTGCATATTGATCGACTTCCGGCATTTCATCGTAAGAGACACGGTCTTTTTCAGGATCAAAGTCGTACAGGTTTCCGAGCATGAAACGACTCGTGTTTCGAATGCGACGGTAGGCGTCACTGAGCTGTCTTAAAATATTTTCAGAAATGCGAATATCATCCCTGTAATCGGATGCCGCCACCCAGAGACGTAAAATTTCCGCACCGTATTTATCGATGACTTTCTTGGGTGCAATGACATTACCGATGGATTTGGACATTTTGCGGCCATCGGCATCCACCACGAATCCATGGGTTAAAACCGATTTATAGGGCGCGCTCCCCCGGGTGCCCACGGCAGTCAAGAGTGAGCTGTGAAACCAGCCCCGGTGCTGATCACTCCCCTCCAGGTAGAGTTCCGCAGGCCATCTCAGGTAGTCCCGATCTTCGAGTACGGCAGCATGACTCACACCGGAGTCGAACCACACATCCAGAATATCGGTTTCCTTGACAAATGTTTGACTCCCACACTTTTCACAGGTTGCGCCTTTGGGAAGTATCTGACTGGTATCCCTTTCAAACCAGGCATCAGCGCCATGCGCTTCGAACAATCGAAACACGTTGTCGATCATCTCCTGGTTCAGGAGCAGTGTTTCACATTCTTTGCAATAAAAAGCCGCTATGGGAACCCCCCAGGCACGCTGACGGGAGATACACCAGTCCGGGCGGTTTTCGATCATGCCGAATATCCGGTCTTTTCCCCATTGCGGTATCCATGTAACCTTATCGATGGCTTTCAGGGTTTTTTCCCTCAGACCGGTCTTGTCCATGGAGATAAACCACTGGGGGGTTGCCCGAAATATAACGGGCTTTTTGCACCGCCAGCAATGGGGATAGGAATGTTTGATTTTTTCACTGGCCAGCAATGCCCCGACTTCGTTCAACGTGTCATTGATCGCTTTGTTGGTGTCGAACACAAATCCACCCTTAAAAAGTTCCACCTCATCGGTAAAGCGGCCATCATCGTCCACCGGAGAATAGGCATCGATGCCGTATGCCAGTCCCACTTCATAGTCTTCCCGGCCATGGCCCGGGGCTGTGTGGACACAGCCGGTTCCCGCCTCCAGGGTGACATGGTCGCCAAGTATCAGCATGGATTCCCTGTCGTAGAGGGGATGACGGCATTTTTTTCGTTCCAGGGTCGACGCCTCAATATCGGCAAGGATTGTATAGTCGGAAATACCGAAAGTCTGCATGCAGTTTTCCACCAGTTCTCTGGCAAGGATGTAAACGGTGTCATTGCCGACATCCACAGCCGCATAAATAAAATCGGGATGCAGAGCGATAGCCAGATTTGCCGGTATGGTCCAGGGTGTGGTTGTCCAGATGACGACCGATACCGTCTTGCCCTTGAGTGCCGGGATTTCGTCATCCAACCCGTCAATCATGGGAAATTTGACATAAATGGATGGGGAGGTTTCATCATGGTATTCGATTTCAGCTTCGGCCAGGGCGGTTTGACAGCTGCAGCACCAGTGAATCGGTTTTTTGCTTCTGAAAAGACTGCCGTTGAGCCCGAACTTCAGGCATTCGGTGGCGATAATCGCTTCGTAGCGATACTTCATGGTCAGGTACGGATTCTCCCATTCACCCATGACCCCCAGGCGTTTGAATTCTTCCCGCTGTATATCAATCCACTTTTCGGCATACGCCCGGCACTTGCGACGGAAATCAGCCTGGGAAATCTCTTTTTTCCTGTCCCCCATCTCCTTGTCCACATTATGCTCGATGGGCAGGCCGTGACAATCCCATCCAGGTACATAGGTGGCATTGAACCCGGACATCTGTCGTGAGCGGACAATAATATCTTTCAATATCTTGTTTAAGGCTGTACCGATATGAATATTGCCGTTGGCATAAGGAGGACCGTCATGCAGAATAAAGAGTTCCCGCTCGCTGGATGCCTCACGGATTTTTTCATAAAGATCTAAGGCCTCCCACTCAGCAATCTGTTCCGGCTCACGAACCGCCAGATTGGCTTTCATGGGAAATTTCGTTTTCGGCAAATTCAAGGTTTGCTTGTAATCCATCCGTACCTCCATAAAATCACTGCGTGATTTTATTTGACGCGGCTTCGCCGCTTTTTATTATATTTGACTTACCTCATACTGATTTTGCCATCACCATCATAGCATTTAACTTTAAGCGAGCTATCAGCTAACAGCTATGAGCTACCTGTGGGGTGTCATGGCCCCCTCCATTACCATGGATCCGACTGCCAAGTACGTATACCCTTTTTTCACCAGTCTTTCAAAGTCCGGGATCATGCGTCTGCCATCCATGATGAGATACGGTGGCACCGCCGTATCTTCGATGGTCCGGGAAAGCCCTCGAAATTCTTCGCAGTCCGAAGAAATGAACAGGGCATCTGATCCTTCGATGGCCGACCTGGCCGAGTCAAAATACTGTATTTTTTCAAACAACACATTTCTGGAAGGATTGAATTCCAGTCTGGCGGCATCATTGGCCAGGGGATCGTAGGCTCTTATGGACGAAACACCTTTCCCCAGCAAACGTTCTATGGCCTTGATGGATGATGCATCACGCATGTCATTGGTGTTTTTCTTGAAAGCCAGACCCAGTACGGCAATGGTCTTGTTATTGAATTGGAAACCGCTTTCGGTGATGGCACGATCCACCAGATAGACTTTCTGATTTTCATTGACCTCGAAGGAAGCCTCCAGCATCTTTGTATCGACGTTCACCCGTCGCAATTGGTATATCAGGGAGGCGATATCCTTGCCAAAGCAGCTTCCGCCTGCACCGTTACTGACAAACGATCCCCAGGTGCTGATGCGTTTGTCCGCCGTGACACCAAGCCGCAGGTCGTCGATCTTCACATTCGGTATTTTCTCACCCAGTTTCGCACCGATGCCGTTCCAGAACGATATATAGGTCAGAAGCATGGTATTGGCCACATACTTGATGGCTTCGGCCGTTTCCGGAGATGTCTCGATATATTTGGTCTGCACATGGTGAACGAATTTGGAATAAACCCGCTGTAGAATGATAAAATCTTCATCATCATTACATCCCACGATGATTCTATCCGGTTTTCTGGCTTCCGGCACCGCCGTCCCCTCGGCAAGAAACTCAGGATTGGAGGCCACACCGACATTTTCGACCTTGTTGCGATCCAGAACCGATTTCAGGTGGTTTGCCGTACCGATGGGTACGGTGCTTTTATTGACGACCACGACCCGTCTCAGATCTTTGCGGCTGTGCAGGTGCTTTGCGATGTCCTCAAGGGCGGCATCGTAATAGGTCAGGTTGGTGGAACCATCCAGGTTGGGAGGCGTCGGCAGACACAGAAAAATCACATCCGTTCCCTCGATAATATCCTTCAGGGTCGTAGAAAAGAAAAGATGCTTCCCATGAACCTTTCGGATGCTGTCGGCCAATCCGGGCTCATTGACATATTGAACGATTCGGTCCGCCTCTCCACTGGAGAATGCCTCGATTTTCTTTTCATCATTGTCATAAGCGATGACCTCATGACCGAACTCCGAGCAGACCGCTGCATGGACGAGCCCGACATACCCTGTACCTGCCACGATAATTTTCATGATAACCTCTTTTTTGAGCGGTAAGCAATAAGCTGTAAGCCATAAGCTGCTAATAGCTTAATGCTTACAGCTTAAAGCTGTTCTTCAACAAAACGATTTTTATATCCCAATTCCTTTGAATAGACAAGAAAAGATTGGTATTTGCCCAAGGGTTGCCATATATGGTATACGTCATCGCTATAAGTCTCAAACATAAAGCGATTCGTTTTATCCGGGTTAGGACTTTAGGCTATATAGACTGTATGCTCCTAAAAGCCTAAAAATCGATAGCCCAGATCCTAACTCAACATTGCCAAAAGGAACGCCATTGAAAACACGGTTTTCAGCATCCATATCTGTCGGTTCCGGCCTTTTCATGGCACAGATAATTGCGACGCTACAGGTATTTGTCAGCAATCTGGCGCTTCATGAGAAAATGTCCTGGCTTACCCAGGCCGGCTATCTCACAGTTCCCAACCAAAAGATTTTACCGACACTCAAAATGATATCCCCCGCCTTTAATGGTGGACTCTTTTTTACCCTCACTGTCGGGGTGGGTATTTCACTGGTATCCCTGGCCTGTGCCTGGGTCTGGAAGTACCTGTGCCGTTTGAATAAAGGCTTTCTGTTTGTCTTTCTCGGGCTGTGGGCAGCATCCATAATAGCCCTTAACTGGCATGGCTTCGTGCTCATGCCGACCCTGTATGCCATCCTTATTCCTGCCGTAGTGGTCACGCTTTTCCTGATTTTAAGCCCCAACGACCTGGAACGACATTCCCGGCTGACACTGTTGCTGCATTTTCTGGCTATTTCGCTGCTGGCCTTTCTCTGGTGGACCCAGATGAACGCCGCTCTCTATATCAATATCAGAGACAACCTTTTATTGTCGAATTCCCCGGGCATACACGTCAACGACTTCTATTATCAGTATACCCTGTATCCAGCCGAAGTCTTTCGCAACTTGAATCAAAAACTGATCAAGACGTATCACCTCTCGCAAACAGAAGATTTCCGGGATCATCAACGGTTAAAAAGAAAACTCGCCAGCTACGACTATCTTTTAATCAGCAAAAAGGGAAAAGCGGATGTAGAGATCACCGTCGAAAAGGAGCGTATACGATTGTCTGGAAGTCGACAGGCGGTCATAGAGACGGATCTGGAAAATTTTTTCGAAAATACGCCACAACTCCTGCAGGATCTTTCCAGAAGCAATGATGCCTACATCCATTTTCGCACAGCAACATCAATATCATTGCTGCTGGGATTTCCCCTGATACTCTACTGGCTATTTACCGGACTGCTGTCCCTTGGTTTTTCATTGTTCCTTGGCAGGCAGCCATCTGCTCTTGCCGGTATCGCTGTCTGCTGCCTGTTCGGTGCCCTGCTGCTGCTCCTGATGCCCACAAGAGGATAAAAGAAACCTCACAATTGAAAGTCTTCCCGGAATGCTTACGTCAGATGACTGGAAAGATACGGTTACGGCACTCAAGCAAATCAACACAGACAAAATCGATCTTCATCAATTCGATCTTACACAAGGCCTGTCACAGCATCCATCGATACCGGTTCGATACTGGCTGGCCAGAAGTCTCGGTGTCGGCAAGCATCCCGATGATGAAGCCTATCTGATCACCCTCATGCAGGATCCCCACCCCAATGTGGTATGTCAGGCACTTTACAGCATCGGCAAAAGGAATTTCCGGAAAGCCACGGCAAAACTTCTGGCGACAATCGAGGTGTCTGATCACTGGTATGTCCAGTTATACACCTATAATGCACTGAGGAAACTGGGTTGGAAACAGAACGCATCAGACTAAAAACAGTGGGCCTCTCCATGGCGGCCATTCTGATAATCGAGGCGCTGGCCACGCTCTTGAACAACCATGGAACAGCGCCCATTTTCATCATCGGTGGTGCCAGAAGCCTCGAAATCATACTCCTGCCGGTGATCTGCTACATAACCGAGCCAAGCGGCATCAAAACCCTGGGTATCCTACCCAAGCGTGTCTGGTCTGGTCTGGTCAGAGGTTTTCTCTGGTCGGCAGGGTTTGGACTGATGGTCGGCCTGGCGGCTGTCATTCTGATGATAGCTGGTCTGCATGCCGCCGATCTGATTACCGCCAACTTCCCTTCGAAACAACCCGACCTGTTTTTTTTCCTGGTGGTGGGCGGCATCATCAGTCCGGTGGCCGAAGAAATTTTTTTCCGGGGCATGCTCTATGGGTACTTCAGACGCTGGGGAATATGGGCGGCACTTCTGCTCAGTACGGTGGTCTTCGTCATGGCCCATGCAATCTTCCACCGGGTGCCATTGCCACAAATCGTCGGCGGCATCCTGTTTGCCCTGGCCTATGAAAAAGAAAAAAATCTCATGGTCCCCATAACCATCCATGTTCTGGGAAATCTGGCTATTTTTGCGATCAGCATTATTAAAATAAAGCACCCCGTATCCTCACCAAACCCGGAATCGCCATTCTTTGCCGGGGGTTCTGGCGGAATATATTCGCCGGCCGGGTATGGAGCGCCGTTTGAAACCCCCACGGCATCGAGATCAAACCCCGCACTACCGGCCGTGGGGTAAGGATCATAGATGACCTCTCCGAGACTGTCCAGAAAGGAACCGTCACCCACGACATCGACAATTCTGACATGGGATATACTGGAAAGGTCAACATCTCCGGAAAGCACCCCGGGCTTATCCGAAATATCCTCGAGATCAAAAGGGGTCCCGTAACCCTGCCGATATTTTCCGGCCAGACCATCCACATCCGTAGGATCGATGTTGCCGAACCCGGGAACAGGATGGGCAGTCAGAGAAATGGCATCAAAACGGACAAAATCAATTCCGTTTGATGATACCTCTACATAGGCCAGTTCCAGATATCGATCGCTGAAAGAATTCTCAAAAACAGCAAAATCCCAGCCCTCACCGTTTTCGATGGGCGGATCAAATGTCAGCGTGAGCCTGCCGCCACTTCCCAGAGCGACGATGTCAAAGGAATTACCCTCCGCCTTTCCCAATGCATTTCCCGGCACCTGCCAGGTCTCATCCACATTTTCCCCCACAAGATAATCGCTATACCCTGTAGCCCAGGATATCAGCGCAGGGTCATGCATGGATATGGCATGGGATCCAACCTCGTCCGCAGCGGGTGGGTAAGGCCCCGCCCAAAGCAGCGGCACCGATACAAGCTGCATCACTATCAGAAAAAAGCCTATGATGTTTTTATTTATCATGTTGGGACACATATATATACTTCCTTTTTGGGTTATGTATTCTAAATGATGAACATTGAATATTCAACGTTAACATCGAATTTGACCGAAAAAATTGAAGAGGCGTCGGTATGAACCGACTAGTGAGTGCTATCTCTTCCCATTCACCTATGCCTACTCCTACTCTACACTTACTCCAAAGCCTCTCGACCTGCTCTCTACCCCTCCACCCCTCCAACCCTCTGACCCCTCCACCCCTGCTCTTAAAACTTCACCTCCGCCCCGGTATAATAATTCCGGCCGGGCATGGGATAATAACTTTCGCTGATATGAAGATGTTTCGTATCGCTCATCCAGAAGGTTGTTGACACCGACAAAAAACGTGAGAGCATGTCTCTCATACGTCGCTTTGGTGTCAAGCACCTGGTAGGCATCCAGTTTCTCATAGCGGTCATTGTCCACATCGTTGCCATCATATCTCGAACCCACGTATGTGCCGGTTGCAGATAAGGTCAAACCATGCAAGGCCTCCCACTCGACGCCCAAGGATCCCTTGTGCTGGGGAACCAGCGGCACCGTCGCATCGTCCCCTTCAAATTTTGCCTCGGTATAACAGTAGTTGCCCCAAATGAACAAAGATGGTCTGGGGTACCATTTTAGGTCCGTTTCAATGCCGTTTCGAACCGTTTTTTTGTCATAATTGCGGTTGATTTCACTGAAATAAATTTCATCCTCGATGGTGATAGTGAAGAGGGTAATGGCGGCTTCCATGTTATCACCGATTTGCATGCGTCCTCCCGCCTCCACCTGGGTTCCTTCCTGGGGTTTCAGACCTGCTTCAGCCTCGGCAAGCTCGTCAACATTGGGAACCCTGAAATGGGTGGCATAGTTCGTAAACACCACCAGTTCAGATGACAACTGGTATGTTAAACCCACATCGTAGGCCGTGTTCCGCCAATCGGGGTGATCGGTGTCGCCATTTACCCAGCGCTGAACCGTCCCGAACGAGACCCGTTCATCTGTGCGGAATTTTCCGTCCACCTGATTCACCCTGTAGCCCCATTGAAAGTTTGCCTTTTCTGACAAAGACCAGTGGTTGTTGGTAAAAAAACCCAGCGAGGTCATCTGGCTGTTCTGTCGTGGGCCACCGGATTTCTCCTCGCGTACATAATCTGTGAAACCGTAGTCCATACCGAGCTGAAATGTATGCGTCCGTTCAAAAAGAGAATAGCTTTTGTCATAGATCAGTGTCAGGGTATTTGAGTTTTCTTCGATCTCGTCTGTCTGGTCTGATTTCGTTAACAGGGGGCTGTAACCCACGATATACTGATTGTCCCGCCAGCGGTAGCCCCCATCCAGTGTCAGGGATCCCCAGTTGTCTGTATCGATGTCGAACCCACCGGAAATCCGCTTATCAATGGTCTCCCCGTTGTCTTTGGGAAAATTCGTTTCAATACGGTCTTTGTCGGAATCGACATCCTGTTTTCCCACAGGCCCCGGCAGCCCATATTCATCTTTATGGTAGGCCCCGGACAGATTCAAGGTGATGACATCCGTGAGAAAATAGTCAAAGACACCGGTCACATCCTTTTTCATCAATTCGCCGTTATCCCGGTAACCCTCGGAATCATAATACCCGGCCGTGAGATGATACCCCAGGTCGTGAACGCTGCCACGCATGCCTGCCCGTGCATCCCTTGTGTCATAACTGCCATAGGCAGCATAGAGTCGTGTTTCCGTATCAGGGGTACCTTTACGGGTCACGATATTGATCACACCCCCAACCGCACCGCTGCCGTATATAACCGACCCGGCTCCCCGGACAATTTCGATGCGCTCGATCATCTCCAGCGGAATCGTTGAAAAATCCACACCGGACATATCCGATGAATTCATGCGTATGCCGTCCACCATGACAATGACATCGCTGGCCGCGGTTGCCCCCATGCCACGCATGTCGATAACCGCCTGTTTGTCACTGCCGAAAAGACTGCGCAGATTGATACCGGCTTCACGGTTCAACAGATCCACAATATTCTTGCTGGGGGCCTGTTCGATGTCCTCCCGGGTAACCACGGTTATATTTCTGGGAACGGTGTTGAGGGGTTCTTCCATAGCACTGGCGGTCACCACGATTTCATCCAGCTCGAAACGCGGCGGGGTTTTCCCGGTTTCAGACACCGTACTCTCCTCCAGGGTATCTTGTGCGTACAATAAGGGGATGTTGCCGATATGCAATACAAAGAGAAGAAAGCACAAATTAATCATGCCGGATCTGCTTTTCTTTTTCAGATGTCGTATCATGCAGAACATTCCTCGTAGCTTGCTGCGAGATTCTTCAATCCAAAAAGTTGTGTCATTACCTAAAATCAAGTCCACACCCAATAAGTGGATAAAGCAGATGAAACCATTGCCGCCATCCGGTTCTTCACAATCGGGGACACCGTCACCATCTGTATCCACATCCGATGTGCCGCATCCACAAAGACCGGGATCGATTTTATCCGGATCATCCGGGCATTCATCATTGCAATCGGGCGTGCCGTCCTGGTCCAGATCTTCATCGGACACACCACAGCCGCAAATTCCCGCATCAATCTTGTCCGGGTCATCCGGACATCGGTCGATAGCGATACTGTCGATGGCAAAATAGGTGGGTGTGTTGATGCCGTAATCACCGGTATCCGATGAAGAAACAGAAAACTCGATGGTCTTGACCTGACCAAGACTGCTCAGGTCTACAGCAGTCCAGGTGTCGATGATATAATCCTGGGAATTGTCATCAAAACGAAAGTCCGCCAGGTAGAATTCAATATCATCGGTAATAATTCCATCTACATCTTTTCCGGTAATGGTCAATAAATACCAGTCCGGGTCATCACCATCGTCTCCGCCAAATTTTTTGGCAGGCGCATTTCCATCCAGCATGGCCAGAAACGCGTAGGTGGTGTTGGTGATATAGGCCTCGGCAAGATTGACTTCATCGGCAAAGGTGATGGTGGGAATGGTGCCGTAAAACCCATCCAAATATGCGACACCGTAGATGCTGGAGGCATCTGCACCCATACCGGTGATGGCGCTGTATTGATTGGTATAGTCCGGCGTTGTTGTATCCGTGGTATTCGAATAGGCAAACCCTTCCCAATAGGGACCGTAGGTGTTGTCGAAAAAATTATTAAAATTAACACCGGTGGTCTCAAACCCACCGGCCCCGTCAGAACCATTGTAAAAGGACTCCGGATCAAGACTCAAATCATCGAATGTTACGATTTCGGCACCTGCCGATGGAATCGACAGGAAAAACACACCCATAAGGACCCACATCATCATTTTCATATTCATTTCCCCGTTTCTAATTTTTGTTTCGTTTCAAGAATGATGTTCTCACAGAACATCGACATCAGAACGGGTCCGGCACAAAAAAAATCCCGGACCGATTGCATCGATCCGGGATTGCCCTTTTTTATCCACTGACCTGTCAATGGGTCCCTGGCCGCGAGGACACCATCTAAGATTCAGGCAGGTCTTCTGACTCCCCCCACCCTTCCAGCGGCCTTCCCATCCTTTAGAACAGAACAGTGGCTCACAAAGACTGAAAGGGTTCCCTGTGATCAGGGAGGGGTTACAGCGGCGGGTCCGTCTCCGAATTTAACGGAGTTCCCTATTAAGCATTTAAAAATATCAGAGATATTTTTAAATCATTGGCACCTGAACCTTATTAAGCTGATAAATAATAATCATGGATCCGTCAAGCTATTTATTTTGGATCGTCTCCAACGAAGTTGCTCCAAATGAAGGGCTCGAGGGGTCAAGGATTCCAGGGGTCAAGTGAGATGTCTATAGATTATAATTAGTTAACGGCTTGAAAAAGCACCGCAGGTGCGTCAGATAATATCGCCCCGCGATATTATTATTTGGGGACAAATTTCCCTGGAACAAGGGTCACTCTGGGAACATCCCCCAGGGGGTTTTTATCCACCAGAAGTGTACAGCCATAGGATCTCTCCAAATTCTGATACGTCAGCACTTCCCGGGGCGGGCCGATTTCGGCAATACGGCCCTTGTCGAGCAACAGCAGCCGGTTGCCATACATGGCGGCCAGATTCACGTCATGCGATACCATGACAATGGTAATCTGCTTTTCCGCCTTCAATTTTTCCATCAGGTCCATGATGCGAATCTGGTGAGAGAGATCGAGGGAGGCCGTTGGCTCGTCCAGAAGAAGCACACTCGGCTCCTGACAAATGGCTCTGGCGATAAAGGCCCGCTGGCATTCACCACCGCTCAACTGGTTCATTTTTCGATCAGCCAGATGCGCCATGCCCGTAAAAGTGATGGCCTGCCGGGTCTTTTCCATATCTTCTTTGTTTTCCAGACCCAGCATCCCCTGGTAGGGAGATCGCCCCATCAATACAACTTCTTTTACGGTAAAGGGGAAGTCAATGGGAACCGACTGGGGCACAAATGCGATTTGTCTTGCCAGGATCTTTCGGCTGTAGGAATGAATCGGGCGCTCAAGAATATTCAACACGCCGCTGTCCGCCTGCGCGATGCCTGCAATCAGTTTCATCAGGGTTGTTTTTCCGGAGCCGTTCGGCCCGATGATAATGAAAAAATCACCCGGGGTCACCGAAAATGTAATATCCCGCAATACCGGCGTCCTGGCATAGGAATACTGGATGTTTTCCAGGGCGATGGCGTGTTTCATCGTCCGCTCCGTTTGAGAAGATAGATAAACAACGGTGCGCCGATCAATGCGGTTATCACCCCTGCCGGCATTTCCCCATGCTGGGGAAGCGCTCTTGCCAGCAAATCGCAGGCAACCATGTAGGCGCCCCCTCCCAGAACACAGGCAGGTAACAGAATCCGATGATCAGACCCCAGCATCAAACGGAAAAGATGGGGAATGACGAGCCCGACAAATCCGATAAGCCCGCACTGACTGACGCAGGCGCTCACCATCAACGACGTCGTTATCAGCAAAATCACGGTGGCACGCTTGATATTCACCCCCATGCTCAGGGCCATCTCCTTTCCCATCAGCATGAGATTCATGGTGTTTGAAAACCAGAAGATAATCGCGAAGCAGGGGATCAAAGCCAGGGCCAGGATTCCGGTATGCTGCATATTTCCCAGTGACAGATCCCCCATTAACCAGAAGATGATATTGTGAAGACGTGTGTCATGGGTCATGGAGACCAGAAACATGATCACGGCCGAACAAAAGGCATTCACCATCACGCCGGACAAAAGCAGGGCGTTTTTTTGCAGAATCGACTGCCCCGCGGAAATACCGATAATCAGCAGCAGCGTGGTGAGACTGCCGGCAAATGATGTCAGGGTGATTCCCGGAAACTGGGAAAGCCCCATCAATATCCCTAAAATGGCACCAATAGCCGAACCCCCGGATATTCCGAGAATATAGGGCTCTGCCAGGGGATTTCTCAAAAGCGCCTGAAAGACCAGTCCCCCAAGAGAGAGCGCCGCCCCCACCAGTGCAGCCAGCAATACCCTGGGCAAACGGAGCTTCCATATGATGGTGAGCAGCATGGGATCTGCTTGATCCTGATCCGTGACGATGTGCCATAGAGATGTGACCCCACTCCCGGAAGATCCGATGGAAATACCCATCAGCATCACCACCACCAGAACCATCAGCAACAGGACGGAAACCATTGATAACCGTTTTATAACAAGAGAATGCTCTTCGTTCATGAACCTTCCTCGAACATTTCCGGATGGACCAGTCGCGCCAGAATTTCCAGGGCGTCCACGAGTCTGGGTGATGGCCGATCGAAAAGACTCGAATCCTTGAAATATATTCGATCATTTTTTACCGCCGGCAGATTCGTCCATTGGTACCAATCCTGTTTAATCTTATCGAATACGGCTTTGCGGGCCATGGAGGTGACAATGATAATATCGGGTGACATCCCCAAGACCTGCTCCTTGCTGAACCTTGGATACGGAATATTTCCCTCCGCCAGGTTCCGGGCGCCGGCCCGTACGATCAACTCATGAATAAAGGTGTTGGTCCCCACGGATACGATGGGTGACACACCAATTTGAAAAAACAGACCCGGCCGGTTGTCGGTTTTTGCCACCAGGCCTTCCACTGCCTGAATTCGATGCCGCATGCCCTGTACAAGCTTTTCTGCTTCTTTGTCGGCCTGTAAGAGACCGCCGATTCGGGACATGGTATCCATGACACTCTCAAGATCCCTCGGGTCCACAGCATAGACAGGTATACCCAAAGATTCCAGGCGTGATATGGCGGCAATGGGGTTGCCATCTTTGATGGCCAGACATAAATCCGGGGCCAGGGATACGATGCGTTCCAGGTCGAGATGGACATAAGAACCGACCTTGGGGAGCATGTCTGCCTCGGCCGGGTAATCACTGTAGGTTGTGGCACCCACCAGGCGTTGTGCTTGCCCCAACGCATAAACGATCTCCGTAATGTTCGGCGCCAGAGACACCACCCGCCCGGGGTCTTTGGGTATGGCCATGCGTCGCCCCAGCAGGTCCGTAACGGCGATGGTTTGGGCACAGACCGGCAACGGAAAAAGCATTCCCAGAATTATCAGAAAAAGAATCAATAGGAGAGGCAATTCTTCATCTGTTCCACTTAGACGTTAATTAAATCTTTTTAAATGCCAGGAAGATCGGAGGCTGCCCTTCGCTTATAGCTAATGGCCGGTAGCAGCCTTCCAGCATCTATAGTTCTCGCATATTAGCTTCCAGGTATCATCATCAGGAAAATTTCATTCCGCAATATAGCAACACATTTTGACGGTTTGGGTCAGGTATTAGTATAAAATATGGTAATAAGCAAATGTGAATAAATTCGTTTCACGAATTTATTTGGTTTAATTCCCCGTCAAACGCTGATCGTTACTTTCAATCGGTCTGTATTTGATCATCAACATCCGGTGGGCAACATTGATAGGTCTTGTAAAATATCCGATATAGTCCGTTTTGTAAAAAGTTCAAATTCAAGGTATGCAAATCTTGCTATCATGAGGCGTAACTTACTGAACGCTATGTTGACGAAATGCTATCACAACCCCGAAGTTGAGCTTTTTGCGAAACTGTCAACTTTAACTTGAATATTTGCCGGATGCCGCTTAAAGTGGATGAATGAAACATCAAGCACACTCAAAACCTGAGCTACTAGCCCCGGCCGGAAATTTTGAAAAACTGGAGATCGCCGTTCATTTTGGTGCGGACGCCGTCTATCTGGCCGGGAAGGATTTCAGTCTGCGAAATTTTTCCGGGAATTTTACCATGAACGAGATGCAACAAGCGATTGCTTTTGCCCATGCAAACAAGGTCAAGGTGTATGTGGCCTGCAACATCTTCCCCCGCAACCACGAACTGGCGGCCATCGCTGAATTTCTGACATCCCTAGGGAAGATGGATCCGGACGCCATCATTATTTCAGACCCGGGCATCCTTGCCATGGCCAGGGAACGGATGCCGCAGACACCCATACATCTCAGCACCCAGGCCAACACCACCAACTACAACGCCGCCCGGTTCTGGGGATCACAGGGCGTCACCAGAGTCAACGTGGCAAGAGAGTTGACCCTGCCGGAAATCCAAACCATCGCAGAGCATACCACCCTCGAGGTCGAAGCCTTCGTACACGGCGCCATGTGCATGGCCTATTCCGGGCGCTGTCTGCTGAGCAGTTTCATGGCTCTCCGTGACAGCAATCGAGGCATGTGCTGCCATCCTTGCCGGTTCCAATATGCCGTTGTGGAATCAAAAAGACCGGGGCAGTATTATGAATTATCTGAAGATACCCGGGGAACCTATATCTTGAATTCCAGAGATCTCTGTATGATCGAACATATCCCTGAAATGATTGCCGCCGGCATTTCATCCCTGAAAATCGAGGGCCGTATGAAGGGCATCAACTATCTGGCCTCCGTGGTCAGGATCTACCGCCAGGCCCTCGATGCCTATGCCCTGGATGCGCAAGCCTACCATGTACAACCTGAATGGATCGCAGAACTCGCCAAGGTCACGCACCGGGAATATTGTACAGGGTTCTATCTGGGTGACCCGGAACAGGTTTCTTCCAATATGGATGGCCGGATCAAGGCCGGACTGTTATTTCTGGCGAAGGTTTTGAAGGCAAACGGGAATGGGCAGATGGTTGTTGATGTACGCAACCAGTTATGCAGAAACGACACCATCGAAATAATTTCCGCCGGGGGCCCTGTCCGAACAGACACCATTTTGAAAATTGTGGATCAAGACCATCAGGAAGTGGAGGTCGTCAACCCCGGCAGCCGGGCCGAAATCACTCTCGGAGACGATGCTTGCCCCAACGACATCATCAGAAAGGTGACACCATGAAAGGATACCTCCAAGTCTACACCGGTAATGGGAAAGGAAAAACAACGGCGGCGCTGGGGCTTTGCCTGCGTGCGGCAGGCGCAGGCCTGAAGGTCTACATTGCCCAGTTTCTCAAGCAGGGAGACTATAGCGAAATCAAAGCGCTGAAACGGTTTTCAGATGCCATTGTCCTGGAGCAATTCGGCCTGGGGCAATTCGTCAAGGGTCAACCCACCCAGGCGGAGATCGATGCCGCCCGGAACGGTCTTGAAAAAGCACGGCAACAGCTCTCATCAGGGGAGTATGACATGGTTATCCTGGAAGAGGCCAATGTCGCCGTGGCGATCGGTCTTTTTTCCGTCAAGGATCTCATGGATATTATCCGGCAAAGACCCGATCATGTGGAACTGGTGATTACAGGAAGAGGTGCCGCACCGGAAGTGATCGAAAAAGCAGATCTCGTGACGGAAATGAGGGCCGTCAAGCATTATTATGACAAAGGGGTTCAGGCGAGAATTGGTATAGAAAAATAAAGCCATAAGTTCTAAGCGATAAGCTGCTTAAAGCTTATGGCTTATGGCTTATGGCTTGCTGTTCAAAAGCCTATCGTGATGGCTCCGTAGGGTCCGGCCGTGGTGAAATTGGCGTCCAGGTCATCCACATCCACATTAACGGCAAAGCTGCGGTATCCGGCATGGATGCCCACAAACGGGAACGGGGTATAGGAGATGTCCCCAAAATATTCCACCACGCTGTTGCCGCTGTAACCCATACCGGTCACCTGAAATCGTGCTTCGATGATATCCGCCAGTATGCCCACATGCAGGTTGGCGCCCAGCATGGGAATCGGCCCACTGGCACTCACCTTTTCACTCTCACCGCCCCCCTCTACTTTGGCAGAGGTGATATCCATGTACTTCACCTTTCCCACGAGACCCAGAGAGGCGCCGGCCAGGAAATTTTCAAGGTCGATGGCATCCCACTGGTAGGCAAAGTCCATGACCGTGTATTTGAGTTCGCTGTCCACATCCGTATCGACCGGGTAGGTAGTACCACCAAAATCAATCGAATCTTTTAGTTTTTCTTTGCCGCTGTAGTCGGCCTTGTAATAGGTAAACAGCAGGTGATGGGCACCCACACCGGCGAATATGTCAACCATGGGGTATGATTCCGCATCCATCCCCAGATCATTTTCAGGTCGAGATTTTCCCGGAATCGTAGTTGATGTCCCCATCCAGACCCGGCATCCAGTAGTATGCCCGGACACCCAGATCCATTGCAGCCGAGGGCCCCGCTGCAAATAAAAAGCACAAGGTCACACCCAATAGCATCCAATTTTTAGACATATTGATTCCTCCTTGGTTGCACTACCGTCAGGGTTGACAAATGTGAGTGTTTCTAATCGTAAGTTTGAAAATTGTAACAGAGAGGCCGCTGGAAGTCAAAATATTTTTTTCATAAATTTATCAAACGCGACGTTGGCGCTATTTTTATTAAGAAAGGCCGAACAGTTTTCCACCCTGATACACAACAAAAGACATGATCCAGGCCACCGATGTCGTGTAGGCGATACTGAAGAGCATCCACCGCAGGGAGCGGGTCTCTCGCCGAATTGCGGCAACCGTGGCAAGGCATGGGAGATAAAGGAGCACAAAGACCATCATCGCAAAGGCCGACAGAGGGGTAATGTTGGATGCCAAAAGCGCATTTTTAAGTGCATCGGGTTCCGAAGCATCATCTGCGGCATACAGGACCCCAAGGGTGCTGACCACGATCTCTTTGGCAACAAAACCCGTCAGAAGTGCCACCCCTCCTTTCCAGTCAATACCAAGGGGATGAAAAAAAGGTGCGATGGTGGCCCCGATACGGCCCATAAAAGACTTTTCCGCCTTTTCAGCAGCCTGGGCCATTTTTAACTGCTGGATCTTCCGGTCTTTTTTTCCCTGAATTTCTGCCAGCAGTTCCATTCCCGGAGCCGGTTGAAAGGCCTGATAGGTCTGCTCAATCCTTTCGATCTCTGCATCATAATCCATGGTGTAGGATACCTGCCGCGGGAAGGCTGTCAGGCACCAGACCACCACCGATCCCACCAGAATAATCCCCCCCATTTTTCTCAAAAATATCTTGCTGCGATCCCACATATGAATCATGAGACTCTTGAGCATCGGCACCCGGTACGGTGGAAGTTCCATAACAAACGGCGCATCGGCACCCTTTAGCAACACAGAGCGGAACAGCCTGCCGGTGACGATGGAGAGGACAATCCCCAAAAGGTAAATGAGAAAAATGACGGTCCCGGCGCGTGGACCGAAAAACGCGCCCGCCAGGACAATATAGACGGGCAGTTTTGCAGAACAAGACATAAAGGGTGTAATCAGTATGGTCAGGATGCGGTCTTTTTCACTTTCCAGTGTCCGGGCAGCCATGATCGCCGGAACATTACAGCCGAATCCCATCAGCATGGGGATGAAGGATTTACCATGCAAACCGATCAGATGCATGATCTTGTCCATCAGAAAAGCAGCCCTGGACATGTATCCGGTATCTTCGAATAGAGCGATGCAGAAGAAAAGAATCAGTATGTTAGGCAAAAATACGATGACGCTGCCGACACCGGCGATCACCCCGTCCAAGAGCAGATCCTTTATCAGGGAATCAGGCACGATGCTGCCCACAAGCATGGAAAAACCGCCGATACCGGCCTTTATCCACTCCATGGGGTAGGCACCGAAAGTGAAGGTGGACTGGAACATGATCCAGATAAACAGAATGAAAATGGGAAATCCCACAAACCTGTTGGTCAGGACCAGGTCGATGTTTCGGGAAATATCCACACGCTGCTGAACCGCTGTGGTATGCACCTCTTTGACAATTCCGGCAATAAAACCGTAGCGTTCGTCCGTGGTCAGAATTTCCGGTTCTTCATCAAACAGGCCCATAAGGGTATCCCTCTGCGACTGAACCGCTTCAAATACCCTTTTGCCCTTGCTGCCTGCAGAACTTCAGAATTCTTTCTTTGACGATGGTATCATCTTCGATTAATTTGATGGCCGTCCATCGGGTATTGTAGGGAAGTGTCGACCCAAGTTCAGTCGTCAGGACCGATTCTAGCTCCCTGATCGCTTTTTCAATGTCTGCCCGATATCGGACCCTTCTTTTCCGGGTGGTCAAACTGCCTGATTCGGCCAGTTCGATGGCCGCTTTGAGCAGATCATCGATGCCATCGTTTTTATTGCCCACCGTAAAAAGAACCGGCACATCCAGAAGTTCCGATAATTTTGCTGCATCGATTTTGATGCCCCGCGATCTGGAAACATCCGCCATGTTGAGGCAGAATACCACCTTGCAATCCAACTCTCGAATCTGGGTTGCCAGGTAAAGGCTCCTTTCGAGGTTTGAAGAGTCGATAATAACCACAACAACGTCCGGAGATTCTTCGAGAATAAAGTCCCTGGCAATAATCTCTTCAATGGAAAACGGTGTGAGGCTGTAGGTGCCCGGAAGGTCGATGATTCTGAGTTCATACCCATACTTCCGGATGGTGCCTTCTTTTTTCTCTACCGTTACACCCGGCCAGTTTCCAACTTTCTGCCGGGTTCCCGTAAGATGGTTGAAAATGGAGGTTTTTCCGGCGTTGGGGTTTCCGGAAAGGGCTATGGTGAGTGTTTTTTTGGTGGCATGGCCGGCATCTTTACGTTCAGGATTTCTGTCTTCGAATAAGGATTCGAATATCCATGATTCCACTATTCCATTTTTTCCACCGTAATCTGGGAAGCCTCGCTGACTCTGAGGGATAAATGGTACCCTTTCACGATCAATTCTATGGGGTCTTTCAAGGGGGCGTATTTTTCCACATATATCTCTGCGTCCTTGAGGAGACCCATTTCAAGAATTCTTCGACGAAGCGCACCGTTTCCCCCGATCCGGATGATTCTCCCCGTTTCCCCTTCTTTCATATCACTAAGCATCATTGACAGGTCTCTTTCACCTTATATGAACGTTTCGTTGTCAATAATAATGCCCCGCTGGATCGATAGTCATTTTTTGGTTATGGACATGTTGTCAAAATAACGTTTTGTTTACTCCGATTCGCAGTAGTATGTTAATATCAAAACTAATGCCCCGGTGGATTGATGTCAATAATCAGAGGACATAAGCTGTCAAATAAAAATTGAAACCGACGCCTTTTTGATGGTATGTGAGTTAGGCTCAGATTATTCGAATATTCGTTTTTGATAAACATCAATTGCATACGTAAAGATCCTGTATTCTGCCTCCTGGATTCTTTCTCGGATTAAGCTGGAGACGTGTGTGTTGAACTTAAAGCAGATGATGCCCCTCATTCTGATCCTGTTTCTGATCTTCCAGACCATTGGAAAGGCCGACGGAGCATTTGCAGCCGGTCTTGGGGCACCAAAAATCGTTATTATAGAATTCCACGGATTGAATAAAGACATTATTCAAAACAACCTGGCATCCTTACCTCACTTCAGGGAACTCATCCAGGGCCACGACGGCAAACAGAATCATATCCATCTCTCCAAGGTATTTACCACCATACCCGCCGCATCCGTGCCCGCCTGTACGTCCATGTATACAGGCCTGCTTCCTCAGAATACCGGTGTGGTGTCCACTATATGGTTCGACCGCAGATCCACGAAGGTACGCACCATGATCTCCTATGGCCAGCAGCGCATCAATCACATCCTGACCCAAAATAAGGTCAAGACCCTTTTCGAATACGTGGGCGCTGCCGGAAAAACATCCCTGAGCGCCATGCTGATGATCGACAAAGGGGCGGACTGGTCCATCAAGACCGGTATGTTTTTCTGGGGCAATGCGTCTGCTATGGCTGTTTTAAAAAATAGAAAATGGTTCCCGGATCCCTGGTATATGGATCACAAAACCATCAGCGGTGTTCTGACAGGACATCTGTTTGCCTACCCCAGATCTCTTACAGGGTTGTTGAAGGAAAAAGACATCATTCCGGATGTCACGGTCATCCAGCTTCTGGGGACAGATATTATGTCACATTTTCCCGAGGCGTCCCTGAGCGACCGGAACGCTTCCATAGATGAAATCCAGGGCCGGTATGCACAAAAGGTTCTGGATCCGCAGATGGGCCGTTTGATCCGTTTTTTTAAAACAAATGCGATTTATGAAAACATGATCTTCTTCCTGGTTTCCCAACAGGGATCCATCAAAATTGAAAAACATATCCCGGATGCCGTCGTTGAAACATGTTTGAAACCAGGATTCGAGCTGCCGGGACCCTCCAGGGACCATCAGCATTCAGAGGCGGTTGTCATGCCGGGCGCCTGCACCAAGGAAATTTATCTCAAGAACCGCCACACCGGAAACTGGCTTCACCCACCAGGACTGCTCACGGATGTCAAACCGGCCATCGATCTATTAATGGATGACGAAACGCTCCAAAATAGTGTCAATGCGCTGGTCATCCGGCAATATCCAGGAGAACGGGATGAGGGGGTTGTCGAAAATGACGTCTGGTGGGGATTTGACCGGCAATCCTATCAAAACGGCCCCAGATCGGACAACACGTTTTTGAAAGCACTCCTGCCGTTAAAAACCGGGTTTCGTGATTTTGAACTCAAAGACTTTATCACGGAAGGATTGAGCCGTCAGTACACACGGGAAACAGCGCCCGATATCAAACTCATCAACAAAAAAGGGGTTTATTTTGAGGTGGACTTTACAAAATACGGCCATCATGGAAGTTATTATCCGGAGGACACGGTTCTATCCTTTTGGATTGCAGGACCTGGTTTGAACGCGATGATTCCCCAAAGCCATACCATTGCCTCGGCCACATCCACCCTTGATTTGATCCCCATGGTTGCCTATCTTCTGGGTATAAAGCAACCTGTGGGCATCGATGGCAGGAATCCACTGGCCGGGTTGAAACCCTCTGAAGCATTAAGCTATAAGCATTAAGCTATAAGCGGTTAGCAAGCTTAATGCTTACAGCTTATGGCTTATGGCTTATGGCTTAATGTTTATTGAATACTTTTGAGAGCCGCTTTGATCTTTTCGTCGATGACCCGGGTAATCTCGCCGATTTCATCAATCAGGACGCCGGCTTGCAACAGATCGTGCGCCTTGGCCCGTTCCGCCCATTCTTGGTACGTATGGGCGTGGTCCTGGTTATGTTTCAGCCAATGCTCGAGCAGCTTGATCAATTTTTCCTCAAATGTTAAATCACTCGTTACATCGTGATGATGGTCATGGTGGTGTGTCATGGGTATGTCCTTTTTTTTATGTCTGTTTATAATAGACACGCGACCCAAAATTTTATACCGCTTGTCATAATAATGTTCCGAAAATAGGATGGCGGCATAAGGGGTTGTAGCAGAAAAAAGGTCTTCAATCGGAACGTTTTTCTGACAACCCCTATAGATCACGTGACACTTTGTATTTAATAACAGAGGAACCATAAGTCAAGCGACCTTCAATGAAAGCCAATAGGAAATATATCACGTTGTTGCTGTTGATGGTTTTCGGTATCAGCTGCGGCGTGCTGGCTGGTGCTTTTTTTGGACTGACTCACGACCTTCCCCAAATCCAGGCATTGAAATCCTATGTTCCCTCTGCCGTTACACGTATACATTCCGCTGACGGTGTAATCCTGTCCGAACTGTTCATGGAAAAGAGAAGACCGGTTTCCCTGGATGATATTCCGCATTTTCTGAAAGCGGGTCTCGTTGCCACGGAGGACAGAAACTTCTACCGGCACAGCGGAATCGATCTCAAAGGTATCTTGCGGGCGGTTATCAGGGACATTCAAGCCCGTCAATTTGTCGAAGGCGCCAGCACTATTACGCAACAACTAGCCAAAACGCTTTTTCTGACCTCCAGCAAAACACTTTCTAGAAAAATCAAGGAAGCGATACTGGCATTCCAGATTGAGCGCAGATACACAAAAGACGAAATATTGGCGCTTTATCTCAATCAGATTTATCTTGGCAGCGGGGCCTATGGTGTTGAGTCGGCAGCCGGAATTTTTTTCGACAAGTCCGTAAAACATCTTAACCTGCCGGAATGTGCACTGATCGCGGCCATGCCGAAAGCACCCTCGCGTTTCTCCCCCCTGGTGAACCGGGAACTGGCGGAACGACGGAGAAATATTGTTTTAAAACAGATGTTCGCCACCGGTATTATTCAGGAAAAAGACTATCAGGCTGCTCTGAAAACGCCCGTGAGAGTAGCCGACAACAAGGATACCTCCTCAAAGTCGCCCTACTTCGTGGAATATGCCAAAAGAGACCTCGAAAAAAATCTGGGACCCTCCCAGCTCTACAAAGGCGGACTGAATATCTATTCGACCCTCTCGTATAAAATGCAGTCAGCAGCTGAACATGCCGTCCAAAAAGGTCTGGCCGATCTGGAATCCCGCATGAAGAGCCAGGACGTGCCTGTAACCTCGCTTCAAGCCGCCTTGATCGCCCTTCAGGTGGATTCCGGTGCGATTCTCGCCATGGTCGGAGGCAAAGATTACTATGAGAGTTCATACAACCGGGCCACCATGGCAAAAAGACAGCCGGGATCCGCTTTCAAACCGATCATCTATGCCCTGGCTGTGGAAAACGGATTTTCGCAGAACCAGATGGTGCTCGATGCACCGGTTGCTTTTAAAAACAACGCCTCTGAGGAAGTTTGGCAGCCCCAAAATTTTTCCAGAACCTATTCCGGAGAGATAACCTTTCGGGAAGCCCTGGCCAATTCAAAGAACATTCCGGCGGTACGACTGCTCCAGATGCTTGGTCCATCAGCGGTTGTGCAATTTGCGCACACCATGGGAATTTCCTCTGGGTTGGCCCCGGAGCTTTCCCTGGCCCTGGGCACGGCGGAAGTATCCCTCCTGGACCTCACCGGCACCTACTCGGTATTTCCGAACAAAGGCAGGGCTGTAAAACCTTTCAGTATCATGGCGGTTGACGATTCAAGGGGCCGGACAATCTGGCATCCCAAACCTGAGAAAAAGGTTGTCATGTCTGAGGCTGGGGCAGCCATTGTCACGGACATGTTAGTGGCGGTTGTCCAGGAAGGAACCGGCCGGAAAGCACAAATGCTTCAGAAACCCGTTGCCGGGAAAACCGGTACCACAGATGATTTCAGGGATGCGTTCTTTATCGGCTTTTCACCGGAAATTACAGTAGGCGTATGGGTCGGCCAGGATGGATCCGAGACTTTGGGAAAAGGGGAAACCGGAGCGAGGGCAGCCCTCCCCATTTGGACGGCATTCATGTCGGTGGTGCTGAAAGACCGGCCTTATCAGCACTTCGGCATTCCAGACGGCGTTTCCCAGGTCCGCATGGATCCACGCACAGGCACCATTACAAGCGATGACATCCCCGGTATGGTTACCATTTTGGTTAAAAAGCCATAAGCAGTAAGCTATAAGCGGTCAGCCACCTTAAAGCTAAGGGCTTACAGCTTATGGCTTAAGACTATTCCAGAATAAGCAGGCCGACCTGGCAATGTCCCTTGAAGCGCTTGTCCGCATCCTTGGTGACATGACGGATTTCCGTCTTGAGGGCTTCCGTTGTACCCATGGATTCGGACAGGTAATACTTCATGTCGATGACATCGCCTGCCTTGAGATATTTCAACACTTCTGAATTCTCGTCCACCAGGATACAAAGTCCCTCGGCCGAAACGTCTCGTATTTTGAACTGATAAATGTAGGCCAGGTCTTTAACGGAAAATTGAACACTGTAATACCTTTCAGGCGCTGTCCTCTGCCCAGAACGCCGGTCCTGATCGTCACTTTGATGATCCTGTTCAGTCATGGGAATGCTCTGTTTTCGGGTAAGATTTGAAGATACGGTCGCTAATATCAGAAAACCGGCCAGAAAGCAACGGGTTAAAACCCTCACCATTTCAGGTATGGGTGCGTCACAAGATTGGCGTTATAATATTTGGGATCACCCGTCACTTCATCGCCGACCCACTCCGGCCTTTCAAAACATTGGTCCTCGCTTTCCAGTTCTACTTCAGCCAGAATCAACCCTGTGTTTTCACCGAAAAACTCATCGACTTCCCATACAAGCCCGGCAAAATCAATTTTATGGCGATTTTTTTCGATGATGGGTTTCTGGCAGAAATCATCCAACATGGCCGTCGCATCACTTTCAGGAATGTCGTATTCATATTCGATCCGGGTGGCCCCTTTGTTGGGCCCCTTAATGGTTAAATAACCGCTGCCGCTGATGCTGCGAACCCGTATGGTACATTCTTTGCTGCTGTTCAAATACCCTTGCCTGTATCTGGTTCCCCTGGCCAGAGATCGCCATGTATCATTCTTCAGCAGAAACTTTCTTTCGATTTCAGTCCCCATTGTCCATCTCTCCCTATAACCGTATTGTTGGGTTGCTTGGTTGTATTCGCGGAACCCAGAAAGTTAAGTTTTATAGTAAAAAAACTTGTTATTGATCACTAATTTAGAATATAGTCCTTATTGTTCTTTCATAAAAAAGCGACATCGTCGCGTTTTATAAATTCGTAAAACGAATTTATTTCGAGGAAAAGGATGGAATCAGTCAGAAGCAACCTGCGCTATGAGTGGAAAAAATATCTGATTGCACTCTGGATGATATGCATCACCGCTTTTGTGTTCCACATGGACATGAAAGTCAGGCAACTGGTGACAAAGGTCCAGCACATCGACGCAACCATGGGATCCATCGAAGGCATTGTGATCGGATCAGATAATACACTCGGAAATATCGAGAAAAAAGTTGTCGCGCTTGAAAAATCGGTATCCCTCATCAGTAGAAGGATCAAACGTTTGAAATAACCGCGTCACCATACGCCGAAAGCACCCGACAACCTCTCATGATCCCACCATCTCCAGACAAAACCACCCCCAGATCGATTTCCGGCGTTATTTTCGGTGCCGGGGCTTTTCTGATCTGGGGCATCAGCCCACTTTACTGGAAAACATTGACGGCAGTACCGGCACTTGAAATCGTCGCCCACAGGGTTGTCTGGTCCTTTCTGCTCCTCATGCCATTGATTTTGTTAAGAAAACGCTGGAAGGATTTCCTGCTGGCTTTGACAAACTGGCGCTCCATGGCCATCCTGGTAGCGACATCCCTGTTTGTCTCCTGCAACTGGCTCGTCTATATCTGGGCGATCAACAATGGTTTTCTGCTCCAGGCAAGCCTCGGCTACTATATCAACCCCCTCGTAAATGTCCTGCTGGGCACCCTGTTTTTGAGGGAACGACTCAGGTCTTTCCAGGGCCTTGCGGTGCTGCTTGCCGGATCAGGTGTGCTTTACCTCACCATCGTCTATGGCGAATTTCCCTGGATCGCATGCATTCTTGCATTTACCTTCGGTTTATATGGATTGATCCGCAAAGTTATCAACGTGGGTTCTCTGGTGGGACTGACCATGGAAACCTTCCTGTTAACGGCGCCTGCCCTGGGATACTTGATCTATCTGGACATGAACGGTTCCGCCGCGTTTTTCAAGCTGTCACTTCAGATAGACCTGCTTCTTACCGGAACATCCGTTGTGACCGCCCTGCCCCTGCTTCTGTTTGCCATGAGTGCCAGGAGAGTCAGGCTGACGACGTTGGGCTTTCTGCAATACATCGCACCCAGCTGCATGTTTGTGATGGCTGTCTTTGTTTATCTGGAGCCCTTTAGGTCTGAACAGCTTATCAGCTTTGTCCTGATCTGGATAGCCCTCGCTGTCTACTCCATCGACTCCGTTGTTCATTATCGCAGGTTCGGAATGACCGAATAGCATCGTAAGATTAGGTTAACGATTTTTACCGCAGCAGCTCCCTGGTCCGGCACAATTCGCCTGGCCCGGTGATGATCCACAGCAGGCGGTGTCCCCGGGACCTGGCATGTGTGATCCCGATGATCCGGATACGGCCGCATGGGCAGAAAGCAGTTTTTTAAGTTTGCGGCTGCCACAGGATGTGCATTTGACGCGATCGGTCGTGGAACTGAGAAGGATTTCGCAGGTTTCACCGCAATCACTGCATACGTATTCGAAAATAGGCATAGCCAATCTCCCTTCAAGATAGTATCGTCTACCACAGTCCGTATTAAAGCGGCATAGCCGCGTCAGATAACATCGCCCGCGATGTTATATACCGTGTGATCCTGTTGATATGCATCAATCGTTTTGTGGAGCGCCTTGACCGCCAGCTGGATACAGTGATGCTTTTGTACCGGGATGTCCTGCAGAACACGGAAAATGTCCCCATCTTCAAGATTCCGCGCATCTTCGATTTTTTTCCCTTTGACCAGATCCACGGCCGCCATAGCGGCGGATACGGCACCTGCGCAACCCGTCACCTGATACATGACATCCGTAACCTTTCCATGGGCCACTTTGAGATACACAGCCATGGTATCACCGCAAGTGCCGGTCATTTCAGACACCTGGTCCGCATCCGGAAGGGATCCCATATAGGGCTTTTCCAAGTAGTATTGAATCGCTTTGTCGGAATACCCGGCGTTTAACAGCATTTCCCTGATTCCATTGGAGGATCCGGTCGTTTCAATGATTTCCCCAGACATCTTCAATTCCTTTTTAATGAACGCAATCGCCGATTCCCTGATGCCCCCGGCAGGTATGATCCATGGTAAAAACAGGCAGTTTTTCCGCTTTTATAAGTGACAGATTTTCAGAGACGGTTCCTTCCACGGCCCGATATGCCTGGACGCCGGCATCCGCCAGCTTTTTTAACGCACCGCCGCCAATGCCGCCGACGACCACCGCATCGACAGGTGTCCCGCCAAGGGCAGCCAAAGGCTGGCAGTTCCCATGCGTATGGCCCAGATCCTGATTGTCAAGGATCTCCAATTCACCATTCTCGGAAGCCACAACAACAAAATACGGTGCGGACCCAAAATGGTTGTGTACGGTACTTTCTAACCCTTTATTTTCCTGTGTTGGAAAAGCGATTTTCATGTTTTTCATTCTCCTGTTTTAATTATTTTTTTCAGCAGTAATAAATAGACACGATAACCGGGCTCTGTCAACCTATAAGCTGTAAGCGCTTATGCTTAGAGCTTAAGCCACAACTTTCGGGTTTCTCCATAGATAGAGCGAAATGGGTGATCCAATGGCGATTTGCGCTGTTTGAGCCGATTAGGGCACCTTACATCAGCGTATATTAGTGAAAATCCAATATGAAAACTCGGTCATTGGGCAGTCATGCCTTTTTAACCATATGGCCAGCGCTGATGTTAGGAGCCCTTGCGGCGAGTTCGCAAAGCGCCATTGGATTATTCATTTCGCGTTCGCTGAATCCCAGAAAGTTGAGCTGTAAGCTATAAGCGGCTTACTGCTATACAGCTTATTGCTTCTATGCAAATGTCATTTTTGTCCCTGCCATATTCAATAAAAACGCATCCGGCATCTCCCTTTCAATATGCATAACGGCATCGCGGCCGGTACAATGCGCTGGAATAATGTAATGGGGATTGATCTCTTTTAATCCTGTCGTGGTAGGAGATATGACACCGTCAAAATCAGCCCCGGACAAATGAAACCCACCCATGACCGCCCATACGTCCGTTACCCCCGTAATCTGCTGTGCATATTTAATTGTGTTCACGATACCTGCATGGGCACATCCGGATATGACCACGAGGCCCTTCCCCTTGATATTGAAAACAATACCCGAGTCGTCGTGAAAGGGGTCTTGCTTCTCCTCGTCCTCCACTTCGTAGAACATATCGGGTACCCCTTTTTCAAAATCAGTAACCCGTGGAATTTCTCCCAGAAAATCCATGCTCTGCACGAATGCTCCTGCGAAATTCATTTCCCTTTAATGGCATGGCCCGCTGCACCACCTCGTTGCTGTCCTGGGCAACAAGATCGATATAGTTGTCCTGCAGCGTCAATACTTCCACTTTGTCTACTGGATTTAATAGGATATTCATGGTCACCTCCATAAAATTGAAGAACCCCGCAGCATGCGAAGAACTCCCGAACGGCAGAACTTACGGGAAATGCGCTCGCTTTTTCGGTTCAATCACAATTATCATACTGAAATTGCATCTCTCATTTTGACCCCGGTAGCATGTCAATCCAGGAGGCAATCTTCTCCCCCGTAATCCGTTCAATCGCCTTCTCGATCTTCATGGCGGTCCGCATGCGCTTTTCAGCAGCTATTTTCCCTTCCGGATGACCAGATAGCTGTTTCAATTTTGCTTCCAAACGTTTTTCAAGAGCCAGAATTCTTTCACCGTGGGTCAATTTATCGGCCAGATAAATAACCTCTTTTTCGGTAATTTTCCCCTCCTCATCAAAAGACAAATCCATGTGGGACACGATGATATCGGCAATATTTGGATATCCCATATTTTTCAGAAGCTGAGCCCCGAATCCGGCATGATCTCTTTCGCCCTTCCCGATGTCATGCAGATACCCGCAGGCTTCCATCAGGTTGATGTCCATCGGGCATCCGGCCTGCACAAGCTTTTTCCCGATATCCCGCGCAACCCGCGCGACAACCCTGCTGTGCTTTACAACAGGATGATTGTCTGAAAACCGGGTTCCCATCATGGCCATGCATTCCGTCTTCAACGGAATCTGACGGTTTTTATATCGGGCAACAATCCGCCTGTATTGTTCGGGCGTATCCATGTCCATCAGGATACCCGCGTCAAATACCGGCACGTCAAGAGACCCGTGGTCATATGACTCCAGAAACCCTTTCAGACCACCCTTGCCTGCCCATCGGGTGAGTTCCCCTGCGTATTGACGGGGAATCAGAGGCGGATGCCCTCTTTCACCCAGAAATGTGGGATAGATAATTTGTCGCGGATCTTTACCGCAAAACCCCATCAGCAACTGGAGGGTCTGTGGTCTAACCAGGGGAATATCAACCGGCAGGATAAAAAAGGCTTCGGCATCATGCTTCAGAGCATCTGCCCCCACCTTTACGGAGTTGAACATCTCCGACTGATACTCATCATTGATGCTCCAGGACACCGCCGGATTTTTCAGCACGGCCATCACATCGCGGGCTTTGTATCCTAAAACAACCCGTATATCACGAACACCGGCGCTCAAACATGTCGCCACAACCTGCTCGATCACGGTTTTATTGCCCAGTGGCAGGAGGGGCTTGAATTTTCCCATGCGAGAGGATACTCCCGCAGAGAGGATAACGGCAGCAATATTTATCAGCAATCATGGAACAAAGATACCATGGCCGTATGACGTGTCAACAGAGGATTCGATCCTGGCCGAATCCTTTTTGTTGGGTTGATATTCTCTTGGCAATGTGTTTTTAAACAATGCTCCATTAAATTTGACAATATCGAATATCGAACAAGGAAAAATCATGAAAAGTATCCGCGTACAAGACGCCACCGGGATGGTGCTCTGCCATGATGTCACGGAAATCGTCCCCGGAAAATTCAAGGGCCCTTCGTTTCGCAAAGGCCATGTCATCCAAAATTCCGATATCGAGAAACTGCTCGATCTTGGCAAACGATTCATTTATGTCTTTGAATTGACAAAAGACCAGGTGCATGAAAATGAAGCCGCCAAACGGATCGCCAAGGCAGCCACAGGCCCCGGGGTCTTTTTGACCGAACCCGTCGAGGGGAAAGTCACGCTTTCAGCTGCCGCAAAAGGTTTGTTAAAAATCAATGTACCGGCTCTTTTCCTGATCAATCAGGTCCAGGACATCATGTTTGCAACACTTCACAGCAATCAGCAGGTTACGGACAACCAGCCGGTAGGGGGAACACGGATCATTCCACTGGTGACTGAAGAAACGCGTATCCAGCGTGTGGAAGCTATCTGCCGGGACCATTTTCCCATCCTGCAGGTCAAGCCCTTTGTGCCGCACCGGGTAGGCCTGATCGTAACGGGCAGTGAAGTCTTTGAGGGCCGCATCGAAGATGGGTTTGGCCCGGTGGTTGAAAAAAAATTCAATTGCCTCGGTAGTCGTGTCATGGGGTGTGAAAAGGTGTCGGATGATGTTGAAATGACGGTGAAAGCCATCCACGATTTCATGGACAAGGGTGTCGATATGATCGCCCTTACCGGTGGTATGTCGGTGGACCCGGATGACCAGACACCTGCCAGCATTCGCGCTGCCGGCGGAAAGGTCCTTGTCTATGGTGCCCCGGTCCTGCCGGGAGCCATGTTCATGCTGGCCTATCTTCAGGATACCCCGGTGATAGGCCTCCCCGGATGTGTCATGTATCACCAGACCTCAATTTTCGATCTGGTGGTGCCAAGACTCCTGGCCGGCGAATCCGTAACAAGAGACGATATCGTTGCCATGGGGCACGGGGGCTTCTGTTCCAATTGCGACACCTGTCGATACCCTATCTGCCCGTTTGGAAAGTAGATACCCGGGTCCAAAAGGCCTGGCACTGGGTTGCCCCTAAGGGGCTTTATCACCAGTATATGAACCAGAGAAGTCATAAGTCAGAGTGTCGTAAAGCGCTAAAATGTTTTAATGCTGGAAAACGAATGAACATCGAACGTCAAACATCGAATTTTGAATTAAAAAGATGAAGAAATCATGGACACAATTACTTTGCATTCTTACAGGGCTCATAGTCGTTGCTGCCTGCTCACAATCTCAACCGCCTGAGCGCCTCGAAGTCGATAGTCACCCGGATCTGGCCGCCCATTCAGCGGAATTCACACAAGAGGTGATCGAAGTTACCGACGGTGTTTATGTGGCCATTGGGTTCGGGCTTGCCAATGCTGTCTTGCTGGTTGGCGATGACGGTGTCGTTATCGTAGACACCATGGAAAGCGCTGAAGCCGCCCTTCCGGTTAAGGAAGCTTTTAACAAAATTACCACAAAGCCGGTCAAGGGCATCATCTACACGCACTTTCATTCGGATCATACGGGAGGTGCTGCTGTCATGGCCGGCAATGACAATCCGGAGGTATATTCCCATGAGAGCACCCGGTATTATCTGAATCGTATTGCGAATATCACCCGGGAAACAACCTATCGGCGGGCCATGCGTCAATTCGGCTCCCTGCTGCCCGAAGGCGGGGTTGTGAACTGCGGTATCGGATCGGAACTCCGATTTAACGAGGAAAGCACGCTTGCGATGTTAGCCCCCACCCGGACATTTGGCATGGATCCCCTTGAACTGGAGATCGCCGGCATCAAGCTGGTTCTGGTGCATGCGCCAGGGGAAACACCCGATCAGATCTTCATCTGGCTACCGCAAAAAAAGGTACTCCTGCCGGCGGACAACTTCTACAAATCATTCCCCAATCTTTATGCCATTCGTGGGACCGCTTACCGGGATGTGACCCAGTGGGTAAAAAGTCTTGATACAATGCGTGAACTGAAAGCCGCGTATCTGGTTCCGCATCATACCAGGCCCCTCACCGGAGCAGACACCATATATGAAACCCTCACAAATTACCGGGATGCCATCCAGTTTGTCCATGACCAGACCATACGTCTGATGAATCATAGGCCTGACGCCCCTGGAAATTGTGGAACAGGTAAAATTGCCACCCCACTTGGCCCGACAACCCTATTTACATGAGTATTATGGAACCGTGGCATGGTCGGTACGGGCCATCTTTGACGGTTATCTGGGTTGGTTCGGTGGAAATGCTACCGATCTTTTTCCGCTGCCCCCGGATGAGAAGGCCAGGCGATTCATGGACCTGGCGGGAAGTGAGCAAAAACTGATGGCGCATGCCAAACAGGCTGTTGCCGAAAAAGATTACCAGTGGGCCCTGGAATTGTCCGACCAGTTGCTCCGGATCAACCCGAAATCTGAAGAGGTTCGCAAGCTAAAGGCTGTGGCGCTGAGATCCCTGGGGAGCCAACAGATAGCATCAACTGCCAGAAATTACTATTTAACCCAGGCGCTGGAAGTAGAAAACAAACTTCACATCGGTATGATGAAAATCAAAGACAAGGAAATGCTTCACAGGGTCACCTTGGAAGGAGTATTTGAAGGTATGACGGTGAAACTCAATCCTGAAAAGAGTGCCGACGTGAATATGATCGCCGGATTTCGCTTTCCCGATACGGGAGAAGCCTATACGGTGCACGTGCGCCACGGCGTTGCAGAAATTCAACCCAAATTTTCAGATAACCCGGATATTTCACTCACGGTTGATTCGATGGTGTGGAAAGAGGTGGTTACCGGATTTCGGAACCCGGCCGTGGCATTGGTTAAAGATACGGATAAAGAGGGTGGCACAGTCAAAATTATTAATTTCTTGAGTCTTTTTAAATAGTTATCCGAGTTCAAAGAGCTCGTAACCGGGTTGCTCCTAAGGGGCTTTGTCACCAGTATATGAACCAGAGAAGTCATAAGTCAGAATGTCGTAAAGCGCTAAAATGTTTTAATGCTGGAAAACGAATGAACATCGAACATCGAACGTCCAACATCGAACTTTGAATTTAAAAAGATGAAGAAACAGAAATAATTCGGTATTGGTTTCTTGTTTTCATTGAAGAACCTCGCAGCAAGCTGCGAGGAATCTTCGACCGTAAGGAATTCTGTCTAAATCAGATTCGCTCGCTAACCCCGCAGCAAGCTACGGGGAATGCGCTCGCTGTTTCGGTTCAACATTGGACGTTCGATGTTCGATGTTGGACGTTCATCTTTATAAAATCATCATTGTAAAGATTCTGTATTTTGACTCCTGCATTCTTTCTCGAACTTATTTCGGGAATTGCTTGTTCAGGTATTTATGAAGATCTGCGGCCACCGCAATGTCCACCACGGCGATGGCGTCCAATTTCAGTTTTTCTTCGAGTTCCTTGATCTCTTCGCGTAACCCGCTCGGAACAGCCTTGTTCGGTTCCAGGAGACGGATGGCCCCGTTATCCATGGCAACCCAGTGCTGTTTGCCGAAAGAACCGTCTATCCAGCTCTGGATGATCTCGTTATAGACTACCGACATATCCCACAGCACCGAGCTCAGCAGAACATCGGCCCTGTCGATGGAACGCTTGTCGCCAATGACGTCAATAAACCAAACCTTGCCGCCGTCTCGGGCTTTCTTGCTCGAGCAGGCCTGGAGCATGCCGAAAGAAGCGCCGTCGCCCATTCCGAAAATAACATCCGCACCCACGGCGATCTGGTCTTCTGTATTCCGCTTGCCACCGGCTGCATCTGCATAGGCGGCTTCCCCAATAACACTGTAGAGAAGTTTAACAGCGGGGTTGGCTGCCTTGAGCCCCTGAGCAAAACCTGCCGACATCCGATTCCACGTGGGTGGCTCACCCGAAGAGACGATGCCGACAATGTTTGAGCGGGTCATTTTACCTGCCAACCAGCCGGCTATATAACAGCCGCCCTGGGGTTGGGTGTCGATATCGCTGATAAGTCCCGGGGTCACGTCTTTGTGATTTTCCGTGGTAACAACCCGTACGCCGGTTTCCCGGGCAATTTCAGGTGCAACGGTTTGATAACCGGCAGCGTGACAGATAATCAGATCACTCCCTTTTTTGACCATGTCACGAAGGGTGGGTTTGATGTCGCCATAGCCTAGAGCTTCGCCCAACTCAATTTCAAAACCGTACTTGGCGGCAGTCGTTTCGAGACCCACCTTACCTTGTTCATTCCACCCTTTGTCTGTGCCCGCCTCCGGGATGGTGAGGCCCACCAGTTTCGGCAGATCGGCTGCCGGGACAAGGCTGGTTGAAAGACAGATCATAAGCGCCAGGATCATCGCTGTCGTTAGGATTCTTCTCATGTTGTCGTTCCTCTTTTTGTGGATTCAGGTAACGCTAGAAACTAATAATAGGATAATAATCCTGGCAATACAATTGTATTTTCTATTTTTTCCCTCGCTCATACGGAACACACAGCGCCGCCGGCAGGTTTGTCGACCGTGCGAAAATCAGCAGGGTAACGATTACGACGAGATACGGGATCATGAGGATAAAATCAGGGCTGATCTTTACCCCGGCCACCTGAAGTGCGCTGGTCAGGGACAGGGAAAATCCAAACAAAAGCGCCCCAAAAAAAACCTTGAGCGGGTTCCATTTTCCAAGCATGACCACAACGATGGCGATGTATCCCCGACCCATAATCATGTTGGGCACAAAAAATGCCAGATCCCCGAGAGACATGAATGCCCCGGCCAGTCCCCCCATGACCCCGCCGAACAGGATCGCGATATAACGTGTCTTAAAAACATTTACGCCCGATGCATCCACCGCCCAGGGTGTTTCCCCCACGGCTTGAATTCTCAGACCCAGGCGGGTCCTGTACATGACATAATAAAGTATGGGTACGCTCAAAAAGGTAAGGTATAACAGCCAGTGCTGGTTGAACAGAGGCTGGCCGATCAAGGGAATCAAAGACAGAAAGGGTATTTCACAGGTCTGTCCCGCCGTGAACAAAATGGGAAATTGACTCCCGAAAATAACCCGGTGCAAAAAATTGCAACCGGCGCTCGCAAAAATGGTTATACCGAGTCCGACCACGATCTGGTTCACCCTGAGGGTTATGGTCATAAAGCCGAAAAGAAGACCCAGAATCAATCCGGTACCAGCGGCCGCCATAAAACCGAAAACAAGACTGTCCAACTTGAATCCGACCAAAAAAGATGCAAAGGCACCGGCCACCATCATCCCTTCTAGACCGAGGTTCAACAACCCCGAACGCTCCACATAGGTTTCACCCAGCGCCCCTAAAAGAATCGGCGTAGTCCCCCTGAGGGTGGATGCCAAAACCGCCCCGATCAATGCCATGTCGAATAAAGAACTCATTTGAGAGCCCTCCTTTTTTCCAGATATTCAGAGGCTGCAAAAAACAGGAGCGTCAGTCCCTCCAGCATGTGAACAAAAAAGATCGGCACCCCCTGATCCCGAGCCACAAACTCTCCCCCCACACTTAAAAAAGAAAAGAAAAATGCCAGTGGAACTACGGCCCACCCGTTAAATCTTGCCAAAAATACAAGGGGAATGGCGGTCATGCCGTATGCCGGATTCCAGTCTCCCTGGAATAACCCCTTAATAGCCAGGACATCGCTGACGCCGGCCAGACCCGCAAAACCACCACTGATCAAGAGACCCCAGATCGTGATCCGGGCGACGTTCATACCGGCGTGATATGCTGCGAATTTGTTGGATAAAAGCACCCGAAACTCATACCCCAGAGTGGTCCTTCGAATCACGTAGTGCATGAGAAAAAGAGCGACCACGCCTACGACTAGACCGATATGTATTGACGTAAACGGAATCATGGAGAGCCGGTGCTTCATAGGTATCAGAGCGGTCTGGGCAGGGACGGTCGTGGGATCGTTGATGGGACCCTTGACCAGCCATGTAACCAGGTTGATAGCCACCCAGTTCATCATCATCGTCGTGATAATCTCATTCATGTCATATCGTGCTTTGAGTACGGCAGGAAGAAGAATCCAGACCATACCCCCTATTGCTCCCAAAGCAGCAACCGAGATCAGATAAACAGGATACGGCAGGAAGCCGGCCAGAAAAGGCGCGCTCCACCCTGCCAGAACCGCTCCGATCAAAAACTGCCCTTCTACACCGATATTCCACAAACCAGCCGAAAAACAAGCCAGGAGACCAGCCGAAATGATCAACAAGGGTGCCATTTTGATGATTGATTCCACCAGACCCAGAGGGCTGAACATCCCCTGGACAAAAAGCTGCCCGAAATACCACAGCGGGTCCTTGCCTATAAAAATTAGTATGACGGCCCCGGTGATCAGGGAGAATAAGATGGACAACACAGAATAAAAAGCCGGGGCTATGTCGCTGAACTCGATTTTCTTCACGTTATCCCCTATTCTTTAATGCCAAGCATCAACTTGCCAATTTTTTCGGGTGTGGCATCACACTTGTCCAGAACGCCCATGATCCGGCCGTTGAATAAAACCCCTATGCGGTCCGAGCAGTTTATCAATTCATCCATGTCCGAAGTGATGAGCAGCACGGAAGTACCTTGCTTGCTTGCTTGCAGAAGAAGTTCCTGGATATAGCTTACGGTCCTGGCATCCAGTCCGTAAGTGGGTTTGCTGCAAACGATCAATCCCGGTTTGGTGGAAAGCTCACGGGCCAGGATGAATTTCTGAATATTACCACCGCTGAGGGTTCCTGCCCGAACATCCGGGCCTGTGGCTTTGACGTCGAAGTCATGGATCAGACTGTTGGCATAGCCATCGACAACACCGTTATTTATAATGTTGAACCGGGAGTAAGGCTGTCCGGCGGTATGCCCTTAAAATAGCGTTTTCGGACAGACTCAAATCCAGCACGCAACCCTCTTTCATCCGGTCTTCCGTGATGTAGGAAATACCCATCTCATAACGATCGGAAACACTTTTTCGTGAAATATCCTCCCCTTTGAATCGTATGCACCCGGATATAAGCTCCCGTTGGCCGGCAATTGACTCACACAGCGATTTTTGACCGTTGCCGTCCACGGCTGCAATCCCGAAGATCTCGCCCCCGTGAATCTCGAAGGACACCTTGTTCAGGCCAATCACACCTCGGCTGTTCATCACTTCAACATCCTCAAGCTGCAAAATAATCCGGTGCGAGGTTTTTTTTTCGACCAGGGGGTATTCGGGTATGGGTTTGTTCCCGAACATAATATTCAGCACTTTTTTGGTAGCCCCTTTTCCTTCCATAGAACGAAGCTCGTCACCGTTCAGCTCAGCAATCTTACGGCCCATACTCAAAATGCTGATGCGATCGGATACGGCCAGCGCTTCGTTCAGCTTGTGGGTGATCAACACCACTCCCTTGCCGGCTTTTTTCAGTTTGGCTATGGTGAGAAACAATTCTTCTGCTTCGATGGGTGTCAGAACCGATGTAGGTTCGTCCAGAATCAGCACCTTGGAACCGCGGAAGAGTAGTTTTATTATTTCAGTCCGCTGTCGCGCGCCGACGGAGAGATTTTGGATCAGCTCATGAGGATCGATGGCCTGTCCATATTCCTCCGAAATCTGTTTCAGTTTTTTTTCGGCATCTTTCAATTTCAACACGAAACCTCCCTCGAACCCCAGGATGATATTTTCAAGAACACTCAAATTCGGAATCAAGGCAAAGTGCTGGTGCACCATGCCGATGCCGAGCTTTAATGAATCGTAGGGTGAACGAATTCGAGTCTCCTGCCCGCAAACCTCGATACGCCCCTCGTCGGGTTGATACAGGCCATAAAGGATGTTCATCAGTGTTGTTTTGCCGGCTCCGTTTTCCCCTAGAACCGTGTGGACCTCTCCGGGAAGAAGATTGAAGTCAATATGATCATTTGCCAGGACGCCGGGAAAAGATTTGGTTATGCCGGTGGTTCTGATGAGCGGTTGAACGTTCATGCCGGTCTACCTCACGTGCTATAACGGATCAATCGGTTCAAATCATTGCCAAATATAAACCAAAAGAGAATTAAAAGAAATATGGAAGTAAAAAATGTGAAACAGGTGGCTGTGGAGGAGGTTGCGACCTTCTGATCGTGATACATGGGTCCACAAAGGGCCCGACGCTGGGTTGCCCCTATAAGAGGCTTTATCACCAAGTATATGAACAAAAAATTCAGAAAATTGTAAAGATTCTGTACTCCGCGTTTATAAGAAAGAGCTATCCGCCCAGATAAGCCTTCTTCACTTCTTCGTTACCCAGTAGATCTTCCGAAGGACCATGAAGCACCATGTTGCCGTTTTCGAGGACATACCCGCGCTTGGCAAATTTTAATGCCAAGCGGGCATTCTGCTCCACCAGCAGGATCGCCGTTCCCTCTGTCTGGTTGATTTCTTTCAAAGAGTGAAATACGCGTTTCATCAACAGAGGTGACAGTCCCATGGATGGTTCGTCCAGGAGCATCAGGCGACGCCCGGCAACAAAAGCACGACCCACGGCCAGCATTTGCTGTTCACCACCGGACATGGTACCTGCTTTTTGGGTCTTGCGTTCTTCAAGCCGCGAGAAAATAGCAAAGACACGCTCGATGTCACGCTGGACGCCGTCCTTGTCCTTACGTGCAAAAGCCGCCAGTTGCAGATTTTCAAGAACGGTCAGATTACCGAACAGCCGTCGCCCTTCCGGCACATGCGTGATGCCCAGTTCGCTGACAACCCTTTCGGGAGGATATTTCAACAGATTTTCACCGGAAAACGTCATTTCCGTATCAGCCCCTGATGGAACCAGTCGAGAGATGGCACGCAGGGTGGAGCTTTTCCCGGCGCCATTGGCACCGATGATCGTCACGATCTCGCCGTCGTTTATATGGAAATCAATGCCATGCAGGGCTTTGATTTTGCCATATGCAACCTGGAGGTTTTTTACATCTAACAGCATTAGAAGTCTATCTCCTTATCGCCGATATAGGCCTCAATGACCTTGGGGTTATTCTGAACTTCATCCGGCGTCCCTTCAACAATCACTTCTCCGAATACCAGGGTCTGGACATTCTGGCACAGTTCACGCACTACCTTCAGACGATGTTCGATCAGAAAAATTGCCAGATTGAATCGCTCATGAGCTTTGCGTACCACCATAATCATGTCCATGAGTTCTTCGGGAGTCATACCGACCGTTGGCTCATCGAGCAACAGCACCTTGGGTTCTGTGGCCAGGGCGCGGGCCATTTCAACCCGCCGTTGGGCACCATAAGGCAAATTTGTCACCAGTTGGTGAGCAAATTGATCGACACCGAACAGCTCCAGGTAATCCATGGCCTTGGCTGTGGACTCTTTTTCCTCCTGACGTCGTCTGGGGCTGTCCAGAAAGGCACCAAAAAGACCATAGGTGAGTTTTGAATAACGTGCCATTTTAACATGATCCAGGACCGACATATGCCGCCAGAGACGCATTTCCTGGAATGTGCGTCCGATACCCAAGGCTGCGATCTGGTTTGGTCGTTGCCCGACGATATTGGCGCCGTTCAATCTAACTTCACCTTCTGCCGGCTGATAAATACCCGTGAGCAGGTTAAATATGGTTGTTTTTCCTGCACCATTGGGACCGATCAGACCTGTAATCTGACCGGGGTCCAATTGCAGGTTGTAATTGGATACGGCCTGGAGGCCGCCAAAATTATGACTCATTTGAATGACTTCGAGAAGCGGCATCTTACGCCTCCTCCTTGGGGCCGAACATCGTGTGCACATCAAGTTCTTTAAATGCAACCAGACCCGTGGGTCTGTAAATCATCACCAGAATGAGCAGCAGAGGTATAAATATCCATTTTAAAATTTCCAACGGCCGTAGCACTTCCCCTAAAAGACTGATGGAGACAGCCCCTACGATGGAGCCATATACGGAATTGAGACCGCCAAAATATACCATGGCCAACACTTCAGCCAGTTTTTGAATACCGAACATGGCAGGGTTGATAAACCGCAGCACGTGGGCCAACAAGCCCCCTGCCAGTCCTGCCCAGAAAGCACCGAAAAGAAAGGCGACCATTTTGGTTTTGCGGGTATCCACGGTCATGGCATCGGCGGCCATTTCATCATCCCGCACGGCATTCAGGGCCTTTCCGAGGGTTGATGTGACAAAATTATTGATGGCCCATATACCGATGATCACCACAATGAAGATGACCGGCAGGGTCGCCCAGTCGGGTTGCCCCATAATCCCCCTGGCGCCGCCCAGGGATTGCATATTTTCAAAGAAGCTTTTGACGATAAATAAAAACGCCAGACTGATAATCGCCAGATAATCACCCCGGGTTCTGAATGACGGAATCGCAACGATCAAAGCACCCACAGAAGCACACAACCCACCGAAAATCAGTGCGAACGGGAAGGTCAGATACGCCAGGGGAATACCCAGCAAGGCGTCTCCCAGAACTTTGTCGTCGACAAACAGACCCACCGTGAAGAGCGAGGACATATATGCCCCAATGGCCATAAAACCAGGATGGGAGCAGGAAAATTCCCCCATATATCCATTGATAATGTTCAGACTGAGGGTCAGCAGCACTGCAATGAGAGTCAGCTTCAGGGAAATCAAGCGGTAATCACTCATTTCAGCCCAGAAGTGAAACGTGGCATACATAAAACCCAGATGAACCAGGGCGGTGACAATCAGCGGCAATTGCTGCAAAGAGCGGGCAATGACATTGGCCGGTCGGGCCGTCAGCCGGACAACGATAGCAAACGGCAGGGCATAGATAACAACAAAGTAGAGCATAGCCATGGGGATGTGCAGCAGTGTAAAGAATTCAAAGGGCGTATTCTTGAGGACCAGGTTGATCATCCCGGCGATGACCTTGAACATGGTCACCAGACCGAAAAGGATGGGCATTTTGGGAAGTAACAAGGCAGAGGCCAACACCTCACCGATCATCATTTCCCAAAGCGTGCAGGCCAGAAACCCCAGCAGGATTGCCAGCAGGGGGGCGCCGTTAAAAATGCGTCGAAGTATGCCTCTTACGCCCGTTTTGTGTTCCGATTGTGTTATATCGGCCATATGTAATGTCCTTGTTTTCTTAACCCGGCAAGCCGGAGAAGAAAAAGATCTGTTATCACGAAATCACGAAAGTACGAAATCACGAAAAAGACCATGGTAATTTTCGTGCTTTTCCGATTTATCCTGTACGGATACTTGGTGCGTGTTTTCGTGATTGCTTATATTTTTTTGCCACAAAAAGCACAAAAATTACAATTACGGTACTAATTACAGACGCAGTTTTGCGCTGTATGCCTCGCCGAACAATCCGTGGGGTTTGAATATGAGAATCAGCAACACGATGGAATAGGCGATCAGATCACGCATATTGGAGCCAATATTAAAATCTAAACATCCGATTGATGATCTGGATTGCAGGTACCGTCATAATTTCAATAAATCCCAGCATGAATCCGGCAATACAGGCCCCCATGATGGAACCGCGCCCGCCTAGAATTGCTGCAACAAAAGCTTTCCAGCCAAAACTGACACCCATGTAGGGATCCAGAACCGGGTATGCCAACCCGAAAAGAATTCCCGCTGCCGCGGCCAATGCAGATCCGATGGCAAATGTCATGGCTGCAACGCGATTAATGGACACACCCATCAGCGGAATCACCAGATAATCATATGCCATGGCACGCATGGCCATGCCGTACTTGGTACGTGTCACAAACTGGTGCAGGGCCAGCATCAAGCTCAGAGAAACCAGTACGATCATGATTTTTTTGTTGGTAACAAAAATACCACCGATATTGTAGGTGGTTGATTGGATGAGTTGTGGAAATTTAAGCCGCGATCCTCCCAGGAAAAGGATATTGGATGTTTCCAGAATAATCCCGATCATCAGACCGGTGATGGCGGCGGAGGCTCGCGGGGCATCCCGCAGAGGGCGATACCCTACCCTTTCCACGATGATACCCACAAAACCGGTTAGAAACATGGATATCAAAATGGTCAACACCAGAATAAACCACCCCGGTAAAACAGCGGCGGCTCCGGTTCCTGCCAATGCGAGCAGACCGGTTGCGACGCCTAAACCGATATAGGCACCTACCATAAAAATGTCCCCATGGGCAAAGTTGAACAGCATGAGAATACTGTAAACCATGGAGTAGCCTAAAGCGATGAGGGCGTAAAAACTCCCCCACTGCAAGGCATTGATGAGGTTCTGCATGATAAAATTAAAGGTCATGCGGTGCTCTCCCAAATAAAAATCCGCACACAATCGTTGGTTTTCAATCTAAAAACCCCCGGTGCGGGCAGATAATATGTTTGCCCACCGCGCACAGGCGCGGTGGGCGTATGATTGAAAATGAAATCGTTACACGATTTTATTTTGGACACACGGATTTATGAAAGGCGAATTGACCGTCGTTGTTAATCTGAACGATCACGGCACATTTTTTCGGATCACCATCAGGAGTGAATGTCATCCCACCGGTGATTCCCGGAAAGTTTTTAACACTGCCAGGGCGTCTTTAACTTTCGTACGATCGGCCTTGATGTTTCCGGACAGACCGCCGGTATCTTTAATGGCCTGGACCATCAGCCCGATGGTATCCCATGTCAGAGCGGCAACATCGTCAGGCGTCTTTCCATAGGCAGCAACATAGGCATCGATAAACGCCTTGGTGGCGCCTTTAGCGCCCGCTGCGGCGTAATGCGTTGAAAAGTATAACCCTTTGCAGTCATCGCCGCAAAGCCCCATCAGGTCGCCACCACCCCAGGCATCTGCACCCAGGATATGTTTTGACCAGCCCATTTCTTTGGCGGAACGGATGATCAGGGGAACTTCAGAATAATATTGGGGAACGAACAGCACATCGGCCTTGGACATGACGATATTGGTCATCTGGGCTGAAAAATCCTTGTCACCGGTGGTGAAGGATTCAAAGGCAACCACAGATCCGGGTCCATGCAGATTTTCAAAGGCTTCCTTGAAATTCTCAGCCAGGCCTTTCGGATAATCCGCGGCAATATCGTAAATAACGGCGGCTTTCTTGGCTCCAAGCTCATCGGTGGCGAAATTGGCTGCCACGGGTCCTTGGAAGGGGTCCAGAAAACAGCCCCGGAAGACATAAGGCCGATCCAGTGTCGTGTTCGGGTTGGTGGACCAGGGGCTAATCATGGGAGTGGCGTTGTTGTTGGCAACCTCGCCGGCCGGAACGGCCTGGCTGGAGGACTGTGGGCCCACGATACCCAGAACCCCTTCATTCGTAATCAGCTTAGAGTTGATTTTGACTGCCGACTCGGGTTTGTACTCGTTGTCCTCATAGATGAATTTCAGGGTGTATGTCTTCCCGCCAACGTTAACGGTGGGATTGTTTTTCAGGAACATTTCCGCCGCATTTTTCGACGAGCCACCCACATCCGGGTTGTCACCGGTAAGCGGAATATTAAATCCGATCTTGATCTCGTTGGCAGCCCATGCAGCAGGCGAAAGCAATAAAACAGCCATTGCCAATGATAAAATGAAAAAGGTGCCTCTTTTCATGTCAATCTCCTTTTTGCTTAAGATTAGGGTTCTGGGCTAAGAAATATGGCAGCCCTGGGTTTATAGATTAAGAAATATGATTTAAAATGACTATTATGTCAACAGGTAATATCAACCCTCAAATAGCGAGATGCCTAGCGCCTCCGCATTAATGACACTCGGAGCGGCTTTGGGTGGATTTTTTTCTAAAAAAGGCAATATATTCGGTTTGTTCCAGGCTGGATAACCCATCAAGATACCGAGGACATTACTAGCCGCCAGGGTGGCCATTCCTTCTCGCGTCCATCGTGTTGCTGAAGCGATGTGAGGAACAATAACGACGTTATCCAGTTCAACCAATCCTGGCTTCAAATCAGGTTCATCTTCAAACACATCCAGGCCGACTCGAAAATTCGGATGTTTGCGACAATGAGAAACCAGAGCGGCTTCGTCGATCACCTGACCTCGGCTTGTATTCACTAAAACAGCATTATTTTTCATAAGGGATAGTCGTTCGGAATTGATTAGATGATACGTGGATTCATCCAGCGCGGTGTGGAGGCTGACACAGTCGGCTTCCTGTAACAGGTCCTCTACCCTTTCCAAACGTCTACAGGATACCGGTGCTTCTCCCCGGGATGCAAGATAATCTCCCGTATGCAGAAATATCATCCTCAAGAGTTCTATTTGGATAAATGTCATAATACACAAGATTCATCTTGTGCCCTTCGACCATCATTCGGGCATATGACGCTCCGATGCGGCCGGCCCCGACGATTCCTAATGTTTTACGCCATAAAAGCTCCCCCATAAAAAGCGTCATCAACCACCCCTTAAATCTTCCAGATCTTAAAAAACGCTCGGCTTCACCTATACGACGGGCTGATGCAAAGGTCAGGGTTACGGCCATTTGGGCTGTGGTTTCGGTCAAAACCCCCGGGGTGTTTCCCACCGGTATTCCGTGTTTTGTGGCAGCATCCACATCAACGTTGTTAAAGCCTACCGCCACATTGCTGTAGGCTGTTCCCCCGGCGGCTTTGAGTGCGCTAAACAACTCATCCCCCCAATCCTCCGTCAACTGCCCTAGCGCGGAATCACAATTCCGGCCGATGGCAGCTTTGATTTCTTCACTGCTGAGTACCTCTGTGGAGGTACAGACTTCGACTCTACAATCAATTTGGGTCAGGCGATCAATCCAAAGCGAACCTGGTAGCTCTTTGGTAACAATCACGCGTTTGCTTCCTGCAGGGTTATGTGTACGCCACTTTTTATTATTCATATGTCGTGTTCCCATACAAGTTGGTGTAAAGATTCAGGTCGATTTTCAGTCGTTTTCTCCTAATGGCGACCATAACATAAACCGAGACCACAATCCAGATTTCGGTTTTATCGTATTTGTCAAAATAACGTTCCGGTTACTCCGAAAAGGGGATACCCTGTTTTATTGAAGAACCTCGCAGCATGCGAAGCACTGCCGCACGGCAGAACATACGGGGAATGCGCTCGCTGTTTCGGTTCAAAAGGACATATCAAACAAAGCCCTGTCTTGTGCCCACCGGATTGATGATGAAATACAGCCGATTGTTTATTCCCATCCCAACGCATGTGACCGGTTTCAATTTTCAGTGAAATCATTACTTATAAAATATTATTCATATAAAGTAATATAATATTTTATGTTCATTATTGACTAATCTTTTAACGTGTTTATTATCTGACCATCAAACATCATATTTACTGCATGACTGTCAAGAGCCGAGACCACTTTTTTTTCAGCCGGGCTGTCATGCATAAAAGGAGGAACTGAAAATGAGCAAAATAATAGGCATCGATCTGGGAACTACCAATTCTTGCGTTTCCATTATGGAAAGCGGCGAGGCCAAGGTTGTCAACAATCAGGAGGGCGGCCGAACCACGCCCTCGGTCGTTGCGGTCACCGACAAAGGAGAACGGCTGGTGGGACAGATCGCCAAACGCCAGGCCATCACCAATCCCGAAAACACCATCTTCGGTGTCAAACGCCTCATCGGCCGGAAATTCGACTCCCCGGAGATCCAGGGAGACATCCGGAATCTGCCCTTCACCATTCAAAAAGCCCCCAATGGGGATGTTCAGCTCAATATTCGCGGAAAGCAATACAGCCCGGCGGAAATTTCGTCCTTTATCCTGGCAGACATCAAGAAATCTGTGGAAGCGTTTCTGGGTGAAAAAATCATGGATGCCGTCATTACCGTACCGGCCTACTTTAATGACAGCCAGCGGCAGGCTACCAAGGATGCCGGGAAGATCGCCGGTTTGAATGTACTGCGTATTGTCAACGAGCCCACGGCGGCGGCTTTGGCCTATGGCATGGATAAGAAGGCCGAAGAAAAGATTGCCGTATTCGACCTGGGCGGCGGAACCTTTGATGTATCCATCCTTGAAATCGGCGATGGCGTGTTCGAAGTCAAGGCCACCAATGGTGACACCCATCTGGGGGGTGAGGATTTCGATCTCAGGATCATCGATTATATCGCCGATGAGTATAAAAAGGACCAGGGCATCGACATACGTAAAGACAAGATGGCGCTCCAACGCCTGAAAGAGGCCGCAGAAAAAGCAAAAATGGAACTGTCCAACTCCCTGGAGACGGATGTCAATCTTCCTTTTATAACGGCCGATGCCACGGGGCCCAAACATCTGAATGTCAAGATCACCCGTGCCAAACTCGAAGCGCTTGTGGCAGATCTGCTGACCAAACTGGAGGGGCCCTGCCGGGCCGCCCTGAAGGATGCAGGCCTATCGACCGGCGACGTAGACGAAGTCATCCTGGTGGGGGGTATGACCCGCATGCCTGCGGTCCAGGAACGGGTCAAAATGATTTTCGGTAAAGAGCCCAATAAGGGTGTCAACCCGGATGAGGTCGTGGCCCTGGGGGCCTCTATTCAAGGTGCGGTGCTCAAAGGGGACATCAAGGATGTCCTGCTCCTGGATGTTACGCCTTTGTCACTCGGTATCGAAACACTGGGAGGCGTGATGACCAGGCTCATCGAAAAAAACACCACCATTCCGACCAAAAAGAGTCAGGTTTTTTCCACGGCCGAAGACAACCAGCCGGCGGTCAGCGTTCATGTGTTGCAGGGTGAGCGGGAAATGGCCTTGGGCAACAAGACCCTGGGCCGTTTTGAATTGACGGGAATATCACCGGCACCCAGGGGGACACCACAGATCGAGGTCTCGTTTGACATCGACGCCAATGGCATCGTGGAAGTTTCTGCCAAAGATCAGGCCACGGGGAAAGCCCAATCCATACGCATCACGGCGTCATCCGGACTTACCAAGGAAGAAATCGATCGCCTGGTGAATGATGCGGCATTGCATGCAGATGAGGACAAAAGGAAAAAATTGCTTGTGGAAGCAAGAAACCAGGCAGACGCTCTTATTTACCAGACCCAGAAATCCATGACGGAAATGGGGACCCAACTGGATCCTTCCACAAAATCCAGCATTGATACAACCATCAGCAGCCTGAAGCAGGCCGTGAACGGTGAGGACATCGATGACATCAAACGTCTCACCGATGCCCTTACCCAGGCAGCCCACCAGATGGCCACCACAGCCTATCAACAGTCAACCGGCACCGGTACGCAAAATGACAGTGCTTCTCCCGGCGACATGCCTGAGGATGATGTGGTGGATGCTGAATACAAAGAGGTAGCCTAATAAAATCGCTGCGCGATTTTA
>CAWKCS010000016.1:0-31436 GCA_963848165.1 uncultured delta proteobacterium | reverse complement strand
TGGGGCGTACTCAAATCAGGGCAAAATCCTTTTGTCGTAGAAGCGACAACGTCGCGTTTGATAAATTCGTGCAGCGAATTTATTTTCGGAGGGAACTTTTCCACATGGTTATGAATTTTTTGACAAAGATATTTGGCAGTAAAAATGAACGGGAGTTAAAAAAGCTTCAACCCATTGTTGATCGGATCAACAGTCTTGAACCGGCTGTTCAGGCCATGGATGATGCGCAGCTTGCACAGCAGACCCTTCGATTCAAGGAACGTCTGGCGAATGGCGAATCCCTGGAAGACATTCTGCCCGAAGCGTTTGCCACGGCTCGTGAAGCGTCTGTGCGCACATTGGGGATGCGTCATTTTGACGTTCAGCTCATCGGCGGTATCGTGCTCCACAATGGATGTATCGCTGAGATGAAAACCGGTGAGGGAAAAACACTCGTGGCCACGTTGCCGGCCTATCTGAATGCTTTGACGGGAAAAGGCGTTCACATTATTACGGTCAATGATTATCTGGCAAAACGCGATACAGAGTGGATGGGAAAACTTTATCGTTTTCTCGGCTTGTCTGTCGGCACTATCGTTCATGGATTAGACGACAACGAGCGTAAAATTGCCTATGGCTCAGACATTACCTATGGAACAAACAACGAGTTCGGATTCGATTATCTGCGGGACAACATGAAGTTTGACCGCAAGTCTCTGGTGCAACCCGAGTTGAATTATGTCATCGTCGATGAAGTGGACAGCATCTTGATCGATGAGGCACGAACCCCCTTGATCATTTCCGGTCCTGCCGAAAAATCAACCCACCTCTACTACCAGGTTAACAACATTATTCCCAAGCTGAAGCGTGAACGTGATTTCACCATTGACGAGAAGGCACGAACCGCTGTCCTCACAGAAGAGGGGGTCGCCCATGCAGAGGGCATCCTGAATGTCGACAACCTGTATGATCCCAAATACATTGAACTTCTGCATCATATCAACCAGGCTGTCAAAGCCCACTCCCTGTTCAAAAGAGATGTAGACTATATCGTTAAAAACGGTGAGGTCATCATTGTGGATGAATTTACCGGCCGTTTGATGCCGGGAAGGCGTTATAGCGAAGGTCTGCACCAGGCACTCGAAGCCAAAGAAAATGTAAAAATCGAAAACGAGAATCAGACGCTGGCTACGATCACATTTCAGAATTATTTCAGAATGTACAATAAACTTGCCGGCATGACCGGCACCGCAGACACGGAAGCGGCTGAATTCAAAAAGATTTATCAACTCGATGTTTTGGTCATTCCAACCAACCAGACCATGATCCGCAAAGATTTTTCAGACGTTATCTACAAAACACGCCGGGAAAAATACGAAGCGGTTATGGATGAAATCGTGGAGCTCAATCAAAAAGGCCAGCCGGTCCTGGTGGGGACCATCTCCATCGATGTTTCCGAAGGACTGAGCAAAAAATTGCAAAAGAGAGGTATTCAGCATGAAGTTCTGAATGCCAAGAACCATGAAAAGGAGGCCGAGATCATATCCATGGCCGGCCAAAAAGGGGCTGTCACGATCTCCACCAACATGGCGGGTCGTGGTACGGATATCGTGCTGGGTGAAGGTGTTGTCGATCTGGGGGGACTCCATATTTTAGGAACCGAGCGTCATGAGAGCCGGCGAATCGATAATCAGCTGCGGGGGCGATCCGGTCGTCAGGGGGACCCGGGGTCCTCCCGTTTTTTTCTTTCCCTGGAAGATGACCTCCTGCGAATTTTTGGTGGTGAAAGAATTACCGGAATCATGGAAAAGCTTGGTATGGAGGAAGGTGAACCCATTGAGCATGGCCTGATCAGTCGTGCTATCGAGAATGCACAGGCCAAGGTTGAAGGTCATAATTTTGATATTCGAAAACATCTGCTGGAGTATGACGATGTCATGAACCAGCAGCGTGAAGTCATTTACAAGCAGCGACGTGAAGCGCTGGATGGAAAAAATCTGAAGGAGACCATTCAGGATATCATATTTGACAAAGCCTCCGAGATTGCTGAATTGTTTGCAGATGAAAAGACGTTGCCCGAAGAATGGGATTTCAAGGGGATTGATGAAGCGGTTTTTAAACAGTTCAATTTGAGAATCGGCAAACCGGATGAAGATACACTCGATGGTCTGACGAACGAAGGACTTGCTCAGTTGATTCACGAAGCCGCCATTTCAGCCTACCATGAAAAAGAAACCCTTATCGGTCCGGATGAATTCAGAAATCTGGAACGCTATATTCTGCTGCAGACCGTGGATCAGTTGTGGAAGGACCATCTGCTCAGTATGGATCACCTGAAAGAGGGCATAGGACTCAGGGGATATGCGCAGCAGAACCCTTTGCTTATGTATAAAAAAGAGGGCTTTGAGATGTTTCAGGATATGATCTCAAGGGTTCAGGAGCAGACCCTTTCGATTCTATACCGAATTCAACTGGCAGAACCTGAGGACCTGAAGGAACTCCATAAGCCTGAGGAACCACCGCTGATGTTTTCCGGTGGTGACACGGCACCTGCTAAGAAAAAACCGGCAACACGATCCGACAAGAAAGTGGGTCGTAATGCACCATGTCCCTGCGGCAGCGGGAAAAAATACAAAAAATGCTGCGGGCAATGAACCAGGGTCCGAGGGTTGGAGGGTGATACAAGGGTTGGAGGGTGGCTAACAGTTATGAGCGGACAGCAGCATTATAGCTTCCAGGCATCCTAGCGTCCCAGCAGATAAGGATTCTAAAGGTTCGAGTGAAATATCCTAGAATTATAAAGCGTAAAAGGTGACGATTACATAATAATGTCTACAGAATTTCAAAAATCAGAGCACATCGAATCAAAATCCTGCACCATTGGCGTCATATCCGATACACACGGCTTGTTGCGCCCGGAAGTGATGAAAGCCTTCAAAGGTGTGGATCTCATCCTTCATGCAGGTGATGTCGGGGATCCTGAAGTGATCGATCACCTGGAATCTGTTGCGCCGGTGGTGGTGGTCAGAGGTAACATGGATTACGGGAGCTGGGCAGATCAGCTACCTGTTTCAAAATCCCTTATCATCGGTAAAACCAAGCTGTTTTTAATTCATGATATTGAATGGATCGATCGTCAAATGGTGTTACAAAGCTATCAGGTCATTATCACCGGGCATACGCATCGTCCCCTGATAGACGACAAGAACGATGTTCTTTTTTTTAATCCAGGCAGTGCAGGGCACCAAAGACACGGGCATCCCGTGTCGATTGGAAAACTTTTTCTTTGCAACGGCAGACTGGATGCCCGACTTGTTGAACTGAATGTCTGATCCGGAGCCTCTTTACAAAGCAGGGTCTTGATGCTATATAAATTAGACAAAATTCCTTACGGTCGAAGATCATCGTAGCTTGCTGCGAGGTTCTTAATGTCGATCCGGATGCCTCTTTACAAAGCAGGATCTTGATGCTTATAATAACCTTATCGGTGTGCTATGCGTGAGCTTATCGATTAAATAAAATTAAGAATAATAGTTAGTTATGTTCAGGATCAGCCGCAAATGAACATGTCCAAAACCGATATCTCGACAGATGAGCAAACCAGAACCCATAAACGTGTCCAAGAGCCGCCGCTGTACCGGGTGCTGCTTCATAATGACGATTATACCACCATGGAGTTTGTTATCGAGATTCTGATGGTTGTATTCAACCGCTCCATGGAAGATGCGACACGCATCATGTTGAATGTCCACAGAAATGGTATGGGAATTTGTGGTGTATATCCATACGAGATTGCGGAAACCAAAGTGGAGATAGTCGAAGTGCTTGCAAGATCGAGCGACTTTCCGTTAAAGTGCTCCATGGAGAAAGCATAAAAATGATCAGTAAAGAACTCAGCGAAACACTGGGGTTCGCTGTCAAAGAAGCCAAAAAAAGACGGCATGAATATGTGTGTGTGGAACATGTGCTCTATGCCATACTGCATGATGACAATGGCGTCGAGATCATTGAAAACTGTGGTGGAAACGTAGACAACCTCAAAGCATTACTTGAGAAATTCTTTTCAGAGCATGTGGACCGCATCCCGGAAGGATCGGAGTACGTTCTGCAGCAGACCATCGGTTTTCAGCGGGTCATTCAGCGGGCCGTCAACCATGCCCGGTCGGCTGAAAAGCAGGAAGTGGTTGTAGGGGATATCCTGGCATCCATTTTCCAGGAAAAGAATTCCCATGCCGATAATTTTTTAAAGTCAGAGGGTGTCACGCGTTTCGATATCCTGAATTACATTTCGCACGATATCCACAGCATATCTGTAAAGCCCGGAGACAGCGGGCTCACCAGACCGGATCAGAGAGATAAGAAAAAGAAATCAGATCCCCTGGCACTTTTTACCATCGATCTTATGGAAAGAGCCGTCCAGGGGAAACTGGACCCGCTGATCGGCAGGCAGCTTGAATTGGAACGGACCATGCAGGTCCTCTGCAGACGGCGAAAGAACAACCCTGTTTTTGTTGGTGATCCCGGTGTCGGGAAGACGGCTATGGCTGAGGGTCTGGTACAGCGAATCGCAGAGGGGGATGTTCCGGACATCCTGAAAGATATTCGTATTTATGCCCTTGATCTGGGAGCTCTGCTTGCCGGAACCAAGTTCCGGGGTGATTTCGAACAGCGGCTTAAAGGGGTCATTTCAAGACTCATAAACATTCCGAACGCCATTCTTTTTATCGATGAAATCCATACCATTGTGGGCGCAGGCGCTACAAGTTCCGGTTCCATGGATGCTTCCAACATTCTGAAACCGGTACTCGGGTCCGGTGATTTGCGTTGTATCGGCTCAACGACCTATGAGGAATACAAAAATCATTTCGATAAAGATCGGGCGTTTTCGCGGCGTTTCGAAAAGATCGAAATTGCGGAACCCCCCGTGGATGAAACAGTGAAAATCCTGAAGGGTCTGCGTTCGCGGTATGAAGCGCATCACAATATCCGCTACAGCGATACGGCCTTGAATGCGGCGGCGGAACTGGCTGCCAAACACCTGAATGATCGATATCTGCCTGATAAGGCCATTGATGTTATCGATGAGGCAGGCGCGTTTGTCAGGCTTTCGGGATCTACCCGGCGGAAGAGAATCAATCCCACGGATATCGAAAAAATCGTTGCAAAAATGGCCCGCATTCCCACCAGAAGTGTTTCAAGCAATGACAAGACCAAACTCTCGACGCTTGAAAGCCGTCTCAAAGAATATGTTTACGGCCAGGAACAAGCCATTGCCTCCCTGGTAACTTCCATCAAACGGTCCAGGGCCGGGCTGGGGTTTCCCGGTCATCCCATCGGTTCCTTTCTGTTTACCGGTCCTACGGGTGTCGGCAAGACAGAGGTCGCCATCCAGATAGCGAAAAACCTGGGCATCGAATTCATGCGATTCGACATGAGCGAGTATATGGAGAAACATGCCATTGCCCGGTTGATCGGTGCACCGCCGGGTTATATCGGCTTCGATCAGGGGGGGCTTTTGACGGACGGTATCCGCAAGCACCCCTACTGTGTCCTTCTGCTGGATGAAATTGAAAAAGCCCACCAGGATCTGTTCAGCATATTGCTGCAGGTGATGGACCATGCGACCTTGACGGACAACAACGGGAAAAAGGCGGATTTCCGCAATGTTATCATGATCATGACATCCAACGCCGGGACCCGTGAAATGAACGCCCAGACCATTGGCTTCGGGGATCCCAAATCGGATACGGCGTTCAAGGGTAAAAAGGCCATCGAAAAAATATTCAACCCGGAATTCAGAAACCGGCTTGACGCCATCGTCAACTTTAATTCCCTGACACCGGATATCATGGGGCTGATTGTGGATAAGTTTGTCAAGGAATTGAATGACCAGTTGATTCCCCGAAAGGTACGGATTGAGATTTCATCGGAGGCACGGGAATGGCTGGCCCAAAAGGGTCATGACCCCCAGTATGGTGCCAGACCTCTGACAAGATTGATGCAGACCGAAATCAAGGACCTGCTGTCCGATGAAATTCTTTTCGGAAAACTGGAAAAAGGCGGTCATGTCCTCATTGAAATGGAAGGCGACAAACTTTCCTTTCAATCGACAGTTAAGCAAAAGGCCATTGCTGAGGCTGCGACTGTTTAGACTATTAGACTGTTAGGCTATTAGACTGTAGGCTGTTGAACGCCTAATAGTCTGATGAACTCGTAAAAAATTCCAATTTAGACGGTTTTGTAAAAAGTTCAAATTCAAGGCGTGCAAATTTTGCTATCATGAGGCGTACTTACTGTACGTTGAATGATGGCGAAATGCAGCACAACACCGAAGTTGGGCTTTTTACGAAACCGTCAACAGTCTACAGTCTAAACAACCTAATCCCTTAAAGCCAATGCCTGTTTACCTCTTGTCGGAAGCGCTTACATTCCCCCATCCCTGTTTAGCATCCCGGGAAGGGTTGCTGGCTGTGGGTGGAGATCTGAGTCTGGAGCGCCTGCTGTCGGCATATGGTCACGGTATTTTTCCGTGGTTTTCAGAAGGCGAACCCATCCTCTGGTGGTCGCCGGACCCGCGTCTGGTTCTGTTTCCCCATGAATTCAAGGTATCCAAAAGTCTGAAAAAAATTCTCAGCCAGTCTCAATTTGATATCACCATTGATGAGGTGTTCCGCCGGGTGATTACCGAATGTGCCGAGATCCGGATGAAACAGAAAGAACCTACCTGGATCGTGGGGGACATGATCGATGCGTATTGCCGGTTGCATGATTCCGGTTTTGCCCACTCGGTGGAAGCCTGGCAGGGTGGTGTGTTGGTGGGTGGTCTGTATGGTGTCTCCCTGGGTAAATGCTTTTTCGGCGAGTCCATGTTTGCCAGAGTCAGCAACGCATCCAAAGTCGCGTTTGCCTGGCTGGTGGACTTCTTGAGGTCTCATGCGTTTCACATGATTGATTGCCAGGTCACCACAACGCACCTGGTCAGTCTGGGCGCCAGGGAGATTCCAAGAGACAGGTTTCTCACACTGCTGCAGACAGCATTAAAGGAACCAACCATGAAGGGGAAGTGGCAATATCACCCAGAATGATGATGTCCACTATTTGCCGTATTCCCGGATAAGAGGTTGTAAAAATTTTTCTATTTCAAACCTTTATGTATTTTGTTGCAATCTGGCGCAGGCAAAAGCAGGCGCAGGCAGGTAACCTTTTGAAACAGGATGCGTGGCGCTTTTGGATGCTGCATTTTCAAGGGCAAGGGCGGCCGGATTTTTTTCACAAAATGTTTTGGGTTCATATGTCCACCCATTTCCTAACCGCTTTTCTTCCCTTTTCATGGTAACGTGAAAATAGCGTCCGATCAGGGGGGCTATTATCCGTGGTAACAACCCGAACTCAAGATATATTTCGCGAAGAAGGGATGCCAGTTTGTCGGAAAGCCGCCGATCATTTTGGTAATACTTTTTCATTGCCCACACGGCACCCGCATAGGTGTTTCGAAGGGGATAGACTTCTCGGGTAAAGCGATTGCGGATACGCAGATCCGGATGACTTTTATAGCGTTGCCACCCTGTCAGGAGCGTCCTTATTAAACGAGCAAGGCTTGGACCGTTTACCTCGAAATCCCTTTGAAAGGCTTTTAAAAGAAATTTTTCTTCGCGGCCCTGGTGGATATGGGGATGGCGAAAATTGAAGCGGTATTGCCCATGGGCATCCGCCACGGGGAAAGTCGTTTCCGAAAGAAGTGTACCGTCTTTGCGGTGCTGATCAAAAAGGGGTGTTCCCGGAATCGGGGTGTAAAGCATGAACTGGTGGAAGTCAGAATCATGATTGATGGCATCCTCGATCACTTGGTCAAGGTTTTCGGAGGTGTGGTTTTCCATTCCGATGATGGAAGATCCAAGGACGCGTATTCCGTGGGATTGTAGGTCCTTAACCAGTGCATATGTATCAACGCCCCGTAGCTTGGGATACTGGCTTTTTTTACCCTCCAGGCCCATCCATATCCATGAGACGCCTAATCCCACGATCTGTTCAATGGTATAAGACCGCAAAACCCGAGCCGAACTGAAAACAGACAAAGACCAACTCTTTTGATTTGATGTCATCAATTCCAGCAATCTAAGGGCTCTTCTGCGATGCAACAGAAAATTTTCGTCCAGGATAAAAAACGAGCTGACATCCAATTTAGCCTCAATGTCGCTCATGATCGAAAAAAGTTCATCCCCGGTTTCATAAAAGTTGATAAAGTTTCCTTTGCCACCGAACAGGGAGGAGGTCGAGCAAAAATTGCAGCCCATCGGGCATCCGACTGAAGGGATTAATATGGCGGCCGTATTACCGTGTTTATGCTCGCGGTGAAGAGGTATTCCCAAAATACGTGTTCCATGGGCCGAATAGGTAAGGGGATGCCGCACCGGTTTGTTTTCGTTCTGCCCGAGAAATCTTTGAAACCATCTGATTCCTTCCCCCTTAACGATGTGGTCTGCGTCGATTATTTCCGATAGTTTTTCTTTGTTGGTTACATGACCGCCGACGATGATGGTTGCTCCCGGCAGGTGTTCCCTAACCAGTTCACACATTTTTTTTACTTTTCCGATATTGGGAATGATAGCGCTTATGCCGACAATATCATATCGATTATCCTGAATTTCCCGTATAAAACGATCGAGGGAAGGAAAATCCAGCAATGTACAGGGTGCATCAAGATTGGATTGGATCATCATCAGGCCAAAACTGCGGTGAAACATACGCAGCGAAAAAATGCCTTGCACGCGGGTCACCTGGTTCTGATAGAGTTCCATGGGATTGATTTCCCGGCTGCCATAATCATCATTTTGTGCATATGGCCCAAAAACACTTGAGAGTAAAATACTGGCTCGAGTCCCGTGCGGGTGCACAGGTGCATGTGACGTCATGGAAATCTCCTTATTAAAATTGATTTGTTTATGGTTATTTTTTTGAGAGGCGCTAAGGAATTGGCGTTCATTTCCGGCATGGTACTGATAAGGGAGAGAGATATTTCTCAGCGCGGAATCTTTAATCGAGTATAGAGAATCATGAGGTCATTACAAGGAAATATGCTGAAATGACAATACTATTACAATTAGTGATTACTTCCTGAAAAACACTGAGCGATTTTATTTCCGGTTGATGATGGCTGCCATATACCCCGCCCCAAAACCATTGTCGATATTGACGACAGCCACATTGGAACTGCAGCTGTTCAACATGGCAAACAGCGCTGTCAGGCCTCCGAGGCTCGTGCCGTAGCCGATACTGGTGGGTACGGCAATTACCGGCCGACACACCATCCCGGCCACCACGCTGGGAAGTGCTCCCTCCATACCGGCAACAACGATGAGAACCGCAGCTTTTTCGATGAGATCCTGGTGGGCGAACAGTCGATGAATACCGGCCACCCCCACATCATAAATCGCTTCGACCCTGTTTCCCATGGCCTGGGCTGTCAGATGGGCTTCTCTGGCAACAGGGATATCGGATGTGCCTGCCGATATGACCAGTATGTCACCTTTAGCGTTGGGTGAGGGCTTTTGTTTCCCAAGGAGTATCATTCTGGCCTCAGGGTCATAGATGGCGTCTGTAAAAGTGGGCATGATTTTGGCTGCTTTTTCCGCATCGACCCGGGTGACCAGGATCACGGACTCCTGGGGGATCATTCTTTCCATGATGCCGATGATCTGCGGGGCTGTTTTTCCGAGACCGAAGATGACTTCCGGAAATCCTTTGCGAAGGGATCGGTGGTGATCGATATGTGCGAAATCGATATCTTCGTAGGGAAGTTTCTTGATTAAATCCGATGCCTCTTCGATGGAGGTCTTTCCCTCCACAACAGAATGCAAAAGATGATTGAGTCTTTCCTGGTCCATAATATATTCCGTTAATATTTATAAGCGACAACGTCGCGTCAGATAAAATCGTGCAACGATTTTATTATTCAATGGTTTGCTCCACGATATCGCCCGATTCACCGGTGGCAGGTTTGTGCGTTTCACTTTCAGACACCGGTTTTTGCGAAACCGGCGGTTGCGGTTGCGTGGCGGGTGTCGCGCCGGATGAACCGCTATTGTTTTTCTGAAGATCTTTGACCTCTTTCCGAACGGCCTGAATTTCTTTTTCCAGCAAGGCTGTTTTATCTAAAAGTGACTGTCGGTAAGCGATCTCCTTGAGCTTGAGTGCCAGATCGAGATCGTCCTTATCAATGGCTTTTTCCCTGAGTGTTTCAATTTCTTTTCTGATGGTATCTATCCTGGTATCGATCTCCATCATGTTATCAGACAATATTTTGATATCAGTTGACATCTGGCGGAAATCCTCAATAATCCGGTCATCCACCAAGGCAAGCGCTTCAAAATCGGGCTTCAAATCCTGTGGAATACCGGCAACCTTGTCCGTCAAGGTTTTGGCCACACGCGTCAATTCATCTCGGCTAATTGCTGAAGCGGTTATCTGGGTTATTGATTCCTGAAGTTTGGTGATCCTGGATTTTAGAAATGCAGCCGATTTTTCCAGTTCCGGAAGTTTTTTCGCCTGGATGTCATTTATCTTTGCCTGTTCGAGGGAAAGGGAGGAGAATTTCGATGCGAGATCCTTGGAAAGTTTCTGTACACCGATGGCCCCGGTATCATAAGACCGCGTGACCCTGTCTTTGATATCGAGATAGGTGATAACCAGAATGACCCCGAGCATGCAAGGGATGAGGATGGTCAGCAGGGTTACACGCTGGCCGAGCTTTTCAATTTTGAGCTCCCGCAGTTCATCCTGGAGAATGGCATCAGGTTCATCCCCGTCAGCGCTGAATTGAAATCTGGAATTGTCATTTTCTTCGATCATTGCTTATTCCCATTCTATGGTGCTCGGCGGCTTTGAGCTGATATCATACACGACCCGGTTGACACCTCGAACCTCGTTGATGATCCGGTTCGATATTTTACCGAGAAACGCATGGGGTAATTTGGCCCAGTCTGCCGTCATGGCATCTTTGCTGGTGACTGCGCGGATTGCGACAATATGTTCATATGTCCGGCTGTCCCCCATGATTCCGACGCTTTTAAGGGGTAATAGTACCGCAAAGGATTGCCATAATTTTTTATAATAGCCTCCTGTCCGTATTTCTTCAAGCAATACAGCATCCACCTCCCTGAGAATGGCAAGCCGTTGTCGGGTTATCTCACCGATAATCCGGATGGCGAGACCCGGTCCCGGAAACGGTTGGCGCCAGGTGAGATCGTCGGGGAGCCCGATTGCCTTGCCCAGGGCCCTGACTTCATCTTTGAAGAGAAACCTCAGTGGTTCCACGAGCTTGAGCTTCATTTTTTTGGGAAGGCCGCCCACGTTATGATGGGATTTGATGACCGAAGTGGGGCCGCCAAAGGCGGAGACCGATTCGATAACATCCGGATAGAGGGTACCCTGAGCGAGGAATTCAACCCCTTTTATTTTTTTGGCCTGGGCTTCAAATACTTCCATGAAGACCCTGCCGATAATTTTTCTCTTTTTTTCCGGGTCGGAGATCCGGGTGAGGGCCTTCAGAAATTTTGATTTGGCACTCACAAATTTGATGTTGATGTTTAAATGCTGTTTCAGGCGCTGTTTGAGCTGTGATGCCTCGCTTTTTCTTAGCAGCCCGTTGTCTACAAAGATACAGGTCAGGTTTTTACCAACTGCCTTGTGGATCAAAAGGGCTGTTACCGAGGAATCGACCCCGCCGCTCAAACCAAGGATAACTTTTTGGTTGCCGATCTGTTCCCTGATTTCTGTAATTGATGATTTTGCAAATGATTTCATTGTCCATGATCGTCGGCAGCCACATACATCAAAGAGAAAATGCCGGATCATCAACTTGCCTTTGGGCGTATGCTCAACCTCCGGATGAAATTGGAGGCCGTATAAGTGCTTGCGATAGTTTTGGGCTGCGGCAATGGGCGTGTTGCTGGTGGTGGCCGTAGTGACAAATCCTGTGGGGAGCTTCTGAATCGAGTCCCCGTGGCTCATCCATGTTTGGGTCTTGCCGCCCATGTTTTTAAAGAGCCCTGTCTGCTTTTTGATTGACAGTTCAGCAAAACCATATTCCCGTTTCAGGGTGCTTTTCACTACGCCACCAAGGGCATCCACCATAAACTGCATGCCGTAACAGATGCCCAGTACGGGGATTTTCAAGTTGAAAATGTCCGTATCAATACGGGGACTGTTTTTTTCATAGATACTGGAAGGCCCGCCGGATAAAATGATGCCTTCAGGTTTCATGGATCTGATATCATCGATGGAAATCCGGGGCGATTCAATTTGGCAGTACACCTGGCACTCCCTGACCCGGCGTGCGATCAACTGATTGAACTGTGATCCGAAATCGATGATCAGTATCATGGGTATTCCCTTTTCTAGGTTTGCGAAATCATGGTGAATATGTTAGAGACGGCTAAAAAAGTCAACTGTTTTTAGAAGATCCAAATATAGAGAGGTGAATCATGTTAGAAAGCGGTGATTTGAGAAAGGGTCTGAAGCTCGAAATAGACGGAGAACCCTTTATGATTGTCCAGTTCGAGTTTGTAAAACCCGGCAAAGGACAGTCGTTATATAAATGTAAATTGAAAAACCTGTTAACCGGCGTTCAATTCGAGAGGACATTTAGGTCGAATGAAAAATTCAACGAGGCGGGTCTGGAAGAACATGAAATGGAGTATCTTTATTTCGACGGAGAAAGCTACTGCTTCATGAATACATCTACGTACGAGCAGGAGTTCATGAATATTGAACAAATCGGGGACTTAAAGAATTTTTTAAAAGAGAACACAACCGTCAACATGTTGTTCTATGACAGGCGCCCCATTGACCTGACATTGCCGAATTTTGTCGAGCTGACCATTACCCAGGCCGATCCTTGGGCGAAAGGAGATACGGCTTCCGGGGATTCAAAGCCGGCGACAGTGGAAACGGGTTATGTGCTTCAGGTGCCACCATTTGTCGAAGAAGGGGAGGCCATCAAGATCGATACCAGGACAGGACAATATGTGGAGAGGGTGAAGCAATAAGCAGTAAGCTCTAAGCTGTAAGCCATAAGCCTGCCGACGGTGAACAGCTTACAGCTTACAGCTTATTGCTTACCGCTCAGGAATCATCCGCATATCGATTTTGGATAGATCTCAGGACGTTGAGTCTGGAAAAGAATATTTCGATCAGCTCAGGATCGAACTGGGCACCCGCTTCTTTTTCAATGGTTGTAAGAACGTCACTTTCATCCCAGGCTTCCTTGTATACCCTTTTGGAGGAAAGGGCATCATACACATCGGCCAGGGCGACAATTCTTCCGAAGATGGGGATTTCATTTCCTTTTTTGCCCATGGGTTTCCCTTCAGGGCGTATGAAGCCAGTCAGCGCTTTTCCTGTCGCCACATCAATATAACCCGGGTAGCCTCGGCCATCCCAGCGTTCATGGTGGTTCAACGCAACATCAAAGGCAGCCTCATCAAAATCTGACTGGGCGTTGAGAAACAACCGGGCTCCCAGAAAGGTATGTTGTTTCATGGTTTCGAATTCATCCTCATTAAATCGACTCGGTTTCTTGAGAATGACATCGGAAATGGCAATTTTCCCTACATCGTGCAGCATGGCGGCCATGCGGAGGCTGTCCCGGTTCCGGTCAAATTCTTCCTTGGGCAGATTGTGTTTTTGGGCCCACTGTTCGTAAATTTCGATGGAATAACCACCCACACGGTTGACATGTGCCCCGGTTTCCTTTGGGTCTCGCATTTCAGACATGCGGATCATACGAAGCAAAATGGATCGTGTCATCTGGGCGCGTTCGAGAGCCACGGCAGCTGTGCTGGCAAAATGGAGCATGAGTTTTTCGTCGCTATCCGTAAATGGAATAATCTTCTTGTTTTCATCCTGGGCGTTGATAATCTGCAGGATGCCAAGGATATCCCCCCGGCGTGTTTCCAGGGGAACGGTGATGACAGATCTTGTTTGGTAACCCGATTCTTCATCAAATTGTTTTCCAAAATGGTAGGGAGCCGTCGACTCAATTTGATAAACATCCGGGATGTTGAGAAGCTGGCCTGTGGTGGCCACGTATCCGGAGATGCTTTCTTTGTTGATGGGCAGGGTAAAGGTGGCGTAAATGAGTTTCTCGCCCTTTGGGAGGCGTTCCTGCAAGGTATCGTTCTGAGTATAAGTGAATTGAAGTGTATCCTCATCCTTGTTCCGGATATAGATCGAGCCGGCATCGGCGTTTACAAAACTTCTGGCGCATTCCAAGACGCGCTCCATCAGGATGTCTAAGTCACGAACCTGGTTCAGTTCAATTCCGAGGTAGGTCAGCTTGTCAACTTTCTCTTTTTCGCTTAGTATATAGCATCCCATCAATCGTCACCGTAATCTATGTCTGTATTTATTCAACCCTATAGTTGCATAAACAACATGGCAAAGTATAGATAATAATTTGTTATTATATGCGATATCGTAGCGATAGCGCCATTAGCTGGATATTCCCCCAGGTGAATTCTAAGGATGGTGTCTTTTTTGCCATGTTGTTTACCCTGCGGGAAAGCCGGAGAACTTCAGATCCTGCGTTGCTGAGGGTTCGAAGTAAAAAACTACGACTTCACCCTCAGGCGCCTTGACTCTGAAGCCCTCCGGCTTTTGCAATGTTAGGGTCAGTATAGGGGCAACATCGTGCCGGGATCTCCGGATCCCGGTATCTATTTTTAAGCTATTTCAGGGCATGATGTTAAAAAAGCGCACTTAAAGTGTCAAGAGCGTTTTATTGGGTGTTTTTTTTAACGAGATACTCGCTGATCCGGTTGCCTTCCCTTATTTCGACGATAATAGTGAAGTTACCGATGGTGAATTCCTCTTTTTCCTTGGGTATCTTGCCGATAGTGTCCAGTATATAGCCGGAGAAGGTGTCGTAGGCTGTGGTGTCCGGGATATTCATTCCGGTGGCTTCGTTGACATCTTCGATGTCTGACTTCCCGAGGATGATCCATTCACCCTTTTTCAGAGGGATGATATGTTTTTCATCCTTATCGGTTTCGTCTTCGATTTCTCCGACGATTTCCTCCAAGGCATCTTCCAGTGAAATCAGGCCGGACACGCCGCCATGCTCATCTACGACGATGGCCATATGATTTTTTTTTCTTTTAAACTGATGGAGCAGGGTGTCCAATTTTTTGTTTTCCGGGATAAAATAGGGTGTCCGCATGATTTTGCGAATATCTATTTGTGGATTCCCTTCGGTCATATCCAGGAAAAGATCTTTGATATTCAGAATGCCGATGATCTGGTCGATGGAGCCCTCTATCACCGGAATTCTCGAAAACCCGGAATCGAGGATCGCTTTCATGTTCAACGGCATGTCTGCGTCCAGCACAAACATGTCGGCTCTGGGGGTCATGATTTCATAGGCATTGGTATCGTCAAACTCGAAGATGTTGTGAATCAGCTCTTTTTCCTCCTCTTTGATCTCCCCTTCTTCTTCCACCACTTCCACGAATGTTATCAGTTCTTCTTCGGTGACGGTGCTCGATTGTTTAATACGGCCGGTGAGCCAGGGGATGAAATTGAGAAATTTGATTACAGGAAAAAAGAGCAGCGACAGCCAGTATACCGGATAGATGGCCATTCTGGCGATGAGAAGATTATTCCTGGTTGCAATGGATTTGGGAAAAACTTCCCCGAAAACCAAGAGCAGGAAGGTCATGCCACCGGTGGCGATACCCACGGCAAAATTAGGAAATGCGCTCATGGCGAGGGCCGTAGCCAGGGCTGCGGCACCGACATTGACCATGTTGTTTCCGATTAAAATGGTTGTCAGCAGTGTATGGGGATCCGCCTTTAATTTCTTGATCAGACGGGATGTTTTTTTACCATCTTTGGATATATGAATGGCCTTGGTTTTACTGATGGAAAAGAGCGCTGTTTCGGCCGATGAAAAAAAACCGGACAGGATGATCAACAGCAATAGGGTTAACACCTGATCTGTCATGATGGCTGTTTCCTTAATCTGTCCCCACAGGAATAGGTGGACGAAAAGAACAATAGATGGCATGTTCTTTGTGCTGGCTGGCGTAAAAATGGGTCTTGCAAGTTTTGTGGCATCCTCTTGAAATGGCTATGGGATCATGTAATAGTTAAGTTATTATTATAACCCACATTTTCGAAAGATCAAGTTAATATCTATATTTTGAGGATATGGCACCCATAATGAAAGAACTGCCCCTTATGGAAATGTCAAATAATATCCAGGAATATGTCCGATCCTTGAAGGCCTCCAAACGGTTAGGAGGCCAGGTTGTTTTCCACAAAGTCATTCCAGAGGAACCGGCGACCTGGGGAGAACCTTTAGAGGCTTGGCCCGGAACAATTGGACAGATGCTTCAGGGATGCAAGGATCCATAGGCTCTTTGCCCACCAGGCCCGGGCCATCGATCTCGTGCGAGCCGGCGAACATGTTATCGTGGCCACACCGACCGCCAGTGGCAAAACCCTGATCTACAATCTCGTGGTCATGGAGAGATTTTTGGTGCGACCGGATTCGAAAGCCCTCTTCATGTTTCCCTTAAAGGCGCTTGCACAGGATCAGCTCCTCAATCTGAATAAATTCACCGTTTCTCTGGAAGGTAGACGACCGACTGCCGCCATCTATGATGGGGATACGTCTGCATGGCATAGAAAGCGCATCCGCGAGAAACCGCCCACTGTTATCATGACCAATCCGGAGATGCTTCATTTATCGTTTCTACCGCATCACGCACGCTGGGCCTCATTTTTCTCAGGGCTTGAAACCGTTGTTGTCGATGAGGTTCACACCTATCGCGGTCTATTGGGATCGCACATGTCCCAGGTTTTCAGGCGTCTGCAACGGATCTGCAGACACTATCATTCATCCCCCGTTTTTATCTTCAATTCAGCAACGGTTGCCAACCCGAACCAGCTGGCAGAACAGCTTACCGATCTTGAGGTTCGAACGGTCCGCAATAACGGATCACCCAAAGGAAAGCGGCACATTCTATTCATCGATCCCATGGACAGCCCGGCCCAGACGGCTATCTTGCTGCTGAAAGCAGCCCTGCGGCGGAATCTTAGAACGATTGTCTACACGCAGTCACGAAAAATGGCCGAATTGATTGCAATCTGGGCTGGAACGCAGGCCGGTGAATATGCAGAGCGGATCAGTGCCTATCGGGCCGGCTTTTTACCGGAGGAGCGACGGGAAATCGAGTCCAAGCTGAGCAGGGGAGAGCTTCTGGCGGTTATTTCCACCAGTGCCTTGGAACTGGGTATCGACATCGGTGATCTGGACCTGTGTCTGCTGGTGGGATATCCCGGAACCATCGTGTCCACCTGGCAGAGAGAAGGAAGGGTCGGAAGGAGTGGTCAGGAATCGGCCATGATACTTATTGCCGGTGAAGACGCTATAGACCAGTATTTCATGAGAAATCCGGAAGATTTTTTTCAGAGAAGCCCCGAAGCGGCGGTGGTCAATCCTTTTAACCCGAATATTCTTGCCAGGCATGTCGCCTGCGCTGCTGCCGAGCTGCCGTTGTCAAAGAGTGAATCCTATATGCAGGCCCGGGAAGTAGTTGAGGCGGTAGCGACACTTGAAACAGAGGGCGCACTTCTCAGAAGCGGGAAGGGAGATCAATGGTTTTCGAGCCGGAAGGCTCCCCATCGCCGGGTACATCTGCGCGGTGCTGGGAACCCGTATGCCATCATCGACACCTCCGACGGTCAAAACAAAGGTGAGATCGATGGTCTTCGGGTTTTCAAAGAGACCCATCCCGGTGCTGTTTATCTACACAAGGGTGATACCTATCTGGTGGATACCCTGGACCTGGTAACCAGCACCGTCAGCGTCACCCGGGCGACGGTCGACTATTATACCCGGGCCAGGGGGCACAAACATACCGAAATCATGACAACCTACGATGAAAAACAGGTTGCGGGCACCCGGGTATCTACCGGTAGACTCAAGGTGACGGAACAGGTGACCGGTTATGATCTCTGGCGTATACGGGGCAGAAAACACATCAACAGAGTGCCGTTGGACCTTCCCGAGCAGACATTTGAAACAGATGGTATCTGGTTCGAAATTCCTTCCAGCATACAGACAGAGGCCGAATCCCGATACCTGCATTTTATGGGGGGCATACACGCCATGGAACATGCTGCCATCGGGATGTTCCCTTTGATCGTCATGACAGATAGAAACGATCTCGGGGGCATCTCCATTCCGTATCATCCCCAGGTCGGAGCGGCTGCCGTGTTTATTTATGACGGGATTCCGGGAGGTGCAGGTCTGTGCAGACAGGCGTTTTACAGGGCCGGAGATCTTTTAGACGTCACCCTGAAGGCCATCCGGACATGCCCCTGTGAAAGCGGTTGCCCGTCCTGTGTGCATTCGCCCAAATGCGGATCCGGAAACCGGCCCATCGACAAGGCATCGGCGATATTTATTTTGAAGGAACTCCTGCAGATGCCGGGGGATTTTGCGGATACGTCCGGTGGAAAGCCCGCTGCACGTCCGGAAAACTGCAGAGGCGATGACACAAAAGAAGCGGGGCAATCAGAGTCCTTGGAGATAGACCCATCCCCTATCAGGAGGACGATCATGAAGAGACTGGGTGTTTTCGATCTTGAGACGCAACGATCGGCCCAGGAGGTGGGAGGGTGGCATCGGGCAGATCTCATGAAGGTCAGCTGCGCCGTGCTTTACGATTCCGGGGAGCAGGTGTATCATGAATATCTTGAGAAGGATATGCCTCGATTCATCGAGCACCTCCAGCAATATGATTGCGTGGTGGGATTCAATATCAGGCGTTTTGACTACAAGGTCCTCAGCGCTTACTCGGATTTTGATTTTATGAGCCTCCCCACCCTCGATTTGCTCGCAGAAATTCACAAGCAGCTGGGGTATCGATTGTCTCTGGATCATCTGGCCAAGGTAACCCTCGGCTCACAAAAATCAGCCGATGGGCTCCAGGCCTTACGCTGGTGGAAACAGGGAAAGATCCGGGAAATCATCGACTACTGCAGGCAGGATGTGCGCATCACATGGGAAATATATTGTTTCGGAAAGGAAAACGGTTACCTGCTGTTCCAGAACAAAGCAGGCAACACGGTGCGGGTGCCGGTCAGCTGGTAAACAGTATTTATTGTTCTACTTGGCGCCGGCTTAGCAATTTATCATCCAAAACTTGACACATAAAGAACATTGACATTGTATTTTTATTAATCTATTATTCAATAAATAAATTGAATAATAGAGGAGTTGTCATGAAAAGTCCAAACAGAAAATTCAAAGATGCTATCTATGAGCAATTCTCAAGAATTGGCAAGGCTGTTTCCAGTCCGAATCGCTTGGAGCTGCTTGACCTTCTATGTCAGGGTGAAAAAACCGTTGAAACATTAACTCAAGAAACCGGCCTCACCCTGGCTAACACTTCCCAGCATCTTCAGGTTCTTCGAGCGACTCGCTTGGTTGAAACCGAGAAAGAAGGCCTGTATGTCAAGTACCGTCTTGCGGATCAAATGGTTTGTGAGTTCTTTAGATCCATGCGCGTATTGGCTGAAAACCGGTTGGCAGAGGTCGAGATGATCAATCGTCGTTTTTTGGAAGGTAAAGAAGGCATGGAACCCGTTGATAGAAAAGATCTTTTGCGCCGTGTAAAAAATGGTTCCGTAACAGTCCTCGATGTTCGTCCGGAATCGGAATATCACGCTGGTCACATCCCAGGAGCGCTGTCTGTTCCTCTGGAACAGCTTAATAAATTGTTTTCCAAGTTGCCAAAAAACAAGAAAATTGTAGCTTATTGCCGGGGACCGTATTGTGTCCTGGCTGTCCAGGCCGTAGAAATGCTAAGAAAAAAGGGTTTCAAGGCCGTTCGCCTTGAAGAAGGAATCCAGGATTGGCGGGCAATGGGATTTTCGGTATCTGAGGGAGAAGAGAAAATGCCTGTTGACGGAGGCACAATCCAATGAAATTCTTTCGATCCATCCTTCTGCCAGGCTTAGCCGTTTCAATTACCGTGTTGGTCCTATGGTATTCCAATTTGCCGGTGCCAATAGTGGCATCGAACATGGCCCAAGTCGAACGGGAGGCTGAAAACGGTGGCTATCGGCTGATAGATGTTGATGCGCTGTCGAAACGGTATCAGTCAAACAGGGAAAAGATCCTGCTTGTAGACACACGTCAGGAATGGGAGCACCGTGCCGGTCATATAGCCGAGAGTGTAAATTTCCCCCTTGAACCTACGTGGTGGGCAAGATGGCAGAAAAAAGGGGAATTGAAAGCGGTTCTTGGGCCAGATAAGGAAAAATCGATTGTCTTTTACTGAAATGGCCTGGTGTGAGTCCGCAGCGACTCGGCGGCTCGGGTAGCCGTTCAATTAGGGTATCAAAATGTATATCGTTATCCAGAAGGATATCCTCAGTGGCTAGCAAAAGGGTTCCCGGTTGCCCAGGAAAAATTAACAACTCTATCAACTTCCGCTCAGACTAAGTCAAACCTCTCTTTGTCTGGCTGGGCGCTTCTATGGACACTATTGGGCGTCTTTGCCGGTGGCCTTGCGTTGAACCTCACACCTTGTGTCTATCCCCTGATCCCTATCACAGTCTCTTATTTTGGAGGAAGAAGCGCGCAGGGTAAACGGGGTCTTATGGGACACGGTATCTGCTACATTGGAGGATTGGCACTGACCAACTCGTTACTGGGTGTAATCGCAGCTCTCACAGGAGGTTTAATCGGTGTATTGCTTCAAAGCCCTATGGTGCTGATTGCGATTGCATCAGTGATGACTGCCTTTGCCATGAGTCTTTTCGGTTTTTGGGAACTCAGGCTTCCCTTTTGGCTGACCCAGACAGCCTCAAAAACCTACACGGGATTTTTTGGCTCTTTTTTCATGGGGATAACTTTGGGTGTGGTGGCTGCACCCTGCATCGGTCCTTTCGTGCTGGGGCTTCTGACCTGGGTTGCAGCAATTGGTGACCCCCTGGTTGGATTTGTCATTTTTTTCACTTTAAGCCTGGGATTGGGCACACCTTTGTTTGTCCTGGCATTGTTTTCGGGTCAACTGGCAAAACTGCCAAAATCCGGGGAATGGATGAATTGGGTGCGACGGCTCATGGGATGGGTACTCATCGGGATGGCCGCCTACTTTATCCGGTCAATTCTGCCATGGGTCCTACAAAAATATATCCTTGCCGCGGTTGTCATTACAGCCGGTGTTTACCTGGGATGGCTGGACAAAACTGCAGCGACTTTCCGTTCATTTCCCTGGATAAAATCTATCATTGGCACCATTTGTCTGGTGATGGGAATCGTTCTGATAGGCAACCAAATGTTCAAAGGACCGTCTGTCTACTGGCACAATTATTCAGACCGACTTTTGGCGGAATCAGAAGAAAATAACAAGCCGGTGATCATTGATTTTCATGCTGATTGGTGTGCGCCATGCCGCGAGTTGGACCAGATTACATTTCATCATCCGGATATCGTCAAGCTTTCTCAGGAGGAATTTGTCATGGTGAAAGTGGATCTTACCAAAAAAGACCGTCAAAGTTATGATCATCTGCTAAGTGAATACAAAGTCAAAGGTGTTCCAACGGTCGTATTCCTGGACACCTCAGGCCGTGAGCGGAAGGATTTGCGGGTGGTAGATTTTATAGAGCCAAATGAATTTTTAAAGATAATGGTTTCCTTGAGATGAACACTATCCATTGTAAAACAGGAGGTAAAAAATGTTGAAAGTCCGGTTTTTTCTAAATGAGCCCAATGGCAAGCCTTGAAAGCACTTTAAAAAGATGATGCCCGTTCTGGGCGGAAAATACAAAATTGAGATCGAAACCATATCCAAGCCAAAAGTAGAATACATCACCGACGAATATTTTGAGTTAGAACTTCCCGTAGCACCGGCAGTAATGGTGGGGGACGAAATTGTCGTAGAAGGCTCGGACATCGGTAAATTCGAAGTTGAAACAGAAATCTGCAAACAGCTGGATTTGCCTCTACCGAAACCTGAAAAAAAAGGGTTTTTTAAGAAGCTGTTTTGAGCATAATGAAAACCTAAACGAAATCTGCAGAAAAACCAAAGAGTGAGATACGGGAGGTTCGTGCAGAACGTGCGCAGTTGCAAGCACAATTATTTGTTTTTCTACGTGAAATCATCCAAGCTACTATTCTTCTATGTAGCGTTATCTAACGGATTTCTTCTTTAAGAGGCGGTATGCCCTTTACTCAGCGCACCATACCAATGGAAAATGCGATCATGAACTGGGCCATGTAGTAGAGCGGAAGGCCCACAAGGCGATTAATAAAATCGTTTTTTAGAAATCGATCCCGGGCGACGAAGATGTCGGAGATATAGAAAGCGGCGGCTCCCACGAAGATTAACAGCCGGGCCATAAGCGACTGCTGCGGCATGCCCAGGACAGACCAGGCACCGATGAACATGAAGCTGATAACAAGGATATAGGCGATGACCGGTTTTTTCATGCTGCCCAGGTGCGGTTTCAGCCAGAGATAAACGAGAACACCGAGCACTAGGGTAACGATGACGCCTAGGAGTGTCATGCTGCTCGGACCGGCAATCCAGACGAATCCAATCACATAACAGACATGCCCCAGCAGAAATGAGACAAGGCCAAACAAAAACATTCTGTCCTGGGGCAATGCCAGAAAAACATCCCCTCCCAGGCAGAACAGCAACCCGATGATGATAAAAAGCGTATAGGGTTGCATGAGATGGATCTGAGAAATGGCGGTGACAATGAAAAGCAGCGAAAGAACTGTTTTGGTTGGCAACAGTCCTTTGCGGTTCTCTCTCTTTTCAAAGAAGAGAAGTCCCACCAGCAGTACGATGGCCAGCACGAGAATAATTATGATCATGGTTAGCCTCCAATACTTAAACCCGAAATACGGAATATAGAAAACACGAAAATATTGAAAACTCCACAGCAAGCTGGGATGCTTTCTTTGGCTATAAGCTGTAAGCTATAAGCCGCTTATCGCTTACAGCTTACAGCTTATAGCTTATCTCCTCCACCCTGTTTTCCCCGGGCCTCCTTTTTATCCCCTCTAACCCTCAGACCCTACATTTGTGTATCGTGTTGGATCATCCACTCCTGCATCTGCAAAGCCTTTCTTCCTCAGAAGGCAGCTGTCACATCGGCCGCACGCGTTTCCAAGGGTATCTGGATCGTAACACGAGTGAGTCAGTCCGTAGTCGACACCCAATTCGAGTCCTTTTCTGATAATTTCCGCCTTGGTCATCTGTATCAGGGGGGTATGGATCTGTATTTTGAACGACCCCTCGACAGCAGCTTTGGTGGCTAAATTTGCCATCTGTTCAAAGGCAAGGATATATTCCGGACGGCAGTCTGGATATCCACTGTAGTCGATGGCATTGACCCCCATGAAGATATCCGGAGCGTTCAGCACCTCGGACCAGGCCAGGGCATAGGAAAGAAATATGGTGTTTCTGGCCGGTACATAGGTGACCGGTATCTCATCCTCACCAGTATCCATGTTTCTATCTTTGGGCACTGAAATGGCATCGGTCAAGGCGGAGCCCCCGATGCCGGTCAAATCGGTTCTAACCACGAGGTGTGTCTTGACACCGTATGCGCGGGCTAATCTTTTGGCGGCCTCCAGCTCGAAGAGATGCCGCTGGCCATAATCGAAGCTCATTGCATACAAGTCATACCCGGCATGTTTCGCCATGGCCATAACCGTGGTGGAATCGAGCCCGCCGCTCGACAGAATGATGGCTTTCTTTTTGTCTTTGTTGTCCATGAATATTTTCTCCAGCCATTGATAGGCTTTTATAAGGGTATAGGCTATGAAGCTGGGATGCTGGGAGGCTCGGATGCTGTCATCAGCACCTGGCTTTCAGCGACCCTCCAACCCTTGTATCCCCCTCGAACCCTAGGCCCCTTTGTTTATACCCCTCTCTCAATTTCAGGCCAGACAACCCTGTGGAGCTGGAGCTGAAGTCTGGTTTGCAGGTGGTCTTCGAGGATCCATCCGGCAAGTTTTGCAGGGGCTAACTTTTCTCTGATGGGCGAGAAAAGGAGATTGCCGGTCGGGATGCTCGATGGTATCCTGTTCAGCATATCCCGGGCGTATTCATAATCCTGCCTGTCGCCGATAACGAATTTAACCTGGTCTTTTTTTCCGAGATGTCTGAAATTACGGAAATCGCATTTTTCATGTTCGCCACTGCCCGGGCACTTGACATCCATGATTTTAACACACCGGGGATCTGCCATGCGGACATCAAAGCTGCCGTTGGTTTCCATGAGAACCCGATACTGTTTCCGGAGCAGGCCGGAGATGAGGTCGGGAGTTTCGGTCTGCAAAAGAGGTTCACCGCCCGTAATTTCAACCATGCTGCAATGGAACGCCTCAATTGTGTTCAAGATCTCTGAAATATGCATGGGGCGTCCTTGATCATACGCATAAACAGTGTCGCAATAGGCGCAGCGCATGTTACAGCCGGTGAGGCGCACAAATACGCAAGGGAGACCGGCAAAGGTTGATTCTCCCTGTATGCTGTAGAATATTTCATTAACAATCAAAGACATGCGCCGTTTATAACACGATTTTCTGTGAATTGAAATATATTGACAGCCTATCCCTGAGCATATAAGTCGACCTAAAGTAGCGTTTCGAATCCTATAATTGTTGAAGTGTAATTCTTAATTTGACCCTAAGCGATTCGACTACAGCTAATACCGCACCCATAGTATCACTCATTTTCGCTCTATCTATGGTCAAATTTGAGGTTAAAGCTGTAAGCTTTAAGCGGCTTACAGCTTAAGGCTTCATTTATGAAAAATAATCTTAGCAAGTGGGCATACCAGGGTTTGCACGGGTGTGCTAAAATACCAACCGGTTTATTCTGCAAAAGGATCGTTTTTGTGGTGTTAATTGCCGGTCTTTTTGCCATTTGGTCGACAGATGGGTTTGCAGATGGCAACCAGGTCAAGAAAAGAGACACCAACAACGATGGCATTATCGACCAGGCAGCAGAATTTGATCATCAGGGTAGGCTGGTGTCGCTTGCAGTGGATGACAACCATGATGGGATGATGGATACCTTTCAATACTATGTCCATGGTGAGATCGTACGCCTGGAAAAAAATATGGATGCCGAACCCGGCATCGACATGAAAACCTATTTTAAAAATGGCAGAGAAATTCGGCAGGAACGTCTGGATGACCAGGGTAATGTCTACCAGGAAATGGATTTGGATGCAGCCGGAAAACCATTCGAGATTCGTGAGGATACCAACGCGGATCAACGGATAGATACGGTTTATCATATTGAAAAAGGACAGATCACACGTATCACCCGTGATCCGGATGGTGATGGTGCCACCAATGTTTTTGAGTTGTATCAGAACGGAGCGCTTGTGGAGCGCCGGAATGATGCAAATGGGGACGGCAAGGTAGAAGAACGGCTGCTTTTCGATGAAGACGGAACACTGTCCAAGCGTTACCTGGATACCGATCAGAATGGTGATTTGGACATGTTGGAAATTTACCGGAACGGCCTGATCCATATGCAGCAATTGGATCAGGATCAGGACCAGCAGTATGAGATAATTGCTTATTTTGAAAAAGGTGACATCATTCGAATCGAGGAAGATTCGGATAAGGACGGTATCCGGGAAAAGGTGATGACCTATCGCAACGGAAAGCCTAATGTTCAGACGGTGGATGCAAATCAGGACGGCAAGGAGGAACTCAGAATATTCTACAATGCCGGCGGCGAAACAGAGCGTATTGAAAAAGACGTTTCCATGGACGGTAACATGGATACGTTCCAAGGGTATAAAGACAACCGGCTTGTATTTGTGGAAAAGGATACCAATGGTGACGGGGAGATCGATACGAAAATATGGTATGATGACGGCAGGCAAAAACATACCATGAGGGATCTGGATCATGATGGCCGGTTTGAGACGACCCATTGGCATGACAGGCCGCCCTGGACACGGGTGACTGAGCTGGATTCTGATGGGGAAGGAAATGTTGATGTGCGGTCCTATTTCATGCATGATATCCTGCGTAGAAGGGATTACCTTGAAAAGAGCGGCGATCGCGTTGAATTGCGTGAAAATTTCGATGAGAAAGGTCTACTCATATACAGCCTGGAAGACAGCAACGCTGATGGCCGGTGGGATATGACCTGGTATTTTGATGCCCAGGGTAAGTTACAACGGGCGGAAAAGGATAGCGATGCAGACAACCGTGTGGATACTTGGTATTATTATGAAGGCGGACGGTTGTCAGGAGTTTCGGAGGATACCAATGACGATGGACGGCCGGACGTGTGGGAAGACTATGATACATCGGAAACCATGACCCAAAGGAAAAAGGATCTCGATTTTGATGGTGTGGCGGATATAGAGGAGCGGTTTTAGCCCGAACATTTCATGAAACTTGACGAGACAATTCAATTTACATTAATATAACAATTAGTTGGCATTATATTGGCAGCCAATCAGAATAATACAATTTGTAATATAGGAATAACTGGTTATTTGACTCGTCAAGTTTCACCCTTCGGGCTTTCCTGATCGGCCCTGGCACTGCGTTATTCAGCCTTCGCAGTAAATTACTACGGCTTCAGGCTGAAATGCCTTGCGCCAGAACCGATCAGGTTTGTGATATATTCGGGTCAGGTGTTACGTTTTAGGTTTTAGGTACGCAGTCGGCTATCAGCTGTTGAATGACGGCTTATTACAAGAGTGGAAAAACATAATCTGTTTCGTGTTTTCGTACTTTCGTGATTTCGTGATAAGAGATCTTTTTATTTTCCGTACTGGAGGAATATACATGCTGGCGTTTCTATATAAAGGAGGTGTGCTGGTCATTCCGATACTCCTCTGTTCGGTATTTGCACTGACAATTTTTCTGGAAAGATTGATCCGCTTTATTCGCCTGGGGAAGCAGGGGCGCGGACTGGCCGAAAAAGTTGCCGCTTTCGTAAAGCATGGAGACGATGAGCAGGCGCGAGACCTTGTAAATGCAAGCGATTCTCCCATGGGTAAGGTGTTGGCACAGGCACTGGAAGTAAAGGACCAGCGCCAGGAAACCCTGGAGGCCATTATCGTGCATGCCACCGAAGAAGAGGTAAGAGGTATGTCCAGGTATCTGCAGGCGCTGGCGACCATCGGCAACATCGCCCCACTGCTGGGTTTATTTGGAACCGTGGTGGGGATGATCAAAGCGTTTATGGTCATCCAGGAAATGGGTGGAAAGGTCAACGCCGCCGTTCTTGCCGGCGGCATTTGGGAAGCGATGCTCACCACCGCACTGGGTCTGGCCGTTGCCTTACCGACGATCATAGCCCACAGCTATCTGGTTTCAAAAGTCAACCAATCTGAAGCAAGACTGCAACGTGGCGCCATTATTTTTTTAAAGGCGGTAATGACTAAAGAGGGTTCAAGGAATCCAGGTTCCAAGGAGGCTAGGGGCAAACCATAGGCTGTTAGACTGTTAGGCCGCTAATAGCCTACAGCCTGAACAGCTATGAGCTATATAATTAAAAGTTCAAAATTTAAAATTAATCATTCCCAGGGAGTCCGTCATGCTGTTTCCAAAAAGAGAACGTAGTTACTATCAACTGCAGGCACCACTGACGTCTCTTATCGATATTGTTTTTTTGCTCTTGATCTATTTTCTGCTGACAACCAATTTCATGGTGGATGAAGGGATTCAGGTCAAATTACCTCAGGCCGATGCCACGTCTCCACAGACGGAGAAAGAGATCACCATCTATGTTGATAGCAGCGGCAATGTATTTATGGACAACAGGGCTGTTCCATTGAACGAGCTTTTTATGATAGTAAAAGGAAAGCTTGGGGAAAAGACCGGTGTCCCGGTGGTCATCAAAGCAGACAAATCAGTGATGCTGGACAAGGCTGTGAGGGTCATGGATGTGGTCAAAGCCGCCGGAGCAGACCGCCTCGTGCTGGCTACGGAAAAGGAATAATAGGCTGCAGGCTATAGACTGTTAGGCTATTAGCTGCTTACTGTCTTGTTGTCTATCGTCTATAGCCAGAACAGCTATGGTATGAACCCAACGAACCCAACGAACCCAACGAACGCAATATGTTGACAGCAGAGCATTCTACCTCCGAGTGGTCCATGTCCGATGATCCGCATAAACCCAACTGGCTTTTTCGGGGGTTGATCCTCCTTTCTGTGGGGATTCATCTGTTGCTGTTCACACAGGTGCCCCATCTCTATCGACCCAGGGATATTTCCAGAATAGAACTGACGTTGAAACAGGTATCCAGTTCTTCTCAGCGACAGATTCCCAAACTCAGGCCTCGGTTAAAACCGCTCACAGAGATGTATGAACCGATTCAGGCAGAGGCACTCCAAGCGTTGTCTTCCCCCATGAAACCGCGTCAATATGTCATGCCAGATCCCGTCGATCCCAACAGCCTGACCGGCAAAAAACAAACACCCCAGCTTCCGGCAGTTGAAGATACGACCGTTGCCGAGTGGCAGACTGAGCCCGAGACGTTGTCTGGTTCGATGTCTCCCTTGGGTGAAAGGCATGTCATGACTGAAAGAGCCTACACCCACCTTGTTCAGAAACAGATTGAGGCGGTAAAACAATACCCCAAAAGAGCACAGCGACGTAACGAACAGGGTGTCGTTGAAATGATATTCACCATCGGAAATGACGGGGAAATTGTTTCTCAAAACATTATCAAAAGTTCTGGTTCCCGAATTCTCGATGGAGCTGCTATCGATGCCCTTAAAAAGGCATCACCCTTTGCTCGACCGCCCAACGGGCCCATAGTCATCCAACTTCCCATCAGATTCGAACTGCTTTAATAAAATCGCGAAGCGATTTTATTTGTCTGGGGAAACGACCCCCCAACAGTTTTGATGCATGTGTACAAATACGACAATAAACATGGCCTTGAGCAAGTCGAAGGTAGAGACAATTGAAACTGATTTCTTTAAAAGAGTGGATGTCTGAATGAGTTGTTCGGATTGTTTTTTCAGAAATATCAAATCATCCAGCACCTTCAGCGCAACATCCCTTTCCTCAGGGGGGAGTTGCTTCCACTTTCCCGCCTTAAATTTGATTCTGAAATGATGAATTTTTAAGGGAGGCGCGCTATAGAGACTCGTCCGGATCTTTTCGCTTGTGAATGCTGTTTGTGACAGAATCAGGTTGTGAATGGATTTTGAAATGTATTGATGGGTATCGGCGAAGGTGTCCAGAAGCATTGCCTTGGATTCCTGGCTGACAATCAGACGGACGAATCTCAATCTTTTTTCGTTTTCCTGTGTTTTCATACTGAATTCGGCCAAAGCCATCTTCCAGAAAGAATGGCTGACGTTTTCCAGCATTGCCTGGGGATTTCCATTCTTGCGGGACTGCTCCCTGATTATTTTTTTCAGGGTCAACAGATTTTTAGCCGTCTTTTCAAATAAGCGCTCGCCGACAACCGTCTGATAGATGATGCCCACGGTGGCGTACCAGTCCTGCAGGTGAAGAATCAGTGGTAGATCGTTGTAAACCTTCCGGATCGTGTCGTTTTTCAACTGGTGGGTAGGGGTTGCATAAGACGGTGTGCCGCCCAGGGGTGCCTGCCGGATGGTATCCTTTTCAGACAGGTCATAGGATACGCTGGTTTCGACATCGATAAGACCGATGGAATACATGTTGGCAGATTCCAGAAACTGCGGAAATTTCGATGGGTTCCCGGCTATGAGCAGATTGTCGGGCTTTAGATCCCGCATGGCCAGTTTTTTTTCACTCAACCAGAAGAGCAGGTTGAGAAGATTAATGACCATGCTTGAAATCTGTGAATTATGCTGTTTCAGATTTTTTGTAATAACAAAGGCACGAACCATTCGCTGATAGTTTTGGACAGGCTGTCGTTTATCGATAAAAAGCTTCAAAATGCTGGTGTTCATCTCAGAGGCAAGACTCGGCTTTTTATCGAAATCCGTCAACGGAAAGTTTGCCACCGGACAGGTAGATCAGAAACCACTCCTTGATGCTGAATTCAGAAACGGTGCTGTCGATGTTATGTTGCTGGAGAAGATCATAACACCGATTGTAAAAAGATGTGTAGACAGGATTGAGTCCGTCACAGATGTCCACATACTGTGATCCATAGCGAGCCTCAAATTCCGAAGGGTTCCAGAGAAGACCGGGCCGCTTCGATATCTCACTGGCAACTTTGTCTTCAATGTTGTGTATGCGATGGAGGATATGCCCCAGAAAAAAGTACCTGGAAAGATCCATGAAATAGGCAAATCCATCGCCGATCTTGAGGTAGTTCTGGAGTTCTGTATTGCCTTCCAGCAATTGAATATATTTTTCCTCCATGAGTTCAATCGGTAGTTTGGAACCCTCCTGAAACGGATGGATTTTTTTTAATATAACGGAGATCCGGGGTACAAGGCACTCCCTGGGGGACAACTTTTTGGCGATTCGGTTGTCACGGTTGATACTTTTGACATATTTGCTGAAATCAGTCAGGGGGGTGGGTGATATTTTGATCACCATGTGATCATCATAGATAACATAATAGCAGGTACTTCTGCTGCCACTGTCTTCACCGATGGGCCCGATGGTCATGCGTCTCGTAGCCCAGTCACCATCGCAGTTGACACGCAATTCATATATAAAATTACTGTCCGGTCTGCGGGAATCCACCGGCCGGAATGTGGCTTCAGCCGAAGATCCTACACCTTTTTGGGCTTTGAAAACAGATAAAAAGAATTGTGCGATCTGCTCCTGTCCCTCATATACCCTTTCATCAATTGCCGGATTTTCGGAATCTTCAAATCGGTCCTTTTTCTTTTTTATAGCGCCCGTCATCCTTTTTAACAGGAAGAATATGGCAATGCAAAACAGGATGCCGGTGATGACAGCGCCGATCACCGGTGTCCATTTTTTTAAGGCCCTTTTATTTTCCGGGGTCTGGGAGACGATCTCCAGAGATTTGCGCTTCCATGGAGCCAGATGATGTTTGATGATGACGACAATACCGTAACCTTTGTTGAGGATGCCGCGTTGCTTGACATCTGCAACGAGATCCATGTTAATAAAATGTATGTCATCCGCTGTTTTGTAGAAAATACTGTCACCGACAACCCAGGCTTCTCTGGTAATGACGGCCCGATTGTCTTTTAATAGGATAACCTGGTTTTGATAGATGTGTTGATAGGCAAAAGAACCGGCGCCTGCCAGTACTGCGAGGCAGATCAAAATGAGAATCTTCTTTTTCATATCTCCGTCTCAGTTGGGAGTTCGGATAGCGTAATAAATAAATATAGGGAAAACAGTTCCCGGTGTCAATTGAAGAATGATGCCGCCCAAAGATTCAGCGCGGCTTGTTGGAGCGAAGTGGAAAACCCCGGTTTATCGGGGTCGCAGGGAGTTTCAATTTATAGG
>CAWKCS010000015.1:0-49377 GCA_963848165.1 uncultured delta proteobacterium | reverse complement strand
CGGTACATCTCTTCGGGAAAAATCGCTCAGTTCAGGTTAAATAAAATCGCGAAGCGATTTTATTTGTCTGGGGAAACGACCCCCCAACAGTTTTGATGCATGTGTACAAATACGACAATAAACATGGCCTTGAGCAAGTCGAAGGTAGAGACAATTGAAACTGATTTCTTTAAAAGAGTGGATGTCTGAATGAGTTGTTCGGATTGTTTTTTCAGAAATATCAAATCATCCAGCACCTTCAGCGCAACATCCCTTTCCTCAGGGGGGAGTTGCTTCCACTTTCCCGCCTTAAATTTGATTCTGAAATGATGAATCTTTAAGGGAGGCGCGCTATAGAGACTCGTCCGGATCTTTTCGCTTGTGAATGCTGTTTGTGACAGAATCAGGGTTTGAATGGATTTTGAAATGTATTGATGGGTATCGGCGAAAGTGTCCAGAAGCATTGCCTTGGATTCCTGGCTGACAATCAGACGGACGAATCTCAATCTTTTTTCGTTTTCCTGTGTTTTCATACTGAATTCGGCCAAAGCCATCTTCCAGAAAGAATGGCTGACGTTTTCCAGTATTGCCTGGGGATTTCCATTCTTGCGGGACTGCTCCCTGATTATTTTTTTCAGGGTCAACAGATTTTTAGCCGTTTTTTCAAATAAGCGCTCGCCGACAACCGTCTGATAGATGATGCCCACGGTGGCGTACCAGTCCTGCAGGTGAAGAATCAGTGGTAGATCGTTGTAAACCTTCCGGATCGTGTCGTTTTTCAACTGGTGGGTAGGGGTTGCATAAGACGGTGTGCCGCCCAGGGGTGCCTGCCGGATGGTATCCTTTTCAGACACGTCATAGGATACGCTGGTTTCGACATCGATAAGACCGATGGAATACATGTTGGCAGATTCCAGAAACTGCGGAAATTTCGATGGGTTCCCGGCTATGAGCAGATTGTCGGGCTTTAGATCCCGCATGGCCAGTTTTTTTTCACTCAACCAGAAGAGCAGGTTGAGAAGATTAATGACCATGCTTGAAATCTGCGAATTATGCTGTTTCAGATTTTTTGTAATAACAAAGGCACGAACCATTCGCTGATAGTTTTGGACAGGCTGTCGTTTATCGATAAAAAGCTTCAAAATGCTGGTGTTCATCTCAGAGGCAAGACTCGGCTTTTTATCGAAATCCGTAACGGAAAGTTTGCCACCGGACAGGTAGATCAGAAACCACTCCTTGATGCTGAATTCAGAAACGGTGCTGTCGATGTTATGTTGCTGGAGAAGATCATAACACCGATTGTAAAAAGATGTGTAGACAGGATTGAGTCCGTCACAGATGTCCACATACTGTGATCCATAGCGAGCCTCAAATTCCGCAGGGTTCCAGAGAAGACCGGGCCGCTTCGATATCTCACTGGCAACTTTGTCTTCAATGTTGTGTATGCGATGGAGGATATGTCCCAGAAAAAAGTACCTGGAAAGATCCATGAAATAGGCAAATCCATCGCCGATCTTGAGGTAGTTCTGGAGTTCTGTATTGCCTTCCAGCAATTGAATATATTTTTCCTCCATGAGTTCAATCGGTAGTTTGGAACCCTCCTGAAACGGATGGATTTTTTTTAATATAACGGAGATCCGGGGTACAAGGCACTCCCTGGGGGACAACTTTTTGGCGATTCGGTTGTCACGGTTGATACTTTTGACATATTTGCTGAAATCAGTCAGGGGGGTGGGTGATATCTTGATCACCATGTGATCATCATAGATAACATAATAGCAGGTACTTCTGCTGCCACTGTCTTCACCGATGGGCCCGATGGTCATGCGTCTCGTAGCCCAGTCACCATCGCAGTTGACACGCAATTCATATATAAAATTACTGTCCGGTCTGCGGGAATCCACCGGCCGGAATGTGGCTTCAGCCGAAGATTCTACACCTTTTTGGGCTTTGAAAACAGATAAAAAGAATTGTGCAATCTGCTCCTGTCCCTCATATACCCTTTCATCAATTGCCGGATTTTCGGAATCTTCAAATCGGTCCTTTTTCTTTTTTATAACGCCCGTCACCCTTTTTAACAGGAAGAATATGGCAATGCAAAACAGGATGCCAATGATGACAGCGCCGATCACCGGTGTCCATTTTTTTAAGGCCCTTTTATTTTCCGGGGTCTGGGAGACGATCTCCAGAGATTTGTGCTTCCATGGAGCCAGATGATGTTTGATGATGACGACAATACCGTAACCTTTGTTGAGGATGCCGCGTTGCTTGACATCTGCAACGAGATCCATGTTAATAAAATGTATGTCATCCGCTGTTTTGTAGAAAATACTGTCACCGACAACCCAGGCTTCTCTGGTAATGACGGCCCGATTGTCTTTTAATAGGATAACCTGGTTTTGATAGATGTGTTGATAGGCAAAAGAACCGGCGCCTGCCAGTACTGCAAGGCAGATCAAAATGAGAATCTTCTTTTTCATATCACCGTCTCAGTTGGGTGTTCGGATAGCGTAATAAATAAATATAGGGAAAACAGTTCCCGGTGTCAATTGAAGAATGATACCGCTCAAAGATTCAGCGCGGCTTGTTGGAACGAAGTGGAAAACCCCGGTTTACTCGGGTGTCGCAGGGGAGTTTGCAATTTATAGGACAGGGGGATGCATTGGAAGCGTTTACCCACATGAAAGGCAGTCGCTTAACCGGGTTGCGTCAATATACTGTCAACCTTCTGTGACAGTTCATGAACGCGTGAAGGGTTTCTGGATAAACCCATTGCATCCCAGGGAAAGGAGGTTCTTGACCTGTTCATTGATGCTGTAACCGCTCGACAATAAAACCTTTATATGGGCATTGATTTGTTTCAATTGTTCAAATGTCTGGGACCCTCCCATGATGGGCATGACCATATCCAGAATGACCATGTCGAACATATCAGGCCGGCCGGCATACGTAGAAAGGGCTTCTTTGCCGGAGGCGGCTGTGGTCACACGGTAACCCAGTTTTTCAAGCATTTTTTTTGCGGTTTCGGCAACCATTTTTTCATCATCAACCAATAGAATTGTCCCTTGGCCGTGAACGATGGCCGGGGTTGACTCTTGTTGTTCCACACTCTCTTTTTCAGATGCCGGCAGATAAAAAGTAAACGTGGTTCCCATGCCGGGTTCGCTGTGGACATTGATCATGCCTTCGTGGTTTTGTATAATGCCGTAAACAGAGGCCAGACCCAACCCAGTGCCCCTTTCCATCTCTTTGGTGGTGAAAAACGGATCAAACACTTTTGCCGGGTAGCTTTGTCCATACCGATACCCGTGTCGGTAACCGCTATTTTAACATACGGACCACCAGGGAGGTTGTGAGCCCTGGTCCCGGCTTCGTCGAGAAAACAGTTGTTTGTCTCAACATAAAGGTTTCCACCCTGGGGCATGGCCTGCCAGGCATTGATAAATAGATTGAGCAGTACCTGTTCGATCTGACCCCGGTCGACAACGACTGTCCAGATGTTTTCCTGTAACTTTGTATGGATTTGTATGTCTTTCTTGGTTCTCCCGTAGATCTCGACGGATTCGCGAATAAGCTTGTTGAGGTTTATCGGCAGGGCGTGAAACTTACCCTGTCTCGAGAGGCCGAGCAGTTGGCGGGTAAGACTGGCACCACGTTTCACGAGCTGTTCGATCTGTTTCAAGCGATCATAGTGCATATGGTTTTCATCCAGGTCGAACAGCATGAGGGAGGTATTGCCTAAAATACCGGTCATGAGGTTATTGAAGTCATGGGCGATACCGCCGGAAAGTGTTCCCAGGGCCTCCATTTTCTGTACCTGCATCAATTTCTTTTCAAGTCTTTTGTTTTCCTCTTCCGCCTGTCGTCTTTCCGTAATATCATGGGCAACACCGGTTACTTTCCAGGGGTTCCCATGTGCATCATAGGAAAATCGTGAATGGATCAACACCCAGAACTCGCGCTGATTTTTGCCCTTGATACGATATTCCACCGGATCAGGGTTGCTGTCCCCGCAGCAGCTTTTTCAAGGAGTTTTGCCAGTATCAAAAGACTATCTTCACTCAACAGGTCTATGACATCCAGTTTCATGAACTCTGCTTCTGAATAACCGGTGTACTCACACATGACATCATTGACGCTTATAAAATGTCTTTCTATCATGTCAAATTCATAAATACCGGCCGGCGCATGGTGGAAAAGCTGACGGTAGTTGGCTTCACTCTCTTTCAGTGCTTCTTCCATTTTTTTTCGTTCGGTAATGTCGATGATGATGCCTCTCAAACCAGCGGGTTTACCATCGCGGATGACGGCCGCCGAATGAAAAAGGGCCGGAAACGAGCTGCCATCTTTTCTGAGTGCGCGGTATTCTTTTAACCCAACATGCTCACCACCCAGAATTTTCATGATATTGCTCATGCCTCTTTCTCGATCCTCGGGCACGATCATTTCGAGTGCGTTAAGGCCATTGATGAATTCCGCCTCCGTGTATTGAAACTGGGTAAAGGCGGACCGGTTTACGAATGTCAATTTGCCCTGAATATCTATCTCAAAAATGATTTCCGGGAGCAGTTCCGCCATATCCCTGAAACGTTCTTCGCTTTCCTGCAGGGCCTTTTCAGCTAACTTTCGTTCGGTGATATCTTCTCCGGAACTCAGGGTGCCGGTAATGATTCCATCTTTGTCCTGAATATGTGTGTTGTGCCATGCAATGATTCGTTCTTTTCCATCGGCTGACAGGATAGCATTTTCAAAATATTCGAAAGGGGCGATTTCCCCTGCCATCATCTGGTTGAAAACGGCCCGGGTTTCTTCTTTAAGCCGTTCCGGGATACAGTGGTCAAACCAGTTCTTACCTATGATCTCTTCCTTGGCGAGACCCAGCACCTGGCATCCCTTTTTGTTCACGAGTTTTACTGAGCCATTTTTATCGAGAGCGACAAAAATCACACTGGAAATATCCAGATATAATCGGGCCTTGTCTCTTTCGGCTCGCAATGCTTCTTCAGCGCGTATTTTTTCCGTTACATCTCTTATGGCACCAACAATGGCGATCAACTCTTCCGCCTGGGTCCTTGACAGGTGATTCGTCGACTTCGAGCAGGGCATGCGATCCGTCTTTTTTCCTGATCTCCACAAGATAGGGTGGCTGCCGCTCACCGGTTCGGATGGCCAGTTCGGTGATTTTGAATCCTTTTTGATTGAGGGGGTTGTCGGTGGCAAAATCTGTCCAGTTGGTCATCATTTCTTCAGGCGTGTATCCCAGGATCTTTATGGATGTGGGGCTCACATAGGAGAGAGATGTGATTTGTATCATGGATATAGAACAGCTCGTTGCTGTGTTCGATGATGATTTGCATTCTTTCCAGCAGATCATGAAAAGTAGGTTCTTTTTGCATCAGTTCAGTCCTCTTAATATGATAATCAATATGTTCGGGTTATGCAGCGCAGATACCATATCTGGGAAGGATATCGTGAATGATGCTGAAGCGATGTGCCAGCAGGGCATCGTGAAAGAGCTTCCAGTCACTGTCCAGAAAAGAGGGGTCGTACTGAAACAGATCAGGTTTTTTATCCCAGAGTTTTCGAGTGCCGAGGGCTATATATTTCCAGGAACCCACACCTCTTGCCTTGTAGGATAGTTTGACGGGTGGAAATCCAAAGGTTCCCTTTTGAATCTGTTTAACCCATTCCAGATGACGCAGGGCCTTGTCTTCGTTGCGGTTGTTTTGAAACAGGGTCAACAATTTGCTGCGGGTGTCGTGTGTCAAGCCCGGGGCGTCCATGTCAGCGTCACCTGATCTGAATCGTTGCATGGCTTTGCACATGGCGTCGGCTGCCGATACAAATGCGGCAGGATTGTTGCGAACGACCCTTTTCCCGGCATGGTCATGGTAGGTCCACTTTAAAAATGGAAGATCCGGGTAGCTCAATGCCGCACCGTGCCCCAGCGGCATCACATCCCCCACAAAAGAGCTGGCTGCCTTGTTAAAGGAAGTGCCGAAAAACTGCTCCATGCGCGACATGAATTCAGTGTCCGAAGAGGTGGCTTCGTCCAGAGCCCGTACATCGTTCACATAGCTGTTGACACCGGCAAACCCCTGATGGGCCCACGAATCCGCCAGTACATGCAGCGTGACCCCCAGACGGTGAAGCCCGTAGCGTTTATTTCTATCTTCGATACATGCCCGAACCATGTCACGGGCAATGTGGCTGCCGGGTCGGCAGATGATTTTATCGATAAATTTTCCTGCAGGGTTTTCACCGGCCTTTTTCCCGCCGTTGCCGGGCAGGAAGTGAAAGGGAATCCACACATGATGATTGGCCAGTTTCTCAAAATTCCGGTAATCGAGCATTTTGTGAGCCGAGCTGATATGGGTATACATGGCCCCATTGTGAAACCTAAGGGTGCCGCTGTTGATGGCATCATCAACGTACTGAGCCGCGTAGGCGACCGTGTCGGCCTTGCGATGCCCGAAACCGGCAGCTCTTGCCGTGACATAGGTGGCGGTATGGTGAAAATCGATCTGCATGTCAGGCTATTAGGTAGGTCCCTGTCCCCACGGCGATTAACTGACGCTGGTCGTTATGAAGTTCCATCCGGGTTACGGCAACTTTATTACCGATACGCATGAATGATGATTTTATAAAGATGAACATCCAACATCGAACATCGAACGTCCAATGTCGAATGAAAACAAAAAACCAATACCGAATTATTTCTGTTTCTTCATCTTTTTATAGGGGCAACCCGGTGCCGGGCCCTTTGGACCCGGGTATCCTACTGTGTTATCTGTCCTGTTTCAGACATGAGCGTATACCATGATTGGCGAAGGGCCACAAGTGCCAGGGCCGTCCGTGTCTGTGAAGAGACTAGCTCCCTTTGTGATTCGTTGAGACGCACCAGGGAAGCCTGGCCGGCCTTGTATTCCTTTTCAACAAGATCACGGGTTTCCTGGACGAGCCGGGTATTGGATTGCTGAAGTTTCAGTTGTGTCTGGAAGGTGATAACATTTACAGCGGTGGTACGGATTTCCGCGGTGATGCTTGTCTTCAGGGCTTCAAGTAATTTTCTGGCTTCCATTTCTTTCTGCATGGCTTCGCGTGCCCTGGAACGGTACAGTCCACCGGAAAAAAGATTGAATGTCATGTTGAGACCGATGGTGTTTCCGAAATCATCACCCTCGAATCCGGCATCCGCCTCCCGGTCTCCGGTGACGGATGTTGTGAGATTTATCGTGGGTGCGTATTTTGAGTTGGCCATCTTTCTATCGAGGGACGCATTTTCAATCGCCAGCCGGCTCTGGAGAATTTCCGGTCGGTGTTCGAGGGCATAGGCAATCATCTGCTCGGTATCCGGTATTTCCATTTCTTCCGGGGAGGCTTTTTCAAGGGGAGCCAGTTTTACATGTGCCGGCAGCGAGGCGTCCGGAAGCCCCAGTAATGCAGCCAGGCTATGCAGGGTCGCCTTGAACACTCCCTGCGCTCGAATCCGTTCGGAAATAGCAGCGTTGGCTTGAATCTGAAAGCTGAGTTCATCGCTCAAAGAACCTGTACCGATATCCCGTCGGTTTTTGGCCTCTTCCAGAAGACTTTGGAAAAATGTTTCATCTGCTCCGGCAATATCGATATTCTCCCGTGCCAGTTCCGCGGATAAAAAAGATGCCGCCACCGAGGATAGCAGCAACCGTCTGGCGTCGTCCCATGCCGAAATCATCTGAGCTTTTGCATTTTGGGTCTGGCGCAATCTGTAACGGCGCTCAAATCCATCGAACAGCAGCCAGGTGGCCGTGAGGCCTGCGCGGTAATAGTCCTGAGGATCATCGATGGTAGCGGTGGGATCAAACATCCTGGCCGTATTGAGGTTGTCCTGGTAATCATTGTCAGGCATCCAGACCCTGGAAACGGAGGCGGTGGCGTCGAGGCGGGGCCAGTAGGTGGAGCGAGCCTGGGAAATGCGTTCCTTGGCCTGTTGGATGCGTATCTCGGTCGCCTGAATGGAAGGGTTGTCGGCTACTGCGAACCGCTGGGCCGTTTTCAGATCGAGAACATCGACGCTTTCCCAGTCCAGGGGTGGATCCTTCTTTTCCAATGCATAACTGCTTGCATCGACATGCTGACCAAGACCCTGAAACAGAACCAGGGCCAGCATCAAGCAGCAAATTGTTTTGCCTGTTTTGCTGTTGTGATTCATAAATTCTCCTATGTTTATGATTCCTTCAGAGGATCTACATGCCGATTTCTGGCCGGTTCCACTGCTAGACGATCAGGCCAGATACCATGTCTGAACCTATAAATAAGCAACCTGAAATCACTCAGAATCGTCAGCAGGCTTGGAACCAGGACAAGCGTCAAGACCGTGGCAAACAGAACACCGGACGCCAGGGCCAATGCCATGGGGATAAGAAACCTGGCTTGAAGGTCCGTTTCCAGGATTAAAGGCATCAAACCACCGATGGTGCTCAACGAGGTGAGGATAATTGCCCGAAACCGCCGTACACCCCCTTTTAGGACGGCTTCAAAATACGGCATACCTTCGGCAAAATTTTCGTTGATACGTTCGATGAGTACGATGGCATCGTTTACCACAACGCCGGTAAGGGCCACCATTCCAAAGATGCTCATCATGGAAAGGTCATACCCCAGCACCAGATGGCCGACAACCGCGCCGATGATGCCGAAGGGCACGGTAAACATGATTACAAAGGGCTGGGCGTAGGATTTGAACATGGTTGCAATGATGATGAAGATTCCTATCAGGGCCAGCGGGAAGCCCACATACAGGCTGCCGAAAGATTCCCGCATTTTTTTCTGCTCCCCCTGTACGGCGATACGCACTTCGGGATAACGGTCCTGAAGTTCAATGAAAAATCCGCTTGAAAGCTCTGAAAGGATTTCATTGGTATTGGCCTTGTTGGTATCAACGCCGGCACTTACAGCGATGCGGCGCATGCCGTTGGTACGCCGGATGGTTGAAAAACCGGGTGAAAAAGAGATATCGGCAACTGAAAACAGGGGAATTTCAAGACCGGTACGTGTCCGGATGCGGACATTTTCAACATCCGCTAAACGGATTCTTTCATCTGCCGTATAACGGACTTTGACACGAATGTTGTCCCGTCCCCTTTGAAGGCGGAGGGCTTCATCGCCGTAATAACCGGCGTAGACCTGCCGGGCCAGATCATCGACAGTCAACCCCAGGGTCCGTGCCTCAGGCTTGAGTTTGAGGCGCATCTCGCTTTTTCCCTTCGAAAAATCGGATCGAATCTGATAGACGCCATCGAATTGTCTCAGTCTGCTCATGATATCCTGGGAGGCCGCCAAAATGACGTCCATATCATACCCCTGGACCCAGATTTCAATGGGGGCGCCGGGAGGACCCATGGACATACCCTCGAAGGTCAGTGCCTTGACACCCGGTATGATGCCGATTTCATTTTCCCATGCCACCATCAGGTCTTTTGTGTGGACACCTCGTTTTTCGGATTCAAGCAGAATGACCTGCACGGCTCCAAGGTTCGACCCCGACTTGGGTATTTCACCAAGGGTTTGCCCTACCAGGGCCAGCCTTGACCGGATCATGGAATCGCCGGTGACCGTCTTGGTTTTATCGGCCAGGCGCAACAGGGCGGCATCGATCTGTTCGACGGCTTGTCGGGTGGTTGCAGAGGGCGATCCTTCCGGAAATTCCACGGTTGCGGTGATAATAAATCCGTCAATTTCGGGCATCATCAGAAATTTAATGATGCCGCTGTTCACGAGACCGATGGTGATAAAGAGGATGCTGATGGCCACGCAAAGAGATACATAGCGCCAGTACAAAGCCTTGCTTAAGAACGGCATGTAAATTTTTTTGACAAACCATTCCATCCCCGAGCTCGTGATACGGTGAAAGGTTTCCAGTCTGCGGGTCAGGGGATTCATCTGGCGTCCATTGGTATTCAAATCCGGCAGATCGCCCAGGTGTGCGGGCAAAAGCATCAGACATTCCACCAGGGAAACAGCCAGGCAGGCAATGACCACCACGGGCAGAATGGCAATGAATTTTCCCATAATCCCGCCCACAAATGCTATAGGGATGAAAGCCACGATGCTGGTGATGACGGCGGCAATTACGGGTAGGCCCACTTCAGCCACGCCATCCACGGCTGCTTTTACTGGCGGTTTCCCGCGTTTGCGGTGAACATAAATGGCTTCACCCACAACGATGGCGTCATCGACAACGATACCCAGCACCATAATGAGACCGAATAGAGAAATAAGGTTGATGGTCCCGCCCACGGCCCACAGAACAGCCAGGGCGCCTGAAATGGATACAGGAATTCCCAGACCTGCCCAGAAGGATAGCCGTGCGTTTAAGAAGATCCATAACAGCAGAAATACCACCATCAAACCGATCAGACCATTTTTTACCAGGAGATTGATTCTGGCCCTCAAAATTTCAGTGTTGTCATAAAGTGTATCCAGATGAATGCCGTGAGGGAGCTGCTGCTGCTTCAGCTTGATGAACGCTTCCACTGAAGCTGAAATAGCCAGGGCATCTTCTTCTTTGGTCTTGTTGACAACGATGAGCACCGATGGTTGTCCATTGATAATGGCCTGGATGGGGTCTTCTGTAAATCCATCCTGGATCGTGGCGATGCGATCAAGGGTGATGATGCTACCGGACGGATCGGCCAGCACAACGATTTCCGACAACTCCCGGCCGGTATATTTTCTGCCCACAGTTCTGATACGGATCTCTTGACCGGTGGTCCGGATGGTACCGCCGGCCAGGTTGAGATTGCTTTGACGGATGGCGTTTGAAACCGATGACAAAGTGAGACCGTATTCACGGAGGCGTTCTTCGGAAACCTCCACGGCAATTTCATATTGCCTGGATCCGAAAATGTCGATCTGGGATACACTGTCCAGTTCCTGCAACTCATCCTTGATTCGTTCAGCATACTCCTTGATGCGACGCTCGGACATGGCGCCCGAAAGGTACAGCAGCACCACGGGATCTTTTACGATCAGTTCCGTGATAATCGGTTTCTCCGCATCCACAGGAAAGGTTGAAATGGCGTCGATGTCGGACCTGATCCGGTCCAGGACCTTGTCCACATCATAGTCTTCGCGGATTTCGATGAGGGCTGTGCCGGAATTTTCGCTGGAATAGGTCGTATAGAGCTTGATACCTTCGATGCCTTCGATGGCCTCCTCCAGTTTTCGGGAGATACCCTCTTCAATTTCTTCGGGATCGGCGCCCGGGAAGGGCACGGTTATGGTGACCATATCGAGGGAAAATTCAGGGAAATTTTCCCGCACCATGGATTTGAGGGCAAAACCACCTGCAATAAAAATGAGCAGCAGGACGATGTTTGCGAAAACAATATTTCTTACAAATGCCGCTAGGACGCGTTTCATGCCGGATTTCCTTAAAATAGCTGTAAGCGGTTAGCCTTAAGCAGTAAGCGGCTTATAGCTTATTGCTTAAGGCTCTTGTCTTTTTCCATCCAACTTTTGGAACTTCAACCAATTATATCTTCTGGATAGGCGCAACTACTTCACGGTCACTGCCAGAAGTGCATTTTCCAGGGGATCGCTCAGCCTGGTGGTGACGACTGTCTGGCCGGGTGTCAATCCCTGGGAAACAAATACATTTTCTCCTTCAGTGTAGATGACTGTCACAGGTACTGTTTTCAGACGGCTCTCTTCAGTCGCCAGGTAAGCCGTATTTTCGAAACTTACAGACCAACGGGGTAAACGAACGACATTTTGTAATGTTTTCCCTGGTATGTCGACGATACAGAACATACCTTCTACCAGTGGAAATGGACTGTGTTCACCCGTCTGTGGCGTCGGGGTATCAAGCTTTATGGCAACGGTCAGTGTTCGGGTCTGTGGGTCGAACCGGACGATTCTGTCCATGATGCCGGTCCAGAGTTCGGCTTCTGGGTTTTCTGTCCAGCGAAGCTTACAGACCACGGGAGTCGGTTTCGAAAACCAGGTCGTCGAATTTTCTGCCGGTGTGCTGTCAAACAGGAGCCATTGACGAGCGTCTCTGGCATCCAGAGACACCTGTATCTCGAGAAGGGTATCATCCGCCAGAGTCACAAGGGGTTGCCCGGGTGTTACATATTGACCGATCTCGATGGCGGCATTTTTTATTCGTCCAGTAAATGGTGATGTCACCCGGCACCGGAGCAGGTTTACTTCTGCGATGGCAGATCTGGCTTTTGCGGCTTCTATACCGCTTTTGGCTTCCTGGATTTGAAATGGGTAAAGCGCCAGCGCCCGTGACATCTGGTCGGCCTGGTCCACAGCTGCATTGTAGGACTGTTCCGCCCTGTCCACCCCCGATGGTGTGCCTACATTGTTGATCTCGTACAGTTGCTGGATACGTTTGAATTCCAAATGGGCCAGATCACGGTTGCGCTCGATGGTTTTCTGACGTTCCCCATCGATGGCGAACTGTTTTTCCAGTCTCAAAACAGTATTTTTCAACTGCTGGAGGGAAGCGTTTGCCTCCTGCAGCATGGCGGCATATATTCTGGAATCGATTTTAAACAGGATTGCGCCCCGGGGGATGATTTCACCGGATTCAAGGCGTGGATGAACATCGACTACACGACCGGAAATTTCCGGGGAGATGGAAACGGCATTGAGTGTCTTTATTTCACCATACCCGGTCAAGATGACTCTGACATCTTCTGCTTTGACAGTGGTACCTTCGACCTGCAAGACCTGTTCGGTGCGTTTGGCTTCCGCCGGTGGTTTTTTCATGGCTGAAAGCTTGTTCATGACCAGCACTCCGAACAGCAAGACAATCAGACAGATAATGATCCGGATGAGAATTTGTTTTGCCCGAACCGGTGCTTTTTTCGACTGTTTAGATTCCATTTGTTTCACTCCAATATTTGAAGATTCCTCATAGCAAGCTACGAGAAACCTTAGACCGTAAGGAATTCTGTCTAATTTAGATTTGCTCGCTGTTGCGGTTCAATTGGGGTCCTGCCCCATGTGCGTTTACTGCTTCGTGTTTCATCGTATGCAACTATCTGACTATGACTCTTTTTCCAGGATCGCCTTGACCTTTTCCAGCACATCGCACCACATGGCCGCTGTCTCGTGACCCAGTTTCTCAACCAGATCCACAAAACGAAGAAGGATGGTTTCTTCAAATGCCTGTATGCTGGATTTAAATGACGGGGCTATTTGAACCATCACTTTTCGCCGATCCTTCTGGCTGTGTTTTCTCATCAGAATGCCCTTTTCCACAAGCCGGCTGACCATGGCCGAGGAAGAGGGTGGAGACACACCCATCTGTTTTGAAAGTGCCGTCATGGATATCTTTCCGTGGCCGTAGACGATCATGATGGTCTGAATCTGTGAAAGGGACAAATCTTTGAGCACCTGTTTGCTTTTCCTGGATCCGAAATGGGGAATGTGCAACATGACGATTCGATCTCGAATAAGCTTTCCGGTTGTCATGATGTATCCGGCCAACTGGCGTGCCTCGTCGTGTTTCATAGAGAATTGCTCCCATAATATTAGATTTAATAATATTTAGACTGTCTAAATATTATGATAACTATGTTTTGTCAAGTCAGCATGGAGGGATATTATTTGACAGACGGATAATTCCCGGAATGTGCCGTTATCTGATGGAAGGATGTTTCGAGTTCTCTGACTTCCTTCATGCGCTGGGGGTCGAGGAAAAAACGGTATAGGGTATCGGCTGTATCTCCTTGAATGGCCGAGAATGCGCGTCTCTATCTGAAAAAGTGCCTGAACTGATTTATCAGAAACCGGATATCCTTTATCGTCTACAGGAATATGATGGTCCAGGGAGAGTCTCGAGATGTTGTTGATATCAACGAGTTTGACAATACCCAACGGCGTCATGAGCAGGTTGCCCACACCGGCAAGGTCTGGAATGGCGCCTGTCTTCATGATTATGTTTTTGATGCAGCTGACAAAGGAGGCCAGGTTTTCAAGAGCGGTCTTGAGAGCTTCTGCATGAGCGCCCTTCACGATACCTTGGATTTTCAGCAATGCATTCGCATGCCATGGGTCGACAGATTCTCCATGAACATACTCCTGGAGACCGCACAGCAGAATGCTTTTATCACGCCCCCGTGTATAGTCCACCATAAATTCCGATGATACAGCATAATGGGATTCCGACAGCCACCGCCAAAGAATCTTGTAATTGTCTATTTCTTTCTGGATATCACGGAGTGAGGAGAATTTATTCTTGAAAATTCTGAGCATGGCAACCGGTTGTGCTATCGGGAACATGTAAATACCCTGCTGAAGGATGCCTCTGGTTTCGAGGGCGACATCCGACAGTTTCAGGACCTGAATCAAACGGGATCGGAGGCCTTCCCTGAAGTGGTTGCGGAAAAAGTACCTGGAAGGGTGTTTGATGAAATTCAGTCCCACGATATCGTCGTGCGACAGGGTCGGCTTGTCTCTGATGTCGGTTGTCATGGCTGTTAGCTCTTAGCCTGTGGCTGTTGGCGCAAATAGCTTGTGGCCCTTAGGCCCCTCTTGGACCCTTGTATGCTGGGAAGACTGGGAGGCTCGGAAGCTGGAATGCTGCTGCCCGCTGATAGCTGTCAGCTGCCCTCTGAACCCTTGTATCACCCTCGGACCCTTGAACCCTGGGATTCTATTCCAGCAAGTCCTCTTCAAGTTTTTCAATCCAGGCCGCTTTCACATTTGCTTTTTGGATGAGATAGTCTCTGGCGGATCCATATTTCTTGTTGAGGTGTTCTATTACGGCCACGATAGCGGTTTTGGGGGCGGTCAGGTAATCCATCAACTTTTCAGGATCTACCCCCACCTTTCGCAGACTGTCTTGAATATTTTGTGTCTGCTTTGCATTGTAGATGTTCGACAGGGCGTGGTCGTGAATCACCCATTTTTCAGATACGCCCAAGCTTAAGAGAATCAAGGCCGCACATACGCCGGTACGGTCTTTTCCGGCTGTGCAGTGAAACAGCAGTGGGCGAAAAGATCGTTGGCATAAGTATTTGAAAAATAAATGCCAGATATCAGGGAATGCCTCGATTTTTTCTATATACGCGTTCACCATGAAATCCTGGGTAAACCAAGCAATGTCGCCTTTCATAATCCTGGTGACAGCCTCGGTGGGTTCCATGGTTTTGTTGACGATGGGAAGGTGCAGGTATTGGAGAGATGTTTTTTCAGGCAGACGGTTTGGCTGACGTGCTATTTCCTCTGTTGATCGAAAGTCACAAATAGACTGGATGCCGATTTTCTTCAAAATCTGGTGGTCGTTATCCGTCAAGGATGCAAGGTTTCCCGAGCGAAAAACCTTGCGCCATTTGACCCGCTTGTGTCGGTTGGTTGGATACCCGCCGATATCCCGAAAATTTGCGGCACCATCGAACACGATTCGACGCTCGAAATCATCCGCTTCAATATGTTGACTGCTTTTTTATCATTATGATTTTTTGTCCAGAACAACCAGCGCATCAACCGCCACGGGTTGTCCCTCGATCAATTTGATGGGGTTGATATCGATTTCGCCGATATCGTCATTTTCCAGCCCGATCCTGCCAAGCGCAATCAGAAGCTCTGCCAGGGCGTTCCGATCGACAGGCGGTTGTCCCCGGAAGGATTCCAGGATTTTTTTCCCCCGTATGTTTTCCATCATGTCCATGGCATCGAAGGTGGTGATGGGTGCCACCCGGATCGATACATCTTCCAGTATTTCAGCCAGTATGCCGCCGAGTCCGAACACCACACAAGGACCAAACTGGCTGTCCCGTTTGAGGCCCGCCAAAAGTTCGCGGTTGCCCCTGAGCATCTGTTGTATCAGGATTTCCGTAATCGGGATGGTACTTTTCTCTATAAGTTCTGTGTAGGCCTGCCTGACCTGGGACTCATCCTTGAGGTCGAGTCGTATCAGGTCGAGTTCGGTTTTGTGTTGTAGATTTTCCCCAGACGCCTTCAGTACAACCGGGTAGCCAATGGAGTTTGCGGCTGAAACGGTCTCTTCGATGGTTGTTGCTGTTTTTTCTTTGGTGACAGGAATCCCATAGGCTGAAAGTACCTGTTTCGATTCAAATTCCGACAGGTTGTCTGCTCCTCTTTTGATGGCGTCTTCGATAATTTTCATCTGTTTTCCTTTGTTTGCCGCAATAGTAAAATTGAAGAGAATATGATTCAGGGGATCGCTATCAATACCCGGTCAGCAACCATATAGGATTTGTGTTTTGCCGTCAAATGGGAATACACGCTTGATATAAATAGATACAGATGATATAAACTACCTAAAAATGTTAACTTATGCAAGGTAACTTACACCCATGGCTGAAAATGAAACATCTGATCAGGTACGTTATCGAACGCAATACATGGACCCGCCTGAAAAAAGAGAATCCAATGATCGAAGAACGGTCAGCTGTTTCATAGAAAAGGATCGGCGTAGTGGTATTGCATGCCGGCGCAAGGAACAGCAGCGCGAGATGGAACGTCGAATAGCCATCAGAAAGGTTCGGTTCTATCCCGAGTATTTCAGATTTGTTTGATATTGGATTTTCATTACATGGACACATTGAAAGGACAGTTTCTGATCGCCATGCCATCCATGCTGGATTTCAATTTTTCTCACACCGTAACCTGTATGTCGGAGGATACAGAGGACGGATCGCTGGGTATCGTTATCAACCGTGTGATACCTTCCCTTACGGCCGGTTCCATCTTTAGAGAATTAAAGATTGAATATACGGCCTCGACAGCCATGATACCGCTTCATATCGGTGGACCGGTTCACGAGAATGAGATATTTATTCTCCATGGAGAACCGTTTTCCTGGGAGGGGTGTCTCATGATTACACCGACACTGGCCATGAGCAATACCATGGATCTTATCGAGGCCATCGCAAAGGGTGAGGGGCCGCAAACCTTCCTCATCGCCCTTGGTTGTGCCGGCTGGGGACAAGGGCAACTGGCGACCGAAATATTACAGAATGTATGGCTGACATGCCCTGTTGACGATAAAATTATCTTTGAATCTAAGATCGATGAACGATGGCATGCGGCGGTGGGGTTACTGGGAATCGACCCGATGCTCCTATCCGATACACCGGGTCATGCTTGAAGAAAAAAGCCTCCCACCGGAAAAGTTCGACCTGCTGGATCGATTCGCGGTGGGAGACTTGTTGGATTTAGGCTGTGGATTCGACTTTTTTCTTCGGTTTTGTCTTTGGTTTCTTTTTCTTCAGACAAACTTTATCTTTCCTTACAAATGCACAGAGTTTCGGATTGTAATACTCTTTACAGTTTAAAGGATTGTAGAGCGGACATTCCGGATGTTTTTCTGACATGAATAATATTTCCCCTTTGGATAATCATTTTTCAATTTTTATTGCATACCACAAACCCATAGAATTTACAAGCCATTCCCTTTGACAATCGGTTTCACTCCATGTAAATAGGGCTTATGATTTCATTTCATACGCTTAAAGAAGATCTTCAACAGATTTGCACAGGCATCTCCACCTATCTTGTTTCCGCAAAAGAGTTGCCCGGCGTTGGTATGGCCCCGTTCAAAGAATGGGAAACCATATGTCAGTCAATCAAGAAGCAGATGGATGAGGAAATCATTCGGGTTGCTGTGGTCGGTGCCATCAAATCCGGAAAAAGCACATTCGTCAACTCGCTGTTCAAGGCCGACTACCTCAACCGGGGAGCCGGTGTGGTAACATCGATTGTCACGAGAATTCGGCAGGGACCATACCTGAAGGCAAAACTCTATTTCAAATCCTGGGATGAAGTGAACGAAGAGATGTCCCGGGCCTTGACACTTTTTCCCGCGCATGCATGGGAGTCGGAAGAAGCCCAATTCGACATTCGCAGGGAAGGTGACCGGCGCGCATTGACCACAGCTCTCCAGAATATTCAATCCAATCTCCTGCTGACCAATGGTGTTCGCAACAGTAATAGTATTCTGATCGACTCCTATTTAAAGGGATATGAGCTGGTGAAAGATATCATCACTTCGGACGACCTTTCAAAGGTGTACGAGGATGACCTGTTTGGCGAGCAGAAGACTTTTGTGGGGAGCGACCATCTGGCTGTCTATCTGAAGGATGTGCTTCTGGAGATCATGGGTGGGGATATGGGCAAGGATATTGAAATCGCAGACTGTCAGGGGAGTGATTCGCCCAACCCGCTCCATCTATCCATGATTCAGGATTACCTGTTGAAGACCCACCTCATCATTTATGTCATCAGCAGCCGTACGGGACTGCGCCAGGCGGACATACGCTTTCTCTCCATTATCAGAAACATGGGGATTCTTGAAAATATTCTTTTTGTGCTCAATAGTGATTTTAGTGAACATGAAACCCTGGAAGGGCTTATTACACTGGCTGATCGTACAAGGCAAGATTTGTCGGTCATTACGCCCGATCCGGATATTTACATATTTTCATCCCTCTATAATCTATTCAGGGCATCTTTCAAATCCATGTCGCGGAAGGATGAAATGCGGTTTTCACAATGGGAAGCAGAAACAGCGTTTATCGCGTTCTCAGACGCTGAGACACAACGGTTCAGGACTGATTTTTTTGCCAAGTTGGGAAAAGAACACTATTCTCTATTGATGAAAAACAATATTGAACGCCTGGGTATTGTGTCCGAGTCTTTGGCTCACTGGTCTGACATTCACCAGGAGATTTTGGGCGGGGATGCAAAGGGAGCGGCATCACTTATCAGCAAAATGACGTATCATCAGCAGCAGATGACACAGATTGCAGCGCTGGTTAAAAATACACTGGAAGGTGCCTCCCGGAATGTTAAACAGAATCTAAAGCAGACCGTTGACAGGTTTTTTGATGCCAGGAACGGTACGGTGGTAAAAGACATAATTGCCTTTATCAGAAATTTTCAGCTCGACCTTGAACCCTACGAATCAACCCTTGAATCATCCCGGTTTACGGAGATGCTTTACATGGTTTTCCAGGATTTCAAATCTGCGGTTGACGACTATCTGGCTGAGACGATTCATCCCAGAATCGTCAAGTTTATCCGGGAGGAAGAGGAGAAAATCAAGTCTCACTTTGAATCGGCTGCAACACCCTATGCCGCCATGGTGAAGGAGACCATGTCTGATTACCAGGCATCCATGGCAGATACGGCCGCACCTGGGCCCGACAGTCTTGGAAACAGGATGGTTTTGGCGGACCTGAAGGTTCTCAAATCGAGAGAAAAGCTGCGTCTGCCCCCGGTGGAAACAACCATGCGCTATTCCGCTAGAATAAAAACAGAGGCGGTTATGCGTCTTGGACTCTATTCGGCCGTAAAGGTCTTCCAAAAACTGCTGAAAAAAGCGGCGTTTCGAGAAAATCGCAGAAAACACAAGGCCCTGGAGGATGGATTCAGGCGGATGAAGCTGGAGACAGTGCGATCCATCAGCGTGCAGTTCAGGGATTATCAGGAGAATGTCAAGTTTCAATACCTGTTTCGATTGACGGATGCCATGGTTCATCAACTCAATGATGATCTGCGGGAACGTTTCCAGGTCTATTTTACGGATGCTTCAAAAATGATCGCCATGGCCAAAGAAGAGCATATAGATAAGGAACGGGTCAAAGGAAGTTTGCAAAAAATTGGGGAAACCGCCAGGGATTTTCTGGAGCGGATTGAGCGGGTTAGGGAAAATGTTGAATCGGTTCTGGGGACCTGACACATTCCACCGATGATGGGAATCATATTCAAAATCAACCTGTTAAGATAACCCGATTTCGAGGAGGACAAAATGGTGAATAAAGCATCTGAGATCATTGCCGTGGCCAACGAAAAAGGGGGTGTCGGAAAAACAGTGACAGCCATTAACCTGGCGGCAGCCTTGTCGTTGAAAGGAAAAACGGTCCTGGTGGTAGACATGGACCCCCAGGCCAACGCAACCCGCGGTTTGGGAGTCGGCATGGATGAATCACGCGTGACAGCCTATGATATGGTGTGTCAACCTGAATCGGTTGCTGCCGGAGATGCTGTTGTTAAAACAAAATGGAAAGGGCTGGATCTGATTCCTTCGCATGTTGATCTGGCAGGTGCGGAGGTCGAACTGGTGGACGTTGTTGGTCGTGAAAACCGGCTGAAGCAGGCCATCGAACCCTTACGGGGAGCGTATGATATGATGATTCTGGACACCCCCCCGAGCCTGTCGCTGTTGACCGTAAACGTATTTGCCTGTGCCGGGTCCGTGATCGTACCATGCCAGACCCACCCCTATGCGTTTGATGCCTTAGCGGAGCTTTTCGACACCATCGGGGCGGTCCAGGGTGAAATCAATCCCGGTCTGAAGGTGTCGGGAATTCTTGCGACCATGTTCGACCGGCGGACACGCGTAAGCCACAACACATTGGCCAGACTCAGGAACGATCAACGCACAAAAGAACGCATGTATCGCACCGTCATTCGTTCAAACACCACCATTGCCGACTCCGCCGAAGTAGGAAAGCCCGTGGTGTTCTACCGGACCACTTCCTTTGGTGCTCTTGATTACAAGGCGTTTGCTGATGAATTTTTGAACAGTAATTAGAAAGCTTTTGTTTCGTGTTTATTGCGTAAATTAACGCTCGACAAAGTAGCGGAAGCTATCTATAACCAACTTTCGGGTTGCCATATGGCAAATGGGTGATAAGCGATTGCGCTGTAGCCGTTGGCAATCAGCTGTTATAATGAACACGGTCAATGGTCCATGTTGTAATCATATGCCAGCGCTATGGACCTTGCGCGTTGCAAAGCGCAGGAATATTCATTCGCGCTATGAGTTAGGCTTAGCATGTAATGCGCACTTTAGCTTCCCGGCCGGTCCAAACGAACGCACATAGAGATCATGAAGGGCCTTTTGGCCGTCCTCGGAAAGGAAGCGGGTCCCGGTGCCGGCAAACGTATCGGATGTAATAACCGGTGTTTTTTCAACCCATTGGCTGTTCTCCCAGGAAAACCATCCCTTTCGCTCTTGATCATAGACGCTCAGCGGCCGGTTGAATAACTTTGCCAATTCGACCCCCCAGCCGGTTCCCCCCTTGACCGTGTTGTCAGCCTGTATCCAGCCGACAGCAATGACATGGTAGCCGCTATTGACCATGTGAAAAATAGACTGGATGACTTTTCGGATCTTATTCGTGCGGGAGTAAGTGCGATTCATGCGCTGGGATACGATTTCCATGCTGACATCGCCCTTTTTCAGCTCTTCATCGTTCAGTACCCGAACGCCACGGGTACGCTCGGCATTGTGCCCTTCAAATGATACGTTTACCTCATTCATGTTCCAGGCCTCGGCAAGTTTGCCGAATTCCGCCTCAGCTCCCTTGTGGCCGCCACTGTAAAGTGTGATTTTTGAAATGTCTGTCATTTTTATTCTCCTGAATGTTTAAGACCTAACGCACTGATATAAAAAAACACCCTGCCGCGGTTCGACAGGGTGAACAGTTAAAGTAATTCAGTTTTTCGGTATTGCAACCCCATGTGATCCGGTTTAAAATTTATTCTCTATTTGATCTTTGTTTCTATACAGTCTCAGGCTGTTCGTTACAACCGTAACACTGCTGACGGACATGGCCAGCGCGGCCATGATGGGGTGCAGTTCCCGCAGGAAGCCCGGAGCAGCTTCGAACGGATAAAGGATGCCGGCGGCAATGGGTATCAGGGCGAGGTTATAGAAAAAGGCCCAGAACAGGTTCTGGCGGATGGTTCGCATGGTGGCCTTGCTGAGATGAATGGCCCGGAAAACACCTGTGAGACTGTTGCCGGAGAGGATAATACCGGCGGTTTCCATGGCCACATCCGTACCGCTGCCGATGGCCATACCCACATCCGCCGTGGCCAGGGCAGGGGCATCATTGATGCCGTCTCCCACCATGCCGACTTTGTGACCTTTGGCCTGAATCATTTCGACGGTGGATGCTTTTTCATCGGGCCGCACTTCCGCATACACATCATGGATTCCGCACTGGCTTGCAATCACCTGGGCCGTCTGCTGGTTGTCGCCGGTAAGCATACCCACGTTGATGTGCATATCCTGCAACATTTTGATGGCTGACCTGGATTCGGGTTTGATGGTGTCGGCCACGGTAATGAGTCCGTAAATCTTCTCGTCGGCGACCACCACCATGACGGTTTTGCCCTCGGACTGCAGGGTATGGATCGTGTCGGACCATGCTGCCAGATCCATTGATTCCGCAGTATCTGTGAGAAACCAGTTGGGTTTGCCGACCTTGACCATTTTCCCGTCGATGTCGGCCTCAACGCCCAGACCACCGGATGCCTTGAAGTTTTCGGGTGACGCAAGCTCGATGGATCGATTTTCAGCTTCCTTTACAATCGCTTTCCCCAGGGGGTGCTCCGAGCCTTTTTCCACCGAGGCCGCGAGCTTGAGCAAGGCATCGGGTGTGTTGCACAGGGGCTTGAAAGGCAGTACATCCACCACGGATGGTTTGCCCATGGTAATGGTGCCGGTCTTGTCCAGCAGAATGGTGTCGAGGCTGGATGCGGTCTCCAGGGCGGCGCTGTCCTTGAACAGGATATTGTTTTCAGCGCCTTTGCCGGTTCCTGCCATGATGGCTGTTGGTGTGGCCAGACCAAGAGCACAGGGGCAGGCAATCACCAGGACTGCCACCATTCGGATCATGGCCGGCACGAAGGCGCCGCCTGCCCACCACCAGAGAAAAAAGACCACAAAAGCGATGACGATAATGGTGGGGACAAAGATGGCGGCCACCTTGTCAGCCAATGCCTGAATGGGTGCTTTGCTTCCCTGGGCGTCCTGGACCAGCTTGATGATCTGGGCCAGGGCGGTTTCCTTGCCCACACGGGTTGCCGTAAATTGCAGCATGCCCTGACCATTGATGGTGCCGCCAATGACGGTGTCTCCAATCTTTTTGTCCACCGGTAAGGGTTCTCCGCTCAGCATGGATTCATCCACGGCGGAAGCGCCTGCCTGGATGGTACCGTCCACCGGCATCTGTTCCCCCGGGCGAACCACCACCAGATCACCTTTTTTGACACGCGTCAGCGGAACCTCTTTTTCGACACCGTCTTCAATGATGGTGGCGGTCTTGGGCCGCAGCCCCATGAGCTTGCGGATGGCACCGCCGGTTTTTCCCTTTGTACGGGATTCGAGAAGTTTGCCCAGTTTGATGAGGGTGATGATGACGGCGGATGTTTCGAAATAGACGTGATTTCCCAGAGAGGAAAACAGGAGCAGTGCCAGTGAATAGACATAGGCCACGGACGAACCCATGGCTACCAGAACATCCATGTTGGCGCTCTTGTTTTTGAGGCTCTTGAAGCCGCCCACGTAGTAGTCCCAGCCGGTGTAGAACTGGACCGGTGTGGCCAGGGCCAGGAAAAGCCAGTTGACCCAGGCTGCATGGCTCCAGGGGCCTGTCAGGTGAAAATCCCTGGCCATGCTGAGAAGGAAGAGGGGCAGGGTGAAGATCACACCGATGAGAAATTTGCGGGTCTGATTTTTAATTTCGGCATTTCGGGCAGCCTGCTCCACATCCTCTTCCCCGGTATCTTCAGTCGGAATGACACCATAGCCGGCCTTGGTTACCGCAGCATAGATATCATCCGGCGTGGTAATTCCCGGGATATATTCCACAAACGCACGCTCGGTGGCCAGATTGACGGAAGCCCTGGTAACACCCAGGACCTTCTTGTTTAAGGCGCGTTCGATATTGGCCGAACAGTTGGCGCATGTCATACCCGTGACCGGGAAATCGATATCAGCCCTGGGGACTGAAAACCCGATGCTCTGAATCTTGGATAAAATGTCCTGGAGGCTGGTCTGTTTAGGATCGAACTGAACCGAGGCATGCTCCGATGCAAAATTGACGCTGACCCCATCCACCCCATTCAGCTTGGCCACGTTGCGCTCGATATTCATGGCACAGTTGGCGCATGTCATGCCGGTGATGGGAAGTGTTAGTTTTAATACACTCATTTTATTCAGCCTTTGATGAAGCTATAAGCGGTAAGCGATAAGCATGCTCACTGGCGTCAGCTATAATGCTGCAGTTAACTATCAACAGCTTAAGGCTTACAGCTTACAGCTTGCGATTCCACAATAAACCACGGATTGAGCAGATTCTCCTTGTTGTACGTGAGTGTATTCCCTGATTCGTATTCAAAAATCCGGGCGCCGGAATAGGACGCAACGGCATGTCCTGCTGCCGTGTCCCATTCCATGGTCGGTGCCAGTCTGGGATAGATATCGGCCTTGCCCTCCGCCACCAGGCAAATTTTCAGCGAACTGCCGGCCGGGATAAAGTCAACCTCTCTAAAAGCCTTTCTTTTATCTGCTACGAATTTCTCCAGATCGGGTGTTGCATGCGACCGGCTTCCCACGATGGTGTAGGGTCTTTCCTGCTGGTCGACCAGGGGAAGTTTACGGGCGTTCTTCACAATATCTTTCAAGGTGACACGGCCGGTTTTTATTCCATTCTGATATTCGCTGATAATCTCCGGGTCGGCAATTTTATAAGCACCCAGGTCCTGCATGGCAAAATAGAGCAGGTCCCTGTCCGGTGCATAAACGACCCCCATGACGGGGGTGCCCTCTTTTACCAGGGCGATGTTGACCGTAAACTCCCCATTTCTTTTGACAAATTCCTTGGTGCCGTCCAATGGATCCACAATCCACAACGTTTTCCAGGACTTTGCGCTCCTGAAAAGGGATCGCCTTGCCTTCCTCGCTGAGGATCGGTATGCCGGATTTAAGGAGATGGCTGAACAATGATCTCATGGGCGGTTTTGTCTGCCAGGGTCAGCGGGGAGCGATCATCTTTGTATTCCACCTGAAAGCCGGTATGGTAGATCTTCTGAATGGCTTCCCCGGCTTCAATCGCCGCCAGGAGTCGACGTGGATAGAAATCGATCATTTTCAAGAGGGTTGTCAGTCGGTTTACTTGGCATGCTTCAACCTTTCCAGGTTTTCCCTGGCAAATTCGATGGACGGGTCTATTGAAAGCGCCACTTCATAAAAATAAATGGCCTTTTCTTTGTCACCCAATTCCCGGTAATTGGAGCCGATATTGGCATAGTCGATGGCAGACCCCGGATTCAGATCCAAAACCCTGGCAAAATTTTCTATGGCCTGTTCATGTTGTTTCAGTTTGAAATGACAAAATCCCATCAGATTGTAGATGTCGGTGCGTTCTTTATCATATGTTTCGCCCTGCTTGAGGACGTCAAGGGCTTTTTCCCAGGACCCCATTTCCTTGTGCGCGACCCCCAGATACGAATAGATGCTCGGGATATCCTGTGCCTGCGGGTCAAGATCGCGAGCTCTTTCCAGGCGGTTCAGTGCCTTCTCCGGCTGTCCCAGGGACAGAAGGCAGAGCCCCATGTAAAAATGGACATAATATTTATCCGGTAACTGCTGGTTTATTTCCAATAACCTGGCGTATGCTTTTTCGGGCGGGTTGCTTTCCGTGATCAGCTTGGCGGAAAACATGCCCACACTGGTTCCGGCGGCCCGTTCGCGAAAATGGGTTCCCGGTATGATGGTGTAAAAAGCCGGAATGTTGAGTTGGGAATGGGTCGTGTTGATGAGCAGTACGTCTAAACCTCTTTGTTTCAAGGCGGCGATACAGTTTTCCACTTCTACCTTGATGTTTGGATTGGAAATGTCCGGTAACGAATCGATATTGATCCGGTTTTTTGTGTCCGTAATGAATTGCGCGGCTTCCAGGCTTCTGAATTTCGGAAGACCGCTGGCCACATAATTGGCACCCGAGTTGAAATCACCGGCCAGCTGGGCGGTTTCGGTAAGGGCCCGACTCAGGGCTTTCTGGGGATCAGGTGTGGTACCGGCGGTCCAGACAATTTCACTTTTTTCCGGGAATGTGGCCGGGTCATATGCCAGAACCCCAACCGTGGGAATTCCCATACCCAGGGAAAAGTCAGACAGAAAAACCCGTATGTTGTTGGCCTGGTATTTCCCCAGCATTTCAACGACCAGGGGATCTGTGGCTGATTCGGGGTTGATCATCGGTACCGACAGTTTCCCCTGACTCACCAGTGAAGAAACATGCCGTTCAACAATTTCGCAGATTCCCTGGGAGATGGCCTCTTCTGCACAATTGCCGGCAGAGGGGCCATTGAATTCATTGATGGTGAAAAACCAGTCAAAGGGGATGAGAACCGGTTTGTTGCGGGTAAGATTGAATCCCCAGGTCCATTTCATGGAAAGTGTTTCATAAATTTTACGGCTTATCTCCAGTTCTTTTGAATCATCGTGAACCGATTTGGCAATTTCTTCAAAAGGAAGGGCGTTTTCTTTCATGTCGACAGGCGTTCCGGTCACAAAATTATTCGGGTCCTTGCAGAAACTGAAAAAACTGAAACGCTCTGCCAGTTCCATGACGGCACTGGCTTCAGCCTGCTGAGGGGTGCCCCCTTTGCCCATCTGTTTTTTTGTGCCGATAACAGCCTGCGCGTCCTTTCCACATTGACTGAAGAATACCGGAATGCCCAGACGACCGCTATCGATCCGTTCGGTTTTCTCGAGGATGTCAAGGTCGACACCTTTTCAATTTTTCCCTGAAACGCTCGACGGTCTCTTGGGGAGACAGACTTTTGTCCTGGTCCAGGGTATAGTTTTTAAAAGCGTTTTTCAGGGTAATCCGGTAACTCATGAGGTTCTCCAAATAAAATCGTACCACAGTGTCATCAAAGGCGACGATGTGGCTTTTAAAGATAAAACGTTTAGATTAGGGTATATTAATCATGATATGCAGCCTACGCAACATCCTATTTTGCTTGACTCGGCCGCATAAATAACTTACACAAACGCAAAACAAAGTGTGAAAACGGGGATGTAGCTCAGCTGGGAGAGCGCAGCGTTCGCAACGCTGAGGTCAGGGGTTCGAGCCCCCTCATCTCCACCATTCACCTGCTTTGTAATAAATAAGATCCATTCCTGAGACAATTGAAGATTCTTCGCAGCTCCGAAAAAAAGGGATTTTCCACAAGCCACGGGGAAGATGCTCGCTGTTGCGGTTCAAGACAAGGAGGATACCACCATGGCAAAAGATCCAAAGATTGGTTACAAGGTTGTTGCAACCGTTACAGGCTCGGAAGGCACATGCAGTGCCGGCCATAACGTTGGTGACTCTTTTGAAATAAGTTGTCACAACCCGGCAGGTTTATGTGGTTGGTTCTATCATGATATTTTTCCAAGTCTCCAGACATTTCAATTTGGCGGATCCCTACCATGGTGGGACGGGGATCGTATTCACCTGCAATGCCCGGACAGCCACAATCTCGTAACAATCAGACTTGAAAGATCGAAACGATAATAGATGTGTGTAAAACATGCCACACCGCCATCTATTGCTCAATCATCTATGTAATTAATTACATAGATGGTGTGACCAGTACAATACCCTCTCATTTGTCACATCTGATTTTTCCATGTTATGGTTCAATTTGTATATCCTGAAAATATTAGATGAACAAGCCTCCGGTCCCAAGATACGTCCCCATCACGTCAGATAAAATTGCTTAAGGATCTTATTGTGCACACTTCTTGCATTTCAGTATCCATGAGATGTGCATGACACCTCTTTTCATCGAAAGATACCTTGGAATGTGATGAGAAATCCGGGATAGCGGTCATTGAAAGGAGAAATACCATGGCGAATAATTTTCATATGTTTACGCACAAGACCACCGAGACTCTCCATGTCAAACTCACCGGCGACTTTGATGGCAGTTCAGCGTCCGAACTTGTCAATGCCTTAACGGACAATCAGGACAGATACTATCAGATATTCATCAACACCACGGAATTGAATACCATCCACCCATTTGGCCGGGAAGTGCTGCAGCGCAGATTGTCTGAATTCAAATCCCAGGGGCCAGGCGTGATTTTTATCGGGAAAAATCTGGGGCAGTCAATGAATTGAACCGAAAGGTTTGTACCGCCATCATGCTCGTCCTGCCTTTCGGCATAATGCGAAAATAACCATGAAACTAAGTTTCCGGACGGACACTATTTAACCACTGAAAGGGCGGTTCGGTGAAACGGCTGGAGGTAGGGGAGAATTTCAGAAACATAATCGACATTACTCTTGAGAGCAGCCTTGCGGTGGATTCCCAGAGGGTTTCCCTGGGCGATGGATTTTACCATGATCGACAATAGTTTGATGCGCTGGTAAAAAATATGGTCGATATCAATGTTTATTGGAGATTTTTGGTTGCTTTCGAGATGATTCAGATACGACTGCCAGTTTGATAGAAAGCAGCTGACCTGACCCGCGTTGCGAATAATAGAGCGCAGGCTGTAGTTTCCCAGGGATGTATCCTGCAGGTAGGCTTTGGCCATGACAATCAGCAGTCTCAGCCTGGAAATAAGAATATCATCGTCACGTACCGTTCTCATCTGAAAGAGATTTGACCCCAATCGTAGCATATATCCTACCTTCCTGATCTGAACATTTTATAAAACATAGTGTGCATTGTTCTATCTGCCATGATATACCGAGGTTAGGTGTTGTAAGGCCTAAACAGAACCACTTCTTGCTGCATGTAATAAGCAATTATCGGGCCACACTGAAAAGATTCCCAAACTGATCCATATGTTGTGGTTACCTGCCGTATCGGAAACCATTTGAGGCGTGGTTTGGAAAAATCTTCTCCAAAAAATATGAACTAAATACCACAATAAAATCGTTGCACGATTTTATATGACGCGGCGTTGCCGCTTATATAGAGACAGAATAGCGTGTTGAAACTGCTTCGGCAAGCAACCTAAAACGGAGCATATTTGTGGCAACCATCAAACGAGTAACTTGGATTCAGCAAAATTTCAAGCGACAAACAGGGATATTGGCTAATCTGCAAGGGATTAAATATTAACAACAATGTGTATCTAAAAGCGACGCAGTCGCGACATCTAAATTCGCGCAGCGAATTTAGTCGCAGTTAAGGATGATATAGCGCTGCTCTTTTTCGATGGCTTCCGGAGGGATCACAAAGTTAAGGCTCATGCCGACTTCCGGGTTTCGTACCCACTCCACTTTACCATCGATCTCAAGACGGTCACCATTGAGCAAAATCAGCATGCCTCGCACAAAGGTTGCCAGCGTCTTGTCGGATGGATTGGCGAAACGGATGCCGGACTCGTTGACATCGAGCACTTCGAATTCATGGGAAGCTATCTTCAGGATTGCTCTTTGAGAGGGTTTGTAAATGATCCGGACAAAGGTGCGTCTTTCAGGGCCTGAATATTCAATGGTATTCATGGGATGACCACTCTTTATGGGCTGGGATTATGGACACACTACCAAGCTTTAAAGAACTTTGTCTTGATTTCTATACGATTATGGTATAGATGTCAACCGTGAATCAATCTTATAGGATCAATTATTTCAATATGTTATAAAAATTATAGGGAATTCAAGAGCATGGATCGTCAAAGTGAGCTTTCAAGAAAGACAACCGAAACCGTTATTGAAGCCAAACTAAATATTGATGGTACGGGTATTAGCGATATCGCCATCGGTATCCCCTTTTTCGATCATATGTTGACTCTCTTGGCAGCGCACGGCTTTTTTGATCTGACCATTCGTGCCAAAGGGGATATCGAGGTTGATTTTCATCATACCATAGAGGATGTCGGTCTGGTGCTGGGCGACCTTTTTGACCAAGCGCTCGGTAAGCGGGAAGGAATTCAGCGCTATGGATATGCTGTAACCCCCATGGATGAGGCCATCGCATCTGTTGCTGTCGATTTATCCAAGCGGCCTTTTCTTGTCTATCGCCTGCCATCGGATATTCCCAAGACCGGAGAATCGTATACCATATTGGGCAAAGAATTTTTCAGGGCTTTTGCCACACGGGGTGGTATGAACCTGCATATCGATGTGGGATACGGAGAAAATGAACATCACATCATCGAGGCTATGTTTAAAGCTGTCGGCAGATCCCTTGATATTGCCACTTCACTGGATGACCGTATTGCAGGTGTTCATTCCACAAAAGGCTCCCTGTAACTTTTTTGAGATAGCTTCTACTCAGATTTCCACAAATTCAGGCAAGGCCATGCGCGCTATTTTTTTCATATTGGGTTTGTTCGTCTTGGTATCCTGCGCGGCGCCACAGGAGGAATTCTCACCGGATAAAACCTTGGAGGGTGTTGAAACGATTCTGATCATGCCGTTTCAAGACCTGCATGCGATTTATGGCGGCAAGATCCACATCGATTGTGCTTTTTGTAAACGGCGTCATGTTGTCGCGGATGTGCCGGAAGGGACCGCAGAATTCATGACGGAACTCTTGATAAAACTGCTCATGAATGATGAGGCGTACCGGTTTGTTTTTCCTGATCAGACGGACGAGATGCTTCCAAACCTGCAGGCCGGTCAGAATGGGGTTGTCAGGATGGCTGAACTTGTTGCGACATTCGGGAATGAAAAGGAAGTGGATGCAATCCTTATGGGGTATCTCTTCCAATTCAAGGAACGTGTGGGAACCAGCTATTCCGTTGAATCGCCGGCGTCGGTATCCTTCAGCCTTTTTCTGGTGAGGGCGACGGATGGGCAAATTGTGTGGCGCGGTATTTTTGAAGAGACACAGCAGGCGTTGTCTGAGAACATTCTCAAGATCGGCGCCTTTATTAAACGAAAGGCCCGTTGGATTACAGCCCGGGAAATGGCTACCGAGGGCCTTGAAGATCTGATATCAACATTTCCAAAACCATGATTGTTATTCCTGCTGTCGACATCAAGAACGGTAAATGTGTACGTCTTTCCCAGGGGCGGATGGACGCCGAAACTGTTTTTTCAGACCATCCTACTGCCATGGCTCAGAAATGGGATGCATTCGGCGTGGATATTATCCATGTTATCGATCTTGATGGCGCCATCCAGAAACGACCTAAAAATGCAGAAACCATCCGGGATATTGTTGTCAGCGTCAATGCACGGGTTCAGGTCGGCGGCGGCATTCGGAATCTCAAGACCATCGAAAGCTATCTCCAGTTAGGTGTATACCGTATCATTATCGGTACCGAAGCCATTCGCAATCCCCAACTTGTCAGGGATGCCTGTCGGCTGTTTCCCGGCCGGATTGTTGTGGCTATCGATGCGCGAAACGGCCTGGTGGCTATCGAAGGCTGGACAGAGAACACCCAGACAAAGGCTGTGGATCTGGCTTTGCAGTTTGAGGATCAGGGTGTGGCAGCGATTAATTTTACGGATATTCATAGGGATGGGATGCAGACCGGTCCCAACATCGAAGAAACCCGAAAAATGGCTGAAACCATCTCCATACCCGTTGTTGCCTCGGGCGGTGTCTCGACGCTCCAGGATATTCGCAATCTTCTGCCATTGGAGCCCTTGGGCGTTATGGGTGTTATTACAGGGAAAGCGCTTTACGCGGAAAGCCTGAATCTGGCGGAAGCCATATCCATCGCTACGCGGGCCTCTGCAATAAATCTTCCACTTGACATAAAATCGAATATTAGCTAATATATTAACGGTTTAAAATTTGAAACCATTTCTCTGCTGGAAACGGCATGGGATGAAATCAAATCACTATTTAAGATCCTGCCAATATCTCCGGTTTCAAAGGCTTTGATGCCATGGGGGGCGCTCTTTTTGTCCAATTTTATTCCAGAAGAAAAAATTGAAGAAATCAAGAACGCCGCAGATATCGTTGAAGTTGTATCAGATTATGTCCTGCTGAAAAAAACAGGTAAAAACTACAGTGGCCTCTGCCCCTTTCATACCGAAAAGGACGCTTCCTTTACCGTCAGTCCGGCCAAACAGATTTTTCATTGTTTTGGGTGCAATACCGGCGGTAATGTCTTTAACTTTCTCATACGGCACGACGGCGTATCCTTCCCCGAAGCGGTAAGACTTCTTGCGAGACGCTACGGCATAGACCTGCCGGAACGAAAAATGTCCCAGGCCATGCGTGAACAGATCAGTGAAAGAGAAAAGCTGCTTGCAATCAATCGCATGGCCATGGACTACTACCACTGGAACCTGCTGCACGAATCCTATGGTAAACAGGCCATGGCATATCTTAAAAAACGAGCGATGGCGCCATCGATTATCGACCGGTTTCAACTGGGTTACGCACGCGATGCCTGGGACGGGCTTCGGAATTATCTTCAAAACAAGCGTGTTCCCGTAGAGTTGATCGAGAAATCAGGACTGGTGATTCCACGAAAATCGGGTACGGGATATTATGATCGCTTTAGGGAACGGATTGTTTTTCCCATATATAATCTTAACAAACAGGTGGTCGGATTTGGTGGGCGGGTTCTGGATGAATCGCTGCCGAAATATCTGAATTCCCCCGAGACACCGGTTTACAGTAAAAGCAAGTCGCTTTACGGACTGCACCTTGCGCGCAACAAATGCCGGGAGACCCGGACCGTCTACATCGTAGAGGGTTACTTCGATCTGCTGGCCCTGCATCAATATGGCGTGGAAAACGCGGGCGCAACCCTGGGGACGGCCCTGACAACCGAGCACATCCACATGATCAAGGGGTTTGCAGAAAAGGTGATCCTTGTATTCGATGGGGATGATGCCGGTATTCAGGCATCCCTGAGGAGTGTGGGAATATTTATCGAAAAAGGCATGCAGGCCCGGGTGATGCTGCTGCCCAAGGGGCATGATCCCGATTCTTTTATGCGGAAATACGGGTTAGAGGCTTTTAAGGCGCTTGCTGCCAAATCACGCAGCGTTATTATGTTCATCATGGAGATCGGCTCAGAAAAAATACGGGCTTTCGGTGGATGGGAAAATGCAAATTCTCGAGGAGCTGAAAATGCCCCTGGCGTCCATCGAAGATGCTACCGCGCGAGAAACCTACATCAAGGAGGTGTCGGAACACCTCGGGGTGAAAGAATACAGCCTCAAAGAAAAAGTCGATGAGGCTGGCCGCAGCGATCCAAAAAGCGAAGTGCGGCCTATCGTAACCGACCGACAGGTCACATTCAGCAAGAAAATCATTCAAAACGGCCTTTGAAGAAAACGGACAGGCAACAGGCAACAGGTACCCGACTGGAACGGCAGATCCTTGCCATGATGCTCCAATATCCGGAAATTTTGCCGGATATCATTCAAAACAAGGTTTTAGATCACTTTGTAACCGAATCCTTAAAAACACTCGGGGAATTGATACTATCCATGAAAAATGAAAAGGATCGTGATGTATCTAATTTGATCTCCATTGTTGACGGGGACGAAAAAAGGAATATATTAGCTTCGTTATCTATAAAGGAAGAAATGTGGAATCGGAAGGGCTGTCTCAAAGTGATTACCAAGTTTATCCAAAACAGCCCTCTACGGTACGGCGTTTCCCTGACGGAGCAAATTAAGGCAGCGGAAAAAGATAACAATCAGGATCTTTTATTTAAATTGCTTCAGGAGAAGCAAAACATTGCTGTCTCAAATGAACGGCAGAAACAGGAACTAAGCGAATAAAAATATCCTGATACCAAGATCGCATCAATTTAGGCAACAGATAGATGGCAGGAGGCTGGATTCAATGGTGAAAAAAGCAGAACCCAAAGAAAAGACCCTTAAAAAGACAACCCCAAAAGCCACATCCAAAAAAGTACCAGCAAAAAAACGTGCGGCCAAAGAACCGGTCAAGAAACCGAAAACGGAGGCCGTCAAAATAAAAAAAACGGCAGCCAAAAAAACTGCCCCGGCAAAACCCAAGAAGAAGTCCGTACTTTCGTTGAAAAAAAGAAAACGTGCCGTGAAAAAGATCGCAACTCCAAAGCCCTAAAACATCCAAGAAAAGACCGGTTAAAAACCAAAAAAACTGAAAGGATAAGCCAGAAATAGAAGACAGACACGCTCGAATCTGAACCTGAAAAGACAGCATCCGGTACAGAAAGCCGTGGCAAAGAAAAAACAAAAGGCTCTAACGAAAAAGGCAACGCCTAAGATGAAAAAAACACAACAGAAGGCGCTTAAAACCCAACCAAAGAAAAACCTGGCGATCAAGAACCAGAAGAAGTTGAAAACACTCATCACCAAAGGAAAAAAGCAGGGTTTTTTGACATACGAGGAGATCAATAAATTGATACCCGACGGGGAAGTATCAGCCGATCAGATTGACAACACCTTGATCATGTTTGGTGAAATGGATATCACGATTACCGACAAGGAAAATATACCCAAACAGATTGCCAAGCTTAAAGCGGCGGAAAAGAAGACGACCAAGACAGGTCAGAAAGCATTGCCCGATTTCGGCACGGTAACAGATCCTGTAAAAATGTACCTCCGCGAGATGGGACTGGTTACCCTGTTGAGCCGCGAAGGGGAGGTTGAGATCGCCAAAAAAATTGAGGCCGGCGAACAGAATGTGCTGAAGTCGCTTCTTGAAACCACCATGGGGGTCGACTATATCCTGAAACTGGGCGAGCACATCAAAGAAGGAGAGCTGCGTCCCAAGCATGTGCTGCGGGATATCGACGAAGGCGACACGTTTATCGATGAAGTGGTTCAAATAGCGAATTTTGTCGTCACCGTAACGGAGATAAAAGCGATCAATGATGAAAACAAAATTTTCAGGGAACAACTCATGTCAGACAACCTGCCGGCGGATGAACAGCGCAGGATTCGGCGGTGTATTTCCCGCAGAAACATCAAACTTTTTGAATCGCTGAAAGGATGGCGTCTGGAAGGTTCGGTTATCGACCAGATGGAGGAAGACATCAAAAGGCTCAATGACTGGTTCGATGCGATGCACCGGTTGATGACCTTATGTGCCGAAGCCTTTGGCATGCCCATCAAGGATCTTCGAGACAGTTTGAAAAACAAGAACGACATTTATCACGATGGGCTAAAAAACATTGCACGCTCACGCGGGATGAAATGGGAACTCTTTATAAAGCCTGGCCAAAATACGCGATGAAATCGAAGAAAAAGAGCAAGCGACAAAAACCAACGGCAGGGCCCTGAAGCGAATCATCGCCAATGTCAATGAAGGGCGTTTTTGGGCAAAACTAGCCAAAAGTGAGCTGATAAAAGCCAATTTGCGCTTGGTGGTCAGTATTGCAAAGAAATACACCAACAGAGGGTTACAGTTTCTCGATCTGATACAGGAAGGTAATATCGGACTTATGAAGGCGGTCGATAAGTTTGAATATCGAAGGGGCTACAAATTTTCGACCTACGCCACCTGGTGGATTCGGCAGGCGATCACACGGGCCATTGCTGATCAGGCCAGGACGATTCGTATCCCGGTCCATATGATCGAGACCATCAACAAGCTTATACGGACCTCACGATACCTCGTACAGGAACTCGGCAGAGAACCAAAACCCGAAGAGATTGCCGAAAAAATGGAAATTCCTCTGGACAAGGTGCGCAAGGTACTCAAGATCGCGAGAGAACCCATCTCCCTTGAAACACCCATCGGGGAAGAAGAAGACAGCCATCTGGGCGATTTTATCGAGGACAAGAAATTTGTTCTGCCCTCGGATGCGGCCGTCAATCTGAACTTGGCAGAACAGACCCGCAAAGTGCTGGCGACGCTGACACCCAGGGAGGAAAAAGTGTTACGAATGCGTTTCGGCATCGGTGAAAAAGCGGACCATACCCTTGAAGAGGTCGGTCAGGATTTTACCGTCACGCGGGAGAGAATCCGGCAGATCGAAGCCAAGGCGCTTCGAAAGCTGAGACATCCCACGAGGAGTCGAAAATTAAAGAGTTTCATTGAAACCTAATCCTTGACAAAAATCATCTTGACGGGTACTAACGATTCTGTTTGCAGGATGTTCAGGGCCCATAGCTCAACTGGCAGAGCCACCGGCTCATAACCGGTAGGTCCCTGGTTCGATCCCAGGTGGGCCCACCAAAGAAAACAGAAAGTGGGAGCAATGATTTTTAAAAGACCTGTTAGGGTCGGCTGATTGGATGCTTGACTTTTCTAACCAATGGAAAAGTTGATGTAAAGGCGTGGCAGTTCAACCGAACCACGCCTTTTTTTATTTCTTGACGGTATGTAAATATCCTGAGAAGATATGTCGTATAGGAGATGGAATGGGCTGTAAACTGGGCAAGGTCATCGATGCTGTTGAAGAGATCGTTCCCAGTGAATTTGCCGAGGAATGGGACAACAGCGGCATGCAACTGGGAGATCGCGACTGGCAGGTTGAAAGGATCTTGGTGGCACTCGATCCCCTGCCCGAAGTGATATCGGCAGCCTGGCAGGCAGATGTCGATCTTGTTATTACCCACCATCCCCTGATATTTAAGCCACTCACCACCATAGATGTCAGCAGGCTGGAGGGTTTTGTCATTCAGCAGGCGCTGGATCATCATGTGGCTATTTATACCGCCCATACCAATCTCGACAGGATCAAGGATGGTGTTAATGATGTTCTGGCATCCAGGATCGGTTTGCGCAATACCACGTCCTTGTCCATTGATGGGGTTTCAGGGAAACCCGGTTTTGGAAGGATGGGAAGTCTGGTAGCCACCAACATCCCTTGCCTTGTTGGCCAACAATCTCAAGCAGGCACTGGATCTGAGTCACGTCAAGGTCGCCGGGAATCCGGACATGAGCGTTAAAACGGCGGCTGTCTGCTCAGGAAGTGGTTCCAGCATGGTCCGTGCTTTTTTTGATTCCGGGGCAGATGTGTTCATCAGTGGTGATCTGAAATACCATGATGCGCGGAATTTTGAATTTGCCCAAAAGGCGCTTATCGATATCGGCCATTTTGCATCAGAGCATCTGATTGTCGAAACATTTGCCCAACGACTGAGCCGTCACTTTCATGACAAAGGGTTGGTTTTGGAAGTGGAATCTTACCGATTTGAAAAAGACCCTTTTGTGATTATATGACCGGACAGTTCATGACACATGACAGGCAACACCGTATTTAGACGATATGTCAATGCCAACAATGGAATAGGAGAGAGCATGGCTATGCGGGAACAAATAGCGATACTGGTCAGGCTTCAGGCCATCGATTCAGATATCCAGAAAATCGAAAAAAGACTCGGAAAAGTGGACGGAGAAATGGCCATCCTTGATTTGGAATTAGAGAAATTTGAATCAACGATAAAGGAAAAAGCATCCATACGTGAAGAATACCAGAAGAAATATCGGTCATTGGAATCGGATGCCAATATGAATCTTCCTAAAATTGCCAAAAGCAAAGAAAAACTGACATCCGTCAAAACCAACAAGGAGTATCAGGCTTTGCTGAAAGAGATCGACGATCTCAAAAATGCCAATTCCAAGATAGAAGACCAGATGTTGGAAATCCTTGAGCAGAGCGAAAATGCCGAGACACAACTAAGTGAGGAAAAACAAGCATTTGAGTCCGCTAAAATTCGAGTGATCGGAGAAAAGGCAGATATAACAAAGGCTGCCGAGGAAGATCGCTCAAGGCTTGCCGGGCTTCAGGCGGATTTTCAGACAGTCTTGGATACCGTAAACCCGGATATCCTGAAAGCATTCAAGTCGGTTCGGAGCCGGATCGGTAATCTGGCTATAGCTGAAGTTGTAGATGCTGTATGCGCGGGATGTCATATGAACATACCGCCCCAGATGTACAATGAACTGCAGCGATTTGAATCGCTCATGTACTGTCCGCAATGTCAGCGGATTATTTACAGCTATAAGCTGTAATGGTTTTAGGTTTTATGTTTTAAGTTTTAGGCGGTTAAACGTTGAGAAAGTTATTTGCTTGTAATATCAGCTTCGAACACGCCGTAACCAAAACCTAACACCTAAAACTTAACACTTAAAACCGTAGATTCTTATCGGCCAAAGCAGATCAAACGATCGCTGGGTTAACCTGGTTAACCGGGAGGAAAGTCCGAACACCACAGGGCAGGGTGCTCCATAACGTGGAGTCGCGGTGACGCGAAGGAAAGTGCAACAGAAAGTATACCGCCCGGTGCTTGAAAGAGCACCAGGTAAGGGTGAAATGGTGCGGTAAGAGCGCACCAGTTCCCCGGGTGACCGGGGAAGCTTGGTAAACCCCACCCGGTGCAAGACCAAATAGGGAAGCGTTTGAGAACGGCCCGTTCGAGCTTCCGGGTAGGTCGCAAGAGGTGGCAGGCAACTGTCATCCTAGATGAATGATCGTTACCCGAATCAGGGCAACTTGATTTGGGCACAAAATTCGGCTTATGAGCTGCTTTGGCCGATAAGAATCTCGGTTTTAAGTTTTAGGTTTTAAGTTTTGTCTACAGGATATCAGTTGCCAGCAGATATTGTGGATGTCACTGTATCGTTCCGACTGGTACAGACAGAAATTCCATCCATTAGCGCTAAGCGCTATGCCACCTAAAACTTAACACCTAAAACCTAAAACGAGAGCAATTTATCCATGGAATCTATTGAAAATAACCTTTCTTTTCTTGAAAAAGCGCGCATATTTTCCCACGATTATATCAAATGCTGTCTTTATATTGCGACATGCGATGTGGACACGGCGCATTTTACCAAGAATCTCTATTCCCGGCTTATCGGTTCATCTCAAGTGTTGGAGGACTTTCTCGATTTTCATGGCGCAAAAAACAGCAAGGCCTGGTATTTTTACAGAGAACTCACCGCCGCCATTCGCCACCTGAGTCTGGGTGCCTATTCTCAGATGCACATTCAGAACCGAATGATTTTTTATGACTTGCCGGGGGCTGAGGAATTTAAAAGTGAAGGTGCAAGAACATCCCGTTTTTTGACCCGTTCGCTGATCAGATTGGCACCGGTTATCATACAAGAGGCACGTCTGCTCCAGATTCCGTTTCCGGACGCAACCTTTAAAAAAGAAGATTTCCCGACCATAACAACCCAGGAAATATTGAACTATGACATCGATGATGAATCCAAGGATGTTCAAAAGAAAAACATCGTTAAAATATCGAGTGAGTTGTTAAGAATTGCCCATTCATTTGACGAGTTCGTGTTTTATGAGCATTACAACCTGGATGAGATGCAAGCGCTTGTTCCCGAAAAAATAAACGAAGTTGAAATTCGGCGTTTTGAAATGCTGGTTCATAATCTTCAATCGTCTTTTGATACCTACGTGATTCATGGCGGCTATCGATTCGGGAATCGAAAACTCAAACAGCTGAGAAGTTTTTTTTCGGTTGTATTTCATCTCCTGCAGATGATCGGTCGTCTGCTGCATCTTTACGAGAGACATCTTCATGATGCCGGATATAAAGATATATATAAAAAGGTTCAGAGCAGGTTGTCTGATCTGGTCAATCCGGAAAAATTGCTGGACAGAACCATCAACTATGGTCTTTTCTTTGTCTGCCACTTCCTGACGACCGGTATAGACCTGGCCAAAGAAATTTTGAATGAAAATATCGAACGATCGGTTATCAGGGTGGGTGTTCCAATGGCCCTCGGTTTTCATATGAGACCCAGCCTCCTGGTGGCCAAGATCGTACAGCACTACGGTGGCGAAGTGGAGTTATGTGTCGGCGAAGATCGTTTTGACGCCAGCAGTGTTCTTGATATCCAGTGGGCCGGTGGCAAAATTCAAAAAGAAAAAATTACTGACGTTCAGTTTGAGGGTGATGTCCGGGCATTGAAGGATATCGAGATTCTTGCCGGCGCCAATTACGGCGAAGACACCATGGGAAAGGATGTACCGCTGCCGGGAGAATTGAAATACCTAAGATAATGAAGACACATGCTATCATTGTCAGTGCCGGAAAAGGCGTCCGGATGAATCGGTCTACACCCAAACAGTATCTTTTACTGCAGGGAAAACCGGTGCTGTGCCATACCGTCCTGGCCTTCAGTAAATGTCCGGAGGTGGATGAGATTTTACTGGTGGTGCCGGAAAAGGATATCCGGTACTGCCGGGAGCAACTTCTTTCAGGATTGTGTTTAGACACACCGGTCAAGGTTCTGGCCGGGGGTAAACGGCGGCAGGATTCGGTGTTCAACGGCATTCTATCCATTGACGGCAGGGACGGTATCGTGGTAATTCATGATGGTGTGCGCCCTCTGATACGGCCGGAGATGATATCGCGCTGTATCGACAAAGCCAAGATCTCGGGCGCATGTATTTTGGGCGTGCCCCTGAAGGACACCCTCAAAATGGTGGACGGTGACAGCCTGATACAAGGAACGATCAACCGGGAGAACCTATGGGCTGCTCAGACGCCCCAGGCGTTTCATTACCAACTCATTCGTGATGCCCATGAAGCTGCAGCCAGGGCAGGCTTCGAAACCACGGATGATGCTGCTTTGTTGGAACGGATGGGTTTGCCGGTAAACATCTTGCGGGGTACAGGAGATAATCTTAAAATTACGACAAATGACGACCTGGTTTTGGCAGACGCCATTTTGTCGCAAATCAAGCAGGAGAAATGATATTGTTGTTACCTGAGATACTGATTGTGGATGATGATGACAATTTCCGGGGACTCTTGGTGGAGTTTCTCAGCAAACAGGGTTTTCATGCCTCGGCCGTGGGTGGCGGGAAAGACGCTGTGGAACAACTGTCCAAAAGGAAATTCGACGTTGCCTTGCTCGATCTGATGATGCCTGGAATGGATGGCTATGAAGTCATGGACTTCATCAATGATCAAGAACTTGAAACCAATGTAATCGTTATGACCGGTCATGCATCGACACAATCCGCCGTTACTTCTTTGCGGAAAGGTGTATACGATTTTCTGGACAAACCCTTTGATTTAGAAACATTGTCCGCTGTTATTCAGGGTGCCATTGGAAAAAAACGGTCCAAAGACGCGAAGAAAAAGGCCAAGGAAGAACTGGTCAAGGCATACAATAACATGGAAGCCGAAATTCGGGATCAAACTGCCGAGCTTAGGCGGAAGCACAACCAGCTGGATCTGGAAATACAAAATCGAAATCGTGTTGAAGCCGCTTTTCGGGACAGTGAAAGCAAATATAAATCCCTGACTGACAATTTAAATGTGGGTGTGTATCGTAACACCGTGGGTGCAGAGGGACGGTTTATCGAAGTGAACCCGGCTATCGTGCAAATGTTTGGTTATGATTCACGGGACGAATTTATTGCGCTGAATGTTTCCGATCTGTATGAAGACCCATCCCAACGTTTGAAATTCAGTGAGGGGCTGGCGAAAAAAGGTTTTGCCAAGAACATCGAACTGCGCTCAAACGGAAGGATGGTACGCGTTTCATAGGGGCGGTATCGGCCGTGGCTGTCAAAGATGAGCATGGTGATTTACAATATTATGACGGAATTATAGAAGATATAACGGAGCGGAAGCTTGCGGATGAGGCGCTCATCAGAAACGAACACTGGTATCGAACCCTTACCCAGATCGGGCTTTCCCTGTCTGCGGAAAAGGATACCAAGAAACTTCTGGAACGGATTGTCATCGAGGCCCGGACCCTTACCAATGCCGACGCCGGCACCCTTTATCTGCTGGATAAGGAAACCCAGGAACTGACATTTGAAATTGTCCAGAATGATTCCATGCAGGTCAAAATAGGCGGCACGAGCGGTGTGGATACCGAGTTGCCCAATGTGCCGCTGTTCATCAATGGTGAACCCAATCATGCCAATGTGTCGTCTGCCGTTGCTTTGACCGGTGAAACCATCAATGTGAAAGATGTTTACGGGCCGGAAGGTAAACGATTTCCAGGCCCTAGGGAATATGACGCTATATCCGGTTATCACACCAATTCGATGCTTGTCATGCCCCTCAAGAATCACGAAAATGAGACCATCGGGGTCTTACAGTTGTTGAATGCCAAACACCGGAGAAGCGGTGAATTCATTTCTTTTTCCGAGGAGTATGTTGACCTGGTAGCCGCCCTGGCGTCCCAGGCAGCGGTAGCTCTGACCAATGCCCAGTTGATCGAAAACCTGAACAATCTCTTTTATGCCTTTATCCGGAGCATTGCCACCGCCATCGATGAAAAGTCCCCCTATACCGGTGGCCATATCAATCGTGTGGTTCAACTGAGTATGATGCTGGCCGAGAAAATAAACCAAGACAAGTCAGGCGCCTTCAAGGATATCCATTTTACCAGGGAAGCGTTGGAAGAGCTGCGTCTGGCAGCATGGATGCATGACGTGGGTAAGGTGACGACGCCTGAAAATATCGTCAACAAGGCAAGTAAACTAGAAACAATTTTTGATCGCGTCAATTTGGTCGAGACCCGCTTTGCCCTGGTTGCGTCTGAAATGGTCAATACGCACCTGGATGCAAAGCTGAAGTTGTTGCAAAAAGAGCAGGTCGATCTGACAAAACTAAAGCTGGCCGATAAATTGCTATCTGAAAATTTGAAGACTTTACTTCAAGATCTTGAATTCATCAAAGCCTGTAACAACACCGGTCAGCCCATGACTGAAGAAAGTCTCGCACGTCTTCGGGATATTGGGAAAAAAGAATACACGTTTCAAAATACAAAACAACCCTACCTGACCGAGGACGAAATCAAGAATCTGAGTATACGCTACGGCAACCTCACGGACGAGGAACGCATGGTCGTTGAGAATCATGCCAACATGACGCTCAAGATTTTAAAACAGCTGTCTTTCCCAATGAAACTGGAGAAGGTTCCGGAGTTCGCCGGCGGGCATCATGAGAAGTTGGATGGGTCGGGTTATCCGTTGGGACTTACGGAAAAGGAACTGCCGCTACAGACCCGGATTCTGGCTATTGTAGATATTTTCGAAGCGCTGACCGCCCGCGACAGACCTTATCGTGAACCCATGAAACTTTCCGAGGCGACCAAGATCATTCGATTTATGAAAGAAAACCATAAAATCGATCCGGATCTGTTCGATCTTCTCATCGAAAGCGGCGTCTATTTTGAATATGCCTTGAAAGAAATGGATCCCAAGCAGATAGACATGCCCAATCCGATTTATAAGAATTGATAAGCATCTCATTAAGTCTCACCCTGTAAAGCGATCTTACCGCATATACTACGTTGTTTGGACCATTCGCGGTAGCATACTACAGCTTCATGGTCCAACGCCTTGCATCTGCGGCAACCTCACTTCGTGAAACTATACCATTATTGTCTGTAGAACGATATAGATCACTTGTCTAACAGACTGATAGTCTACAGTCTATCAGTCTGCACATTCAGAAATAAAATTCTGAATGTGTTCAATGACCTCCTGGGGAGAACCGGCATAGAACAGGCGCCCTGCATCTTGAAACGGTTCAAATCGTTTCTCTTCCTCGTAGTTCAGCAGAATGACCGGTTTGCCGCATTTCAATGCCAGGGCGATTTCAGACAAGGTTCCCATGCCGCCTGAACAGGCGACCACCACGTCGCTGGAAAGGACGTTGATGCAGTTTCTGGCATTGCCGAGTCCGGTGACAATCGGTATGCGGATATATTTGGATGCATCTTTGGGGTTGTTGCCCGGGAGTATGCCGATGGTCAGGCCTCCCTGGTCACTGGCACCTCTGGCCGAGGATTCCATGACCCCGGTGTTTCTTCCCCCATTTAAAAGAATCCAGCCCTGTCTGGCGATCAGGACTCCCAGGGTATAAGCATTTTCCAATACCTTGGCAGCGGTGGTGCCGCCTCCCATGACGCCGATGATCAGGGGTCTGTTCATATAGATTTCTCCTATCTACATAAGCTGTAAGTTTTAAGCTGTAAGCTGTTAAGTTGCTTATAGCTGTAGGATCAGGCTTTACCTGCGTACTTCAACTAGCACTGTAACGACTTATAGCTAATAGTCTATTGTCTAACGGCCTATTCCGACAAAAGCTTCTGACTGTTTTTCGTCACCTCAATCCCTTTCGAGATGACCAGATCCTTACCGATGTCAAACCCGTGTTTGAGTACCTGGTCATCCTGGCTCGAAGCGGATCGCTGGAATGTTTTGGTGCGGGGATATTTATGTGACATGTAGGCCCCGAGCATCGGATCTTCCATGGTTATCAAGGCCGTTGTGGTTCCCTGATGTGATGGTGTTTGTTTCTGGGCAGCCAGTTTATTGCAGAAACCTTCGATCAGTCCAACGGCAAAGTCTGTCTTGCGATATCGGTTCAGCATTCCCTGCCGGTTGTAGCGGCGCCAGTGCATGTCGATGGTGTTTTTGACGAAATCGTAGACATAGGAAGCGATCTTGACATTTTCCGGAACCCCGCTGATTTCAAAAACACGTCCCATTTTTTCTTTTGCGAGGACATAAGAGGATACCCAGAGACCCTGGACAAAATAGTATTTCTGCAACAGGTTGGCCAGATGGTATTCCTCCCGGTGATGCCGCAACGCCGGAGATCCGATAAACATGCTGACAAAATTGCGATGAGACGACTTGTTCAGCAGCTCGATATTGTATTTTCTCATCAGTTCGTGGGCTTTGGTCATGGCGGCTTCTGCTTCATGACGATTGGTACTTTTGGCGAGGGACATGAGTTTTTTCACACGCAGCAGAATCCGGTCCTGATTGCTGATGGAGCGGCTGTGTATCCGGTCATGCAGCGGTTTATAACGGCCGGATGCTTTTGGATTGGCCCTCAGGCGATGGCAGGCCTCTAAAAAATCAGGTCCATGGGGAGACGTTTCTGAAGTTTTGAGAACCTGCTCGGCATACTGGTGAGCCATTTCATGATACAGGACATCCCGTACATCGTCCCAGGGGTAGTTCAGGGCAAATGCCCGGCTGATGGTAATTTCATTTTTTGACCCTGACCAGAAACCCAGCCGGCTTTTTAATGTCCGCAGACTGAACAGGGGCTGTTTCATCTGTTGACGGTCATCGGGGGACAGTACCCAGAGTGCATTTTCCCACTCACAGGCGATCCCATGAACGATGCGGCGTTCCAGATCCTCCTGCAGACGGATATCAGACGGTTTCATCTGACTCATGGAAAAGCTGATCGAGTTCCGTGTCCCTGTCCATCCAGACCGGGAATGTTTTACGGTAATTCTGCAAGGTCGTTAGAGAAAGACTCGCTGTTTGCGTTTGCGGGTGTTTAACTTCTTGAAAATGGACATTGCCCTGATAATCGACAACACATGAATAGCCGTTGTATTCGACTTGATTGCCGTCCACACCGACCCGGTTGACGCCGATGACATACGACTGGTTCTCGATGGCCCTGGCCCGTAAAAGAGTCTGCCACTGGATTTCCCGGGATGCCGGCCAGTTTGCGGTAACGATGGCCAGATCATAGGGTTTGCCGGAATTTCTCATCCAGACCGGGAAACGAAGATCATAGCAAATAAAAGGTCTGATACGCCATCCCTTCAGTTCCACCGTCAATTGACGGGTTCCGGCGCTATACACCTTTTCCTCTCCGGCCATCCGAAAGAGATGTCTCTTGTCATAGGTAAACATCCGACCATCCGGTTTTGCCCAGACCAGGCGGTTAAAATAGCGCCCGTCTTCTTCGATCATGAGACTTCCTGTGACGTCGGCGGATTTTTCCGCTGCTTTTTTCATCATCCAGGCCACGGCACTTCCCTGCATGGTTTCGGCAAGTCCGACCGGGTTCATACTGAATCCGGTGGAAAACATTTCAGGCAGGAGGATGAGATCGGTGGGGTTTACGATGGTCTCGATATGTTTATCCAGCATGTCCAGGTTGGCTTGAATGTCTTCCCACACCAACTCCGTCTGGATAAAGGTAATAATTAAATTCTGCATAATTTTTCAGCAGCCCTTTCTAGTGTCTCTACTTTTTTGGCAAAGCAGAAGCGCACTACGTTATGATCTGTCATGGTGTGGTAAAATACAGAAACCGGTATGGATGCAACGCCGTGCTCGATGGTCATCCAGCGGGCGAATTCTATATCCGGCAAATCCGAAATAGCATCGTATTTCATCATTTGAAAATAGGTTCCACTGCAGGGGACGGGTCTGAATCGCGAACCATCCATATAGGATAAAAAGGCATCTCTTTTATCCTGATAAAAGGAAGCCAGGTCATGATACAGATCCTTTTGTTCGAGGATGTCGGCATAAGCCAGTTGTATGGGGGTATTGGTGGAAAATGTAAGAAACTGGTGCACCCGTTGAAACTCCCTGGAGAGGTTGGCCGGTGCCAGACAATAGCCGATTTTCCAACCTGTGGTGTGATAGGTCTTGCCAAAGGAACTTACAACATAGCTTCTGGCGGCCAGGCTGGGATAACGGATGATGCTTTCATGGATCTGATGGTCAAAGACAATATGTTCGTATACCTCGTCACTCAGAATCAGGGTTGCCGTGTTAGCCAGGATCGTATCCAGGGCAGCCATGTCCGATTTCCGGAGAATGCTGCCCGTGGGATTGTGGGGGGAATTGAGAATGATGAGACGTGTTCTGTCAGAGAGGCTGTCCGCAACCTCGTCCCAGTCGATGTGATAGTCAGGCGGCTTTAACTGCAGGAAAACCGGGATGCCATTGTTCAGTCTCACCACCGGCGCATAGGCATCATAGGCCGGTTCGAAAATAATGACTTCATCGCCCGTGTGAACCACCGCGGTGATGGCGGCATAGAGCGCTTCCGTGGCTCCGGAGGTGACGGTGATTTCCGTATCCGGGTCGTAATCGTAATGATAGAGATCCCGTACCTTCTCGGCAATTTTCCGACGCAGAGCAGGTACTCCCTGCATGGGGGCATACTGGTTTTCGCCTTTTCTCATGTAGTCGGCCACGCGTTGAATTAGATCGGGGGCGGCATCAAAGTCCGGGAACCCCTGAGACAGGTTGATGGCCTGGTGCTCATTGGCCAGTTGAGACATGACCGTAAAGATGGTGACACCGACATCCGGCAGTTTTGAATCGAGTTGTATCATGATGTTCCGTATTCTCTTAAAATACCTTGGGCTTCCATGCGGATCTCTTCACGAAGAGCGTCGGGTTCCAGCACCACGGCATCTTTCCCCCAACCCAGGATCCAGAACTTGATCTCTTCGGTCCCGGCGGTCTGCGCCTTGAAAATCAGGGATCCATCTTCCTGTTTTTCCACGACTTGACTCTCATGCCAAATCTTTTCAACGATATAACCGGCAATTCTCGGAGAAAAATGGATAACCACCTGAACCGGATCGCCAAAAAAGGCGCCGAAACTATTGCGCAGGAGGTTTTCCATATTAAAATCCAGTGGTGTTTCAAAGGTAGTGTCTGTTAATACCATCTTTCGGATCCTGTCAACGGCAAACAGTCGTATGTCTTTCCTGAGATGACAAAAGCCGAGCATGTAAAACGTGCCATCAAAAAACCAGAGCTTGTAGGGGGCGACAACCCGTTGGGAGGTCTTCCGGCGGTTCATGACGAAATAGGTTATGCGGACATGCTGCCGGTTGAGAATCGCCTCGTTGATCTGGTCGATGGTTTCCCTGAAGCGGCTGTAGTCCTTGGTCGGCTTCAGATCGACCTTCAGACTGGATTCAACATGCTGCAGATAGGTCATATACTCAGGCGGCAGGGTAGCCTTGATTTTCTGAAAAAGAGACGCGAGAGAATCGTAGAAGAGTGTATTTTTCAGCATTTTCAGCATATCACTGCTGAAATAGAGCGCCATGAGCTCAGTAATGTTAAAGGGAATCGGTATTTGATGTTTTGCGGACTCCATCAGAGACCAGTAATTTTTTTGTTCCTTGCGCTCCGTATAGACGGGAAATCCCGCGACCTGAAGTGCCTCCAGATCTCTGTAGACGGTTCTGGGATGACAGGAGAGTTCGGAGGCCAGGTCCTGGACTGATTTTCCCCGCTTGGAAGCGATCAAGCTCCTGATGATTTTCCATTGTCTTCCGAGTTGGTCGCCTCTGGCCATATACAAGCCGCCTTTTTTTCGTTATTCCGTAACCTGGACCCATATGGGCTCCGGGTTAAACGACCTGAATATGCCAGGGTTCGAACTGGACGCCCAGACGGTTGTTCTGTGGGTAACGAAAGACAACATAACCCAGTTGGGTCATCTTTTTGTATACGGTGGTATGGCTGAAACGGGTGGTAAAATTGGCGACGCCGAAACCGACCTGTCCTACGTCAAAATCACCGACCCCATGATAGGAATAACCCGGGGGAGCTATGACCTGGGAGGCCAACGATAGATTGCCGTTGGTTTGCTTGACTTTTCCCAGGAACAGGTAAAATTGCTTGGCCATGCCCCGGATACCGGCTGTGAGCACAACGCCATCGCCGATATCGTGTGATATCCGGTGATAGATCTGCTGGGGAAGGCCTTTGAAAAGATAGTTGCCGGTTCCAGGGAGCTTTTGAATCTTTGATGCATCAATGGTGTCCGACATATTGTGAAATGTTTTATCACCTAGAAAGCCATAGATACCGGCATCGGTGTGAAACAATTTATCAATAAATTCAATTTCCTGGTGCGTAAACGCACCGACTTTCGCATAGTTCCTGGCAACCCGCAGGCTGTCGTCAAGTCCCAGGAGACAGAAATTGCCGTATCCCACCATGGCCTGAATACGGGAAAATCGATCCAAGGCGGTCTGCAGTGCCGGCCGGTCATCTTTTGACAGCAGGATATCATCGATAGAGCCGGGTTGTTGATGGTTTTTAAGGGCTGCTCCTGGGGAGGCTTTCCTGGGTGAAGCAGGAGAATCAAATGCCCTGACGATCCTGGCGGCAGGCAGACCCTGCATCAGGAGAAAAAAGCTGAATGCTTTTAAGACGGTTCTTCGATCCATGAGGTATGGTGCTTCAGGATGAATTCCAGTTGTGACGTCTGGTCTGACGTCAGTTCAACAAACTGAACTCCCTGTTGTCTTAACCGTACCGTGCTGAAAGCATTTTCCCTGGCAAGTTCGAAGTCGGAGACGGTTTGTATGGGGATGTTTTTGACACAAAGGCAGTTTTGGCGAATGATGATATCCAGTTCGCCGGCACCATTAGACCGGGCTTCGTCGGCAAGGTATTTGAAAGCGAGCCCGCCCATGCTGATGTCCTTGATCTGACCAAGCTTGGAGGTCTCCGGGCCCAACACTGCATAAGCCCCTTGGGCGGCCTTGAATCGTATATTTTTTCTGCGTTCAAAGTTGTTCATATGTTGTTCCGCAGCAGGAAGCGCTATGGGCAGACCCATCACGCTTTGTTTGCCCAAAGACGATTGCAAGGTGTATAAAATAGTATGCCGGGAGTGTCAATAGAAAAGTAAACTCAACGATCACAAGGGATTATGGCAACTCAGGGAATTTATTGTCAAATTTCTGAAAATTCTCCACAAGATCGATGCCCCTTGCGGTGATGCAGGCCGTGCAGGAAACATACGGTGGGCAGTCCATGGATTTGTCCAGCTCCACATAACCACACTTTTCGAGGTAGACGATGTTCCAGTTGAGCCACTCGGGATCGGATTGGCAGGTCTCATCGATGGTGCGTAGCTCGGCGAGCCCAAAAGGGTATGCCCTGAAGAAATCATACAGGGTTTTCAGGATACAGCGTCTTAAAGCAAAATGATTTTCCGTTTCTTTCAAAGAATCCATCCTTTTTTA
>CAWKCS010000014.1:0-39736 GCA_963848165.1 uncultured delta proteobacterium | reverse complement strand
TTATCTCCTTTTTCCATCAAGGTATTCCCCGTTGCCAGCCGCGGCGAATACTCAGATTTCATGACCGATAATAGACCGATAAATAAAGATGTTCACCCATATCGATCGTTTTGGCCGGGAGAAGTTTAAATGGCCGCATAAATGCTTCCAGAGTTTTGGGCGAAATCCTTATTTTCATGGGAGGTCCAGGCGGACCTTCTTTCTTTTTGAACTCGATCACGGCTAACCGGCCATCCGGCTTCAATGTTCTTTCTATCTCTTTCAGGGTCCCCTGGTCCGTGTTGTCTTGAACGAGGTCGTGCAGCACCGTGGCCATGAGACATAGATCCACCGAATGATCTGCCATGGGTATGTGCCGACTGACATCGGTAACATGTGGGAAAATATTGCCGATATTTCTGGTTTGAATCTCAGTTTTCAAGGAATGGATACCATCTTCCCACAGGTCAACGGCAACTATTTTTCCTGACGGCCCCACATAAGCAGCAGCAGCCACGGCGTAGGCGCCCATGCCGCAGGCGAGATCCAGTATGGTAATATTTTTCATCAACCCGAGCTCAGAGAAAAATTTATTGGAATCGATGAGTGAAAAACTACTTTTCCCAGCAGCTATGGGTTTTTCCTTCATAGTATACACCCCACACATTTTACTATTTAGAGCGACAACGTCGCGTTCCATAAAATCGTTCTTATAATTTTATTCGTGGAACGATTTTATTCTAAGTGCGATCTCATCGGGATGCAAGAAAAAGATAGATAGCTATTAGCGGGACCCTCTATAAGACCAATCGGAACGTTATTATGACATCACTGTAAAATTGAGTTCACAGTTGATGTTTGGGTAGATTTGATTTAGGTTTTTACTCCTATTCACCTTAGAAGCGACAAAGTTTCGTTTTATAAAATCGTTCCGTGTAGGATATTATCTATATATGGATTCACCGGCAGAACATCATCGATTCAAAACACAGGACGATGATTATTTTTTCCGCGTTGCTGGCCCTGTTTCTGGGGGCCATGGACGCATTGATCATGACGGCAGCTATGCCGACAATTGTTTCAGAGCTCGGTGGTCTGCACCTGTATAGCTGGGTTTATTCAGCCTATCTTCTGGCAAGGGCTGTTTCATTGCCGGTATTCGGCAAGCTGGGCGATCTTTTTAAAAACAAACACATTTTTTTGATTTCCATTGCTATTTTCCTGCTGTCGTCAGCCACGGCCGGGTTTTCGCCCAACATGGCCTTTTTGATCGTCTGCAGGGTGTTTCAGGGTATCGGCTCCGGCGGAATCTTTGCCATGGTCTATATCGTGCTGGCTGATATCTCGCCGCCCGGCCAACGGACCAAGACCATGTCCTTCGCCAGTTCGGTATGGGGGATTGCCAGTGTTCTAGGCCCGACGTTGGGCGGTTTCATTGTCTCTTATGCATCCTGGCGATGGATATTTTTTATCAATGTGCCTTTGGGCTTGTTTTCGTTAGGGGGTATTGCCTTTTTCCTGGTGGAGATAAGGGAAAAACGCAGCAAGGTGTCCCTGGACCTGCTTGGCGTTTTGACCCTTTCCGTATCCATAGTGGGATTGCTCAGTCTGTTTCTGGCGGGGGGCAAAGATTTTGCCTGGGGATCTCCCCAGGTCATGGTCCTCCTGCTGGTAAGCATTTTTGCGGGAATAGGGTTCATTTATTGTGAAAAGCGTGCTGAAGACCCGATCATTTCCCTGGAGTTGTTCAAGAAAAGAGGATTTGCCATCGGAAATGCTTCCGTATTTATGAGCAGCTTTGCCATTTTTGCTTTTTTTGCTTTTGCGCCCATTTTCATTCAAGGCGCCCAGGGCAAGAGTCCCATGCAGGTGGGGATCGCCATGCTTTCCCTGAGTCTTGGATGGTCCATCGGTTCGATCATTTTCGGACAGATATCGAATCGACTCGGTGCAAAAGCTGCGGCAATCATGGGTGCCATGTGCCTGGTTGCGGGCTGTGGTCTTTCGCTGACTTTTGATACGGAAACTTCCATGCTTTTCAGTTTCCTCGTATTCCAGTTGGTGGGGCTCGGCATGGGGTTCGTAGCACTGGCAACCCTCGTGATTGTTCAAAATGCCGTGGATCCCTCTGACCTGGGGGTTGCGACCGCTTCTCATCAGTTTATGCGAACCTTTGGCGGCACAGTGGGTATCGGCATATGCGGCGGCTTGCTGATGTCCAGACTGACTGCTACCATCGATAGCCTGGCAAGTATGGACGCTATAGGAATTCTGCCGGAAGCCTTGTCGAATCAGTCCCAGAGAAGTTTTGAGAATTTACTGCGTCCGGAATTTCAGGCGCTGCTGCCGGAGGTAATCAGGGGTTCACTTCAGGTGTCCATTGCATCCAGTGTTCAGTTCGTTTTCTGGGTAGCACTGTTTGTTTCACTGCTTTGCCTGGCTATCTGTTTTATGCTTCCCGACAGTAGGGCGGAATAAGGACAGGGTTGTAGGGGGACGGTCAGGGTTCAAGGGGTGGAGGCTTGGAGGGGAAAAGCGTTCATTGGGTTTGTTGTGTTTCTTGTGTTTCTTGGGTTGTATAAACGGTAAGTGTTGGCGATCATATACAGTTTACCGATAGCAACTCAATAAACACAATGAACACAATGAACTGATTTGCATCATCCCAGCTAACATTTAATGTTCTATTGGAGGGAAGAATGAATCATTCATTGGTATCGGAATTAAGACAAATTTTGGAAACATACGTGGTAGAGGAACCAGCCAGGTTAAAGCATGAGAGCTGGTGGCGAAAGCCCCTGCTGGTTTCCTCTCCCATTGACCAGCGATTTGATGTATTGCCGGAGATTGCCATGGATGAGCATCTGCACCCACAGGACCTGTTGAAAACAGCCAGGTCGGTTATCGTTTTTTTTATCCCCTTCGTCAAAGAGCTTATCAAAGAGAATCGTATCGGCAACAGGCCGTGTAGAAACTGGGGGGTTGCTTATGTCGAAACCAACGATCTCATCAACCGGGCCGGGGAGACTATCGCCGATTTTCTTAAAGCGGCAGGCTATGCATCCGGATTGACACCGGCCACGCACAATTTTGACGAGAAGCGTCTCATGGCACGTTGGTCCCACAAGCATCTTGCCCATCTGACGGGTCTGGGGCGATTTGGAACCCACTTCATGCTGATAACACCGGCGGGTGTCTGTGGACGATTTGGCAGTCTGGTTACCGAAGCAGACCTGGGCGACAATCCGCTTATAGAGACTCCCGTGGCCTGCTTGCTCAAGGCCGGGAAAAAATGTGGCAAATGCATCGAAAGGTGTCCGGTGAATGCTCTGACAGAGGACGATTTTGATCGTCGGAAATGCTGGGATCGGCTGAATGAAAACCTGCATACTCTCGATTCTTTTGCGGATCTGCCTGAAACCACGCATGTGTGCGGAAAGTGTAACACCATGCTGCCGTGCAGTTTTATCAACCCTGTGAAGCAGGGGATGTCATCCTGAAGATATCCATAAGAAACATTATCTTCAGCGATCATTTTGGGTCCTGGGCTGGGGCGCTGTTTTTTTCCTTCTGGATCGGACAGCGTGTATATTTTCATTATGAAAAATTATTCCGGTTGAGTCTTTATGCCTTCGTCTGGTGGTTGATAACATTTCAATTCTTTCTTTTTGTCATCTCATACATGACGCGGACAAAGGCCAGCGTGCATGCCAGCGGCTTTATTGAGAGCGTTTTTCCCTTTATCTGTGCTGCAATGCCTTTTGCGTTACTTGTCAAATACCCTTACGTGCCGCCAACGTATGGCATCCCTTCTCTCAAATTACTGTCAATCCTGTTGGAATTAGGAGGAACACTGTTTATTGTTGCCGGCATTCTGTCTTTGAGAAAGTCTTTTTCCATTATGACGGAAGTGCGCAAACCTGTTTTTATGGGCATTTATCGTATATCCAGGCACCCCATGTATGTGGGGTCAATTATGACTACCTTGGGAACCCTTTTTCAAAATTTTGGTTGGTTGAACTGTATTTTTTTCATCATGCTCTGTATCTGCCAGGCTTACCGCGCCACACGGGAAGAGAATAAAATAATGACCGTTTATTCGGAATATAGGGTCTATGCCTCTGACGTTGGATGGGCATGGAAACTGGGGAGAAGGAAACGACTCGATCGAAATAAAACAATCGGATCAAAAAGCAGTTAGAGGGGTTATTCCGTGTTACAACAGGAATTGCAGAAATATTTTGGGTTCAATGCCTTTATAAAGGGACAGGAAGATGTCATCCGCAAGGTACTGGAGCGTCAATCCGCGGCAGCCATATTTCCTACCGGGGCCGGCAAATCTCTTTGTTATCAACTGCCGGCGATGTTACTACCCGGCCTGACGCTGGTAGTGTCTCCACTGCTGTCTCTGATGAAAGACCAACTCGATTTTCTTCTATCGCACAACATTCCGGCCGCGCGACTGGATTCAACCCTTGAAAAAGACGAATACAATACCATTCTCGAAAACGCCAAAAACGGCGCATTAAAAATTCTGATGATTTCAGTGGAAAGGTTTAAGAATGAACGATTTCGTTCTCATCTGCAAAAAATGAACGTCTCTCTTTTTATCATTGACGAAGCCCATTGCATTTCCGAATGGGGACATAATTTTCGACCGGAATATTTGAAACTGCCTGCTTATCAAAAGGAATTCGGAATAGATCAAACACTATTACTTACCGCGACGGCAACCAAGCAGGTCAGAGAAGATATGTGTGCCAAGTTCAATATTCTTGAAGAAAATGTGATTGCCACCGGATTTTATCGAGATAATCTTTTTTTGCAAATCACACCAACAGAGAATTCTGAAAAAATGGATCGGCTGCTTCAAAGAATTCAAAAAACATCCCAAGAGCCTACTATTGTTTATGTTACGCTCCAGAAAACGGCTGAAGAGATCGCGGAGTTTCTTTGTCAAAATAGAATTAACGCCCATCCGTATCATGCCGGTATGGAAACCCAGAAACGGGAACGGATTCAAAACGAATTCATGGAAGGGACTCTGGCCTGTGTCGTTGCCACCATTGCCTTTGGAATGGGCATCGATAAAAAAGACATCCGCCGAATTATTCATTATGATTTGCCCAAATCGATTGAAAACTACAGCCAGGAAATCGGTCGTTCCGGGCGTGACGGAAATCCTTCTTTCTGTGAAGTGTTGGCCAACCGGGACAACATTCATATTTTAGAAAATTTTATATACGGCGATACGCCGGAGAAGTCTTCTATCCGTCAATTGCTACAGACCATAAAAGAGAATAGGGGTTTTGTCTGGGAAATAAAAGAAACAATGCTTTCGAATGACCTGAATATCAGAATCCTACCCTTGAAAACATTGCTGGTTTACCTGGCAATGGAAGGAATTATTCGGCCTAAGCTGACCTATTTTGACGAATATTCTTTCAAATATAAGACCCATCCGTCAGATATCACCAGCCTTTTTATCGGGGAAAGACATCAGTTTGTTGCCACGGTCATGAAGCATTGTCATACCAGGAAAATATGGACAACGGTTGATATCCCGTCAATCCTGAGCAGTTATGATACGGATCGGCAGCGGATAATTGCTGCGTTGGAGTACTTTGAGCAGAGGGACTGGATCGAGCTCCAGTCCAGGCAGTCCATTGACGTATACGATATTCTGACCCAGGCGTTTCATCTGGATGACATGACTGAAAAAATGGTTGCCTTGTTTAAACAGAAAGAACACCTTGAGATTCAAAGAATACACACCATGATACGCTTTTTTAAAAGCGATGCCTGTATCAGCAGACAGCTGGCCGGATATTTTGGAGAATACCTTGAACAAGAACGTTGTGGGCATTGTTCATTCTGCAAAAGCGGAAAGGCGGTTCTGCATAACTCGACCGCATTAAAACCTTTGATCCATTTTGATTTTGACGAGCTTAGCGGAGAATTTATTCGGGCTGTCGGAGAGCGATTCAGCGAGGTAAATTTAACGAAGTTCCTTTGCGGCATCTATACGCCTGTTTTCTCGAAGCTGAAAATAAAAAAACTTCCTCATTTCGGCATTCTTGAAAAGCACCCTTTTTTGGAAGTCAAAAACTGGATTTCAGAAAAGGTGTCATCCATTGATTATTGATTTAATAAATTCCTGACTTCACAAATCAAAATGGGTAGTCTTCAGCATCGTTTCAAGATAAAGTGGTCAGATGGTTCCGGAAGCCTTGAGTGATTCGATTTCCTGGGTGGTGAAACCAAAATCCGCCAGGACGATTTCCGTGTCCTGTCCTGGAATGGGCGGCGGACTCTTAATCTCGGGTTCGGTCCTTGAAAAACGAGGGGCTGGTGCGGGCTGGAGCACACCGTCATTTTCGACGAAGGTTTTTCGCTGCTTGTTGTGAGGGTGCTCGGGGGCTTCCGACATGGACAATACCGGCGCAAAGCAGACATCGCTGCCTTCCATGATCTCACACCACGCTTCCCGGGTTTTGGCCTTGAACACCAGCGAGAGTTTTTCCTTCAGTTGAGGCCATTGAGCGAAATCAAGCTGGTTCTGAAAGTCCGGGTCATCGATTTCGGCAAGTTTCAGCAGGAGCTCGTAAAACTGGGGTTCGATGGCACCGATGGCAATAAACTTATTGTCTGCGGTTTCATAGGTATCATAGAAATGTGCACCGGTGTCCAGCAGATTGGTGCCCGGCTTGTCCGTCCAGAGACCGGCGGCCTTAAGTCCGTATATCATGGCCATGAGTGCGGCAGAGCCGTCCGTCATGGCAGCATCCACCACCTGTCCTTGCCCTGAGTTGCGGGTTTCGTACAATGCGCAGACCATACCAAAGGCCAACAGCATGCCGCCGCCGCCAAAATCGCCCACAAGATTCAAGGGGGGTACAGGCTTTTGACCTTTACGACCGATGGTGTGCAATGCGCCGGAAAGCGCAATATAGTTGATATCGTGACCGGCCGCTCGTGCCAGGGGCCCTTCCTGGCCCCAGCCGGTCATCCTGCCATAAACGAGTCTGGGGTTCCTCTTCAGGCAGACATCGGGCCCGATACCCAGCTTTTCCATGACACCGGGACGAAACCCTTCCTGGAGAGCATCCACCTGCTCCAGCATCCTGAGCAGGGTCTGGACGCCTTCCGGCGTTCTGAGATTGATGGAGATGGATTTGCGGTTTCGGGTCAAAAGATCGTATTTGGGATCAGACAGCGCCAACCCGCCTTTTCTCTCCACACGAACAATTTCGGCCCCCATATCCGAGAGCATCATGCCGCAGAAAGGCCCCGGTCCTATGCCACCGACTTCAATGATCTTAACACCGTTTAATGGGCCCATTTTTCCCTCCTGAATATGTTGCTTATACTGAACGTATTGACTTAAGGTTTACCAGGGTCGGACCCTCTTGACCCGGGTGTCTATTCTTCTATTGACTGCTTGTATTTTTTAAATGCCGGACCATCGGAGCGCCAGACATAACAGGTGTTTTTCAATCTTCCCATGGAATAGGTCTTTAGTGCCTGGGAATTGCTTGGCGAACGGGTTGCCGCACTCCAGGCCCCCTGTACAGCCGCCGGCGCCATGGCCATCAGGAGCGCCACGAGGTGGGCACAGCCCTTTGCACCGCCCACGAGATTTCTGACTTTTAAGGTAAAACCGGACACAATCGACATCCCTATGATGGGTTCGAGGGAGCGGCGTGTTTCGAGGCAGCCATCGTTGGGAACCGTTGGCATTTCAACATCGATATCTTCAATGATGAGTCCGGGTCCCCGGACTTTCATGCGGATGGTCATGTTGTGGACCACTCCGGGTTTTATAACATCCCCGCCGGAACGATAGGAGTCGATCAGTCGATTGTCTTTCAGTTGTCCTTCTACAACAATTGCGTCGTCTTCATATGAATAGATGGCCACATGAATGTTGCGCGTGTGGATTTTTTGAAGTTTCTTTTTGTCAATTGTCATCATGGTCTAGTTTTCCGATTCTTTTTGTGGTTTAAGGTTTCATCAAAATTTGTTTGCTGACCATATCATAAGATGGGCTTGATCTGAAACCCTATATCTGCGATGGTTAAATATTGCGTTTATAAAAAGGCGGAAGACATACTATGAAGACAGAAATGACAATTGAGATCTTTTCAGACACCATTTGACCGTGGTGCTACATCATTACGGGTCGTATTGAAAAACTGAAAAAAGAACTGGGTATCGGCGTCCGCTGGCTGGCTTTCCCGCTACATCCGGAAACCCCGGAAGAGGGGCGAACGCTGGAAGAGCTATTTGCCGGTCGTCCTTATAACATTCCGGAAATGCTGGCCCATTTGAAAACAATTGCCGATGCTGAAGGACTTCCTTTTGGAAATCGAACGAGAACTTATAACAGTAGGCTGGCTCAGGAACTGGCCAAATGGGCGGAATCTCAGGGCAAGGGAGATGTCTTCCATGAGGCTGCTTTTCGAGCGTATTTTGTGGATGGGAAAAACATCGCCAAGATGGAAAACCTGATTGACATCGCGGCTTCCGTCTCGTTGGACCCGGACAAAGCCGGAAAGATTGTCGAGGAAAGAACCTATCAAGAAGCTGTGGATGCCGACTGGCGGAGGGCCCGTCAACTCGGTATCACGGCGGTACCCACGTTTTTGCTCGGGAAAGACCGGTTGGTGGGGGCTCAGTCGTATCACGATATGAAGGCCTTTGTTCTGCGAAATATTAATTTGGGAATTACTTAAACCTGAACTGAGCGATTTTTCCCGAAGAGATGTGCCGAGATCTTGATGGAGGAGGGTTCGCAAAAAACGTAGGCATACCCGTGGATCTGTCGAGGCTTTTTGCGAACCCTTGATCCGCAAGAGATTGGTGCAGATCGAGATAAAAATCGCTCAGTTCAGGTTAAAGGGAAGTCTTTCCCGGCGTTGGGAAAAGGGTATCCATTGATCACCTTCCTCACGATAATACCGACCGTCCTTACACTTTTCGACCCAGGAATCGATGGCGTCGACAAAGGCATAAGTAACGCCCCAGGCAATATTCCGGGTGCGGCCGGTGAGTATTCCCGGAAAACCCGGCATGGTGGCGCCGATGGCAAATTAGTCTTTGGTTTTGAGAACGATTCCATGAGCAGACGTTCTATTTCAGCCTGGGATTGGCTTAAGGTCAGATATCCCACCATGCGGGACAGGGTAATGATATCTTCAGCTTTCCATGGTTCGGGTGTGTATCCGAGCAGTTTGAGCTCCTAGGGGGCTTTTTGGGCAAATGCGGTTGAAATGCCATTGGCATAAGATGCCACGAGTTTCCGGGTATCTTCCGGCAAGACAGTGACAGCATCCTTTACATGTCCGCACCAGTTCATTTTTCTAAAAAAAATATCGATAGCAAGGGATGCATCGCTGTCATCGATAAGTTCACAGAGCCTTCCCTGGCCAAGGATTCGCATGAGCAGCATTTGCATTCCACGGTCTCTAGCATGAACATAGCCCTGTCCCCAGTAGAGATCTGCAAGGTTGTCGGCTTCAACATGAGGAACACCATTTTCGTCACGCCAGATGTCAATATTTTCTTTCATGGATGATTCTCATTATTAGTGAATCACTACTCAACGAGGTTGAGTTAAGGTTGTAGTGCAGTGCTTCAGCGCTGCCCGAAACCTGTTCTGACAGGGCTAAAGTCCTGCGCTACGATTACTTTGTGAAACGAATTTAAAAAAACCATAGAGCGACAGCGTCGCGATGTATAAATTCGTGTAACGAATTTATTAGCATAAAAAGATCTTTTGAACTACTAAAAACCGCAAGTTCTTGAAAAGATGTGTAAAGTATGATTCTGTTGTCGGGGCAAAACCAGGAAATGAAAGGGGAGACGAACATGGGTATCCAGAAGATCATGGTTGTGGGATCGGGTCTCATGGGAAGTGGCATCGCACAGGTGTGTGCGCAGGCAGGATGTAACGTTCTGTTATATGATGTTTCCGATGAGGCCTTGCAAAAGGCGGTCAAAAGCATTGAATGGTCCGTGGGAAAATTGATTGAGAAAGGAACATTGCGTGAAACCAGGGCAACCATTATCGGCCGTATCAAGATGATTCAAGACCTTTCGGCGGGCAAAGATGTCGATTTGGTCATCGAGGCTGTTTTTGAAGAGCGTGAATTGAAGCAGGACATATTCCGACGTCTGGACGGGATCTGTAGCCCGGGAACCCTATTTGCGAGCAACACATCCGCAATCCCCATCACGGACCTTGCGGCTGTCACCAGCCGGCCGAATAAATTCATGGGACTTCATTTTTTCAGTCCGGTGCCTATGATGCAGGCCGTTGAAGTGGTCCGCGGTACGGCAACAGCCGATGACACCCTGGCGTCGGGAATGGCTTTTGTCCGGAGCATCGGGAAAGAACCGATTCAGGTAAACCGCGATGTCGGCGGGTTTGTCATCAATCGGATCAATTTTCCCTCGGCCATTGAGGCCATGCGTCTTGTTGAAGCGGGTGTTGCCACCGTGGAAGACATCGACAAGGGATTGCGACTCGCTTCCGGTAGAAAAATGGGTATCTTCGAGACCGGAGACATGGTCGGTCTGGATGTGACCTATGGTGCCTTGATGTCCATGTATCAGGAAACCGGTGACGGACGGTGGTACCCACCGCTTTTGCTGCGTAGAAAGGTCAAAGCGGGCCATCTGGGACGTAAAACCGGCCAGGGCTGGTATACTTACAACCCGGACGGCACCCGAAAATAAAATTAGCGACAACGTCGCGTCTGATAAATTCGTGGAGCGAATTTATGATGGATCATTTTAAGGTCAATCCAAAAGACCTCTTTTTCATCCTCAAGGAACAGCTCTCATACGGCTCCCTGTGCCGGCTGGACCGGTACAAAGAGCTGAACGAGCTTACCTTTGACATGCTGGTGACCGAGGCCATCAGCTTTGCCAGGGGTGTTGTCGCGCCCCTCCAGGCGATCGGTGAAGCCAGTGGCGTGGATTTTAGCGGTGGTTCCGTTACCTGCCCCAAGGAATTTAAAGAGGCCTTCAGGCAGTACGGCGAGGATGGGTGGATCGCAGCCGCCAGAAATACGGAATATGGCGGGCAGGGTTTTCCGCATATGATGCGCATTGTCATCAACGACCTCATGTATGGGGCATGCCAGTCATTTAACATGGCACCCAGCCTGACGCATGGTGCTGCTCATCTGATCGAAAGTTTCGGCAGTGATGCTTTAAAGCGGTTGTTTGTTCCGAAGATGTTCAAAGGTACCTGGGCCGGCACCATGTGTTTGACCGAGTCCGAGGCTGGATCGAATCTGGCGGCAATTCAAACAACAGCCATACCTGACGGGAACGCATTTCGTCTCAAGGGCTCAAAGATTTTTATTTCCTGGGGAGACCATGACCTGACCGAGAACATTATTCACCTGGTGCTGGCGCGAATCCAGGGCGCTCCCCTGGGCGTGGAAGGTATTTCCCTGTTTGTTGTGCCAAAGATACGTGTAGAGAAAGATGGCAGTCTTGGCCGGCCCAACGATGTTGTTTGCACCGGTGTGGAAGAAAAACTGGGCTTGCATGCATCTCCTACCTGTGAGTTGAGTTTCGGGACCAGGGATGGATGCCTCGGGCATCTATGTGGCAGGGAGAACAAAGGGCTCTCTCATATGTTCCAGATGATGAATTCGGCCAGGATCAACACCGGCGTCAGCGGCATGGGTATTGCCGGCACCGCCTATCTAAATGCACTGGCCTACACAGCGCAGCGCAGGCAGGGCCGGGATATCACCGGCAGCATGGCTGGTGATGTGGCCATCATCGATCATCCCGATGTTCGTCGGATGCTCCTGTGGATGAAGGCGTCCGTGGACGGGATGCGGTCCATGATATACAGCTGTGCGTTCTGGCAGGATTTTGCCTTGGAACTTCCGCAGAGCCCTGAGAGGGACCACTACGCCAACCTTGTGGATTTCATGACACCCATCATCAAAGCTTGTTGCTCTGAATGGGGGTTCAGGGTTTGTGAGACAGCCATTCAGTGCCTGGGTGGATATGGGTATTGCAAAGACTACCCTCTGGAGCAATACTTGCGGGACGTCAAGATTCTGTCCCTTTACGAAGGAACCAATGGCATCCAGGCCATGGATCTGCTGGGTCGTAAAATGATCATTCGTGGGGGGGCCTGCTACCAGGCTTTTCGAACAGAAATCATATCGTTCTGCCGTAAGCATCAGGAGCATTCCGATCTGGGGCAACAGATTAAGGCATTGGCAAGGGTGATGCAGCAGCTCCACCAGGCTACCGGAAAATTGGCGGACATGAAAAAGAAGGACCCTCTCCAGTGGGCTTCCAGGTCCTATCCCATGTTGATGGTGTTTGGCGAGATCAGCATGGCCTGGCGGTTGCTGGATATGGCCCTGGTAGCATGCGACCCTTCCCGGCAAAAAGGCAGGAAAAAGGATTTTTATCGTGGCAAGGTATTGCAGGCAACGTTTTTTGTCGATGAAACATTGCCGAGAACGCTTGCGACAATAAACACCTGTCTGAGAGAGGGCAGGGAGGTTGTTGAGATGCCAAAAACGGCTTTCTAAACGGTAAAAAAACATTCAATGTTGGGCGTTCGATGTTCGACGTTCATTTGTTCTAGTATAACCAATTTATTTGGGAGAATACCATGAAAGAAGTCGTTATCATCAGTGCCGTCAGGACGCCGGTGGGACGGTATATGGGAGCCATGAAAAATATTGAAGCCTATGACCTGGCTGCCGGTGTTTTAAATGCGGCTGTTGAGAGGGCACACCTTTCTCCGGATCAGGTGGATGAAGTTATCATGGGGCAATCCTATCAGAACGGCGAATATGTCAATATCGCCAGAATGGCCCTTTTGCAGGCCGGCTGGCCGGATCATATTCCCGGTGTAACCTTGGATAGACGATGCTGCACCGGACTGGAGGTCGTTCGTTATGCTGCGTCTCTGATACGATCCAATGAAGCGGAAATCGTCCTGGCCGGTGGTGTGGAGAGCATGAGCAATGCGGAATTTTACCTTCCCGGCCGAATCAAATGGGGTCTTGGCGGCCATGCGGGCATGCCAAAGGGACACGGAGATGTCTCCATCTGGGGGCTTCCGTTTTATGATCGCATTCAACGGGCCCGGGTCATGTCTCAACCAAAGGCACGCTATGGAATTCTTCCATCCATGATGTCCTGGGCGGAAACAGCAGCCGAGGAAGAAGGCATTTCACGGGAAGCCTGCGACCTGTGGTCTCTGGAAAGCCACCGAAAAGCAGTGTTTGCGGCATCAGACGGCAGATTTGCTGACGAGATTATTCCGGTGGAGATCCCTGCTGAAAAAGGGGCTGTGGTCCTGTTTTCTGCGGATGAAACACCTCGTCCGGATACATCTATTGAAAAGTTGGCCGGTCTTAAACCGGTTTTAGGGGGTGTATGCACGGCAGGTAATTCGTCCACGGAAAGTGATGGCGCAGCTGCCGTGGTGGTTACTTCTGCGGAAAAGGCCCGGGAACTCGGTGTCGAGCCCCTCGCGTCTATTCAATCCTGTGCAGTCGTTGGTGGCGACCCCCAAAGAGCCTACCAGACGGTGCCTCTCGCGGTGAAGAAAGCCCTCACGGCATCACAGATGACCCTGGACCAGATGGGACGCATTGAAATTCAGGAGGCATTTGCGGCCCAGGTTCTGGCGGATTTAAAGGTTATGGGGTTAGGCAGCGATGATTATGGAAAAATCAATGTCAATGGATCGGGGATCTCCCTGGGACATCCTATTGCCTGTACGGGAACGCGTGTACTGGTAACACTTCTGCATGAAATGAAACGTGGCAATATTGAATATGGATTGGCGTCCATCTGCGGTGGAGGAGGGCTCGGTATTGCAGTGGTACTGAAAGGGTGGTTGTAAAGCCGCATAAAGGGTCCGAGGATTCCAGGGTTCAAGGGCTGCTGAAAGCGATCAGCACCCGGCAGTTATTACTCCGGCTCGACATATATCACCTGTCTGAATAAAGGGATGAAAAGGAGATGCAGCGATAAACGGATGTACCTATATCAACAAAAGGCTGAGGTTGTCAATCAAGCAGTGTGCTCAGTACGGAGGTATTCACGCCCATATTGAATTTAACGCCCATTCCCTGGGGGCCGGACCACATAACTTCTCCGATGATTTTGATGGACTGTTCATCGCCATGAAGGGGAATGGTCATACTAACCGATTCGCCGATAGGGACTTTTTTGTCCGATTGAATAAAGACACCCCAGCAGTTAATATCCGTAATAAAGTCGATAAAGGTGAGATCCATGGTTGCATAGCCGACCTTTAGTGAACACCTTTGGCGGGCATGATTTCTGCGATCTTTGGATCCTGTTTTTTCGGACTTGTTTGCCATGTTCGGATGTCTTTTCTGTTAGGTTACCGAAAAATTTATTGGAGCATGAATAAATGATTTTGTCAAATCAATGATGTGAGTGGGCAGATTGGGAACAAAATGGTAATAAAAATTAAAAAAAATGAAAACCTGTTATATAATCCCTTGACATAATTATTTAAAACTGACAATTGATATATAAGTTTCTGTACCTGTTAAAACGATATATAAACATAGGAGTATTTTTTAAGATGGCACTTACAAAAGCGGATATCATCAACACGGTTCAAGCCGACGAAGGGTTAACCAAGCAGCAGAGTACGGATATCATTGAAGCCCTTATAGAGATTATCAAAAACACACTTCAGTCCGGTGAAGATGTCCTCATCAGCGGATTCGGCAAGTTTTGTATCCGTGATAAGAATGAGAGAAAAGGCCGGAACCCCGCTACGGGTGACGATCTGATGCTGGCGCCGCGAAGAGTTGTGACATTTAAATGCTCAGGTAAACTGCGGGATCGAATCAACTAACATCTGTCTGGCCTGCGAAGCAATTATTGCGAACGCAGGTCCAGTCTGTGATAAATATGGTGACATAAATAAAAATCCCTTGTATTTGCTGCAAGGGATTTTTTTATGAAATATCCAACCTGACCCGGATATTTCACGCCCCTGATGTGTTCATTTACAAGGCGCTCAGGAACGCAGCCGTATTTATGCTACTGCAAGTTCCTGACAACGCGGTAAATGATCTCATCAGGGAGCGCCCTGAGGGTGTATCATGAAATATCCGGGTTAAACCTAAGTTGAGGGATTGTCGAGGTTGCCGTAGCTACAAGGAAGATGCTGTTCCGCTATAGTGAACTATGCGGTATGGCATCTGACGCCGTAGATGCGGTAAGATCGGCAATCCCTCATCTTAGGTTAAACTGTCTTGATGTCAGCATCCCAGGAGCAATCGATACCGTTCTTCACGGACTGATAGGCGGGACACATGTCCGCATAGACCTGGAGGGCTCTTTCCGCCTTTTGCAAAAGATCTTTGGGCGCCTCGAATTGATATTTTATTCGAATCTTCGTAATTCTCAGGACACCGTCAACAGCCTCCACATCCCCTTCGACATGGGCCACCAGATTTTCAGTTGCTGATATTCCGCGCGCATCCAGCGCACCGGCAAGGGTTCCCGTCAGTCAGCCGGCAACGCCGGCAACGACATGGTCGAGGGTCGCCGGGTATTCCGGGCCTTCAAGTTTTCGCCCGTATTTTTCCTGATAGAAATCCTTGATGCCGCCGTGAATACCGAAGTTTATGGGCTCATCAAAGTTTTTCAGGTGGGCCGTTCGATGGGCTCCCGCATGCTTTTTTATCGTCAGATAACTGGTATAGGCAACAGTCATAATAGCACCTCCTATTATTTATTCAAAAATTCATACAGTTTTGTATTTTGTAAGTTAGATATTATCCGGATTTTTCAAGTCCTGAAAAATCCGGATTAGTACATAGCCTCGATGAGATCACCAAAGGCTTTGTTGATGAAACTGCGCTTGACCTTCATGGTGGGGGTAACTTCACCATCCTCTTCATAGAGTTTTTTCGGCAGGATGGTAAACTTTTTGACCTGTTCTACCCGGGACAGGGATTCATTGACGGTCTTGATTTCGCTTTCGATAAGTTTGTTGATTTCTTCGTTCTGGGTGAGATCCTTGTAGGTGGAAAACTGAACCTTGTGGTCCTGGGCGAACTTGACGACATTGTCTTCATCGATGATAATCAGGCAGGACAGGAATTTACGCCGGTCTCCAATAACCACGGCATCATTGATATAAAGACTCGCCTTGAGTTTGTTCTCGATATACTGCGGGGTGATATTTTTCCCGCCTGCCGTGACAATGATATCTTTTTTGCGGTCCGTGATGGTCAGGAACCCATCCGCGTCTATGGTTCCCACGTCCCCGGAGTGAAGCCAGCCATCCACGATGGTTTCAGCGGTGGCTTGCGGGTTCTTGAAATAGCCCATGAACACACCCGGTGATTTGACGAGTATTTCTCCGTCATCGGCGATTTTGATTTCAACCCCTTTCAGGGGCAGACCCACCGATCCAAATTTAACGCGCCCGATTTCAGAGGTTGTGGTGACGCCGGTACCCTCGGTCTGGCCATAGCCTTCCACCAGGTTCACACCGATGGAATGAAAAAAATGGAGGATTTCCGGCGCAATGGGGGCCGCACCGGAGTAGGCCACCCGAACCCGGTCGAAGCCCATGCGCTCCTTGAGTTTTCGGAACACGGCGAAGTGGGCCAGACCAAACAAGGATTTAATGGATAGTGGAATCGGTTCAAAATTCATTTCCAGGGTGGCGTGTTTCTTACCGACTTTCATGGCCGCCCCGAATACGAGCCGTTTGAACCAGGTGGCATCGGACATGCGGATCATGATGGCGGAATAGTATTTTTCCCATATTCGCGGCACCGCGTGTGCAACGGTGGGGGAAATTTCGATCATGTTGTCGACGACCGTATCCGGACTTTCGATAAAATTGACGATATAGCCGATCTGAAAGTGGGCCAGAATGGTAAAGAGCTGTTCAAAAATATGACACAGGGGCAGAAATGACATGATGGCATCGTCGTCATACATGGGGTTGTTGGATGTAAGGGCGCTTCCCATCCAGACGCAGTTGCGATGCGACAGCATGGCCCCCTTGGGAGGGCCGGTGGTTCCGGATGTATAGATGAGGACGGACAGATCTTCGGGATCGATCTGGTCAATTCTGTTTTGAAGCATGTCCGGATTTTCCTGGGCAGCCTTTTCTCCCAATACCAGCAGATCGTCAAATGACATCACCAGGGGGTCGTCGAAATGGCGCAGGCCTTCGGTGTCCCAGACGATGACCTTTTTTAAAGCGGGCACCTTATCTCGAAAATGCAGCCACTTGTCCAGTTGTTCTTCATTTTCGGCAAACAGGAATTTGGCATCGGCGTTGGATACCACATATTCCACCTGCTGCCAGGCGTTGGTGGAATACACACCGGCAGCGCCGGCGCCACAGCATTGAATACCGACACTGGCGTAGACCCATTCCGGGCAGTTGTCACCGATAATGGCGGCACAGTCGCCTTTTTCAAGTCCCATGGCCATCAGTGCGCAGGCGACATTCCTGACATTTTCATGATAGTCATTCCAGGAGATATCATGCCAGAGTCCATATTCCTTCTTGCGCATGGCAGTCCGGGAACCCCAGTTTTTGACGGCTGCCAGAAATGCGGCCGGCACAGTCTGATTTTCTGTGTTTTTTGAGTTCATTGTAGTTCATTGAGTTTGTTGTGTTTGTTGAGTTTATTGCGTTCGATTGGGTTCGATATTTCCGTCAACGCCAATAAACACATTAACCTAATAGAGCGGCGAAGCCGCGTCATAATAAATTCGCGCAGCAAATTTATCGCCATGCCTTCTTGCGCTTCCAGCGCTGATACCCCTTGACGGAGGCCTCTGACTTGACTCCCATGTAGAATTCTTTGACGTCCTTGTCCTCCATTAAATCGCAGGCATTGCCTTTCATGACAAAGCGGCCGTTTTCGATGATCAGCCCGGTTTTCGAAACCCCCAGGGCCATACGGGCATTCTGCTCCACCAGCAGGATCGTCACGCCTTCGGCATTGATGGTCTTGATAATTTCAAAGATTTCCTTGACCAGAATAGGGGAGAGACCCAGGGACGGTTCATCCAGAAAGAGAAGTTTTGGCCGGCTCATCAGGGCGCGGCCGATGGCCAGCATCTGCTGCTCGCCGCCGGAAAGGGTTCCGGCCCACTGGTTCACGCGTTCCTTCAAAATCGGAAAAAAGCTGAACACTCTTTCAAAGTCCCGGTCGATTTCTTTTTTGTCGTTGCGGATGTAGGCTCCCATGAGAAGATTTTCCCGGATGGTGAGCTCTTCAAACACTTCCCGACCTTCCGGCACCAGGGTAATTCCCATGCGGACGATTTTGTCCGTGTCCATACCGTCTATGCGTTTACCCATGAATTCGATGGTTCCCTTGTCCGGCTGGTCCTTGATGAGTCCCATGACGGTTTTCAGGATGGTTGATTTCCCGGCGCCGTTGTTTCCCAGAATGGCGGTAATACTGCCTTCCTCGACGGTGAGGGATGCGCCCCGAATGGCATAGATCAGATCGTAATAGGTTTCAATATTCTTTATTTCAAGCAGCGCACTCACCGTCGTCTTCTCCCAAATAGGCTCGCAATACTTCAGGATGTTTCTGAACCTCTTGCGGCGTTCCCTCGGTAATGGTTTTTCCGAAATTCAATGCCAGGATACGATCTGAAATGTCCATGACCATGGTCATGTCGTGTTCGATCAGCAGGATGGTGATGCCTAGTTCGTCCTGGATATCTTTGACCCAGAAGATCATGTCCTGCTTTTCTTCCGCATTCATGCCGGCACAGGGTTCGTCCAGGAGCAGCAGCTCCGGTTCCAGTGCCAGGGCCCTGGCCAGTTCGATCTGTTTCTGGGTGCCGTAGGGCAGGCCACCCACAAACTTGTTGCGGGCCGACTGAAGATCCAGGAGATCGATAATTTCTTCCACCTTTTTGCGATGGGAAGCTTCTTCTTTTCCGGCAAAGGAGTTTTTTCCCCACAGAAAGGCGCCTCGGAACAGACCGGTTTTCATATACAGATGCCGTCCGATCATGATGTTTTCCATGGCGTTCATGTTGTTGAAGAGCTCGATGTTCTGGAATGTCCGGGCAATACCCATCCTGGCGACTTTGTCCGGTTTTTTGCCCCGGATATCGCGGTCCTTGAAAAGGATTCGGCCCTGGTTGGGTTTGTAGATACCATTGATGCAGTTGAACAGGGTGGTTTTGCCGGCACCATTGGGACCGATGATGGCGTAGATCTCGCCCTTTTTGACCTCAAAGGAGATGTCATCCAGTGCCTTTAATCCACCGAAACTGATGGAAAGGTTATTTATCTCAAAAAATGCCATGAAATATTTTTCCTATGCAAAAAGATCCTGAGAACATGGAGGCTGGGTCCCGTTTCAGGTTCCAGCCTCCATATATCAGTTTACCAATCAACAAATAGAGCGACAACGTCGCGTCCCATAAAATTGCACAGCAATTTTATTTGCTCATGGGTATGTAGTCCGTCGGAGTCCAGTATGTTAAAATCTTTGTTTTGGCATCGGCCATTGCCTGACCAACCCAGACCGCAGAAGTCCCCAAACGGCATGTGGGGTCATTGGGATCGAAAGGCGCATAGTTGACCGGTCCCATGATGCCTCGAAAGTTCTTTAATTTTTCCATCTCGGCCACCAGTTTTTCACGGGTGAGGTCACGGCCGCAACGTTTCAAAGCCTCTACAAACGGCTCCGCATATGCAATTCCGGCTGAAAACGTCAATCCCCATCTTTCTTCCTTGGCAGCATATTTTTTAAAGGCCTCATTGACATATTTTTGCATTAATGGATGGGATGGATTGCTGGAATCCTCTAACCTGCCGATTGTCATCTCACCAGGTTCTGCAAAGGTCGCAAAAATAGTTCCGGCATACCCGCCCTTGGTGATGTACATCATCAGTGGAACATCAGAGCATGTGCTCGTGGTCATCCACTGGGGTTCGAACTGCATGGCCTTGCCGGTACCCTGCAGGCGGGCGACGTGGCCGGGGTAGATAAACATGAGAACCGCTTCGGCTTCGGCCTTCTTGAGTTGCATGATATGGGGTTTCATGTCCGTATCGGCTATGTTGACCGGAATCTGCTCCACAAGTTTCAGGCCATACTTTGCCAGTTGCTTCTCAGCACCTTCCAAACCTTGTTTGCCGTAGTCATCGTTCGCGTAGGCGATGGCGATTCTTTTAAATCCCAATGTGCTGACAGCGTATTGGCACAGGACCTGGGCATCCCCCAGATAGAGGGGGTAGATGTTGAAAAGGTACTTGTTGGGGGGTTCGACCCAGTGTCGGGATCCTGCAGAAGGTCCCAGCCAGGGGATTTTTCTTTCCATGAGATAATCCTTGACGGCCAGTCCTGGGGCAGTGCCCACACCGGACACCCAGGCAAACATACCGGTCTCTTCCTGGAGTTGCTTGACACCGGCCAGGGTTTTGGCCGGGTTGTAAGCATCGTCAAAATAATGGTGCACCAGTTTGCGGCCGTGAATGCCGCCTTCGGCATTGATCATCTTGAAATAGGCATCGGTCCCCCGGGCAACGGCCCCCCAGGCAGCTGCCGGGCCGGTCATGGGCCCCCATTGGCCGACGTGAATTTCAGTGTCCGTTACACCTTCTTCGGCAGAGGCCGTCAAGGTTAGACCAAAAAGCATTACCACCATTACAGCAAAAACGTACAAAAGATTCTTTTTCATCCTTCTTCTCCTTTGTTTGGTGTGTTGTGTTTCGTATTTGGTGTTTGGCACGCTATGCTTCCCGCAGCCTATACAGCCTATCCATCTAATTACACTAGTTATACTTTCTTCACATAGTGCCTGGCAAACAAGCCGCTGGGCTTCAAGCACAGCACCAGCACGATGACCACAAAAGCCACCACGGACTTGAACTCAATGGACACATAACCACCGAAGAGATGTTCCACCACCCCCACGATGTAGGCGCCGAAGACGGCTCCCGGCAAAGAGGTCATGCCCCCCACCACCGCGCCGGCGAAACCCTTGAGCATGGGGTCCCACATCATGTAGGGCTCCACCAGGACCGGCGCAATCAGAAGACCGGCCACACTTCCCACGGCAGCCGATATGCCCCAGGTGACCATGCGGATCTGGTTCGTTTTTATACCCATCAATGCGGCGGCGTTTTCGTTCTGCTGGGTCGCTTTCATGGCCACACCGATTTTGGAGAACCTGAAAAAGAGAAACAGGACCAGCATGATGATCAGGGCCACCACCAGGGTCAGCATATCCAGGGTGCTGATAAAAATATCACCGATGATGATGCTGTCATAAGACGATATGGGAAAAGGCATGGCGCGCTGGTCGGCCCCGAATTTCCAGGAGACAAACCCGATCAGCAGCATCTCGAGGCCGATGGTGATGATGATCAGACCCAGGACATTCGGTTCCTTGGCGCGACGGAGCACGGCAAATTCCAGAATGCAGCCCAGGAAAAATGCAAAGATGAGTGTCGCGGGAAAGGCAATATAATAGGGAAGTCCATAAGAGCTGAGCAGCATGTAGGCGATGAAAACCGGCAGAAGCGCCATTTCACCCTGGACGAAATTGGGGACCTCGGAGGCCTTGTAGATCAGAACCATACCGAGTCCCATGAGCGCATAAGAACTGCCCACGGCAATACCGCTGAGAACCATCTGTAAAAAATCGATCATTGCAATCCTCTTAAATATCCATCACGAAAACACGAAAGAGCTGATTTCACGAAAAAAATTACCCTTGTATTTAGTGTGCACTTTGTGTCTTCTGTCACGTTGTAACGACAAGGTCGCTAAATAAAAAGACGAAGCGCCAATTACGTCTCACCAAACACAATACACAGTACGCGCAAACACAATTCATTAATATGGCCACATCTTCCAGTATTTTTTGGTTCGTATCCAGATGCCGTAAATACCCAGGGGCTCAAAAAGCATGATGGCGATCAGGATCGATCCGAATACGATCATCTGGATATTGGAGACGCCTGTCATTGTAAAATAGCTTTCCGACAGGGCCTTTATCCACTGGCCAAGGTAGGGTACTTCAAGAATATTTCTGAGCTGCAGGTCAAGTAGACCGAGTAAGCATGCTCCTGCTATAGGGCCCATCATGGAGCCGAGCCCCCCCACCACCGCCATGGTCAGGAACATGACGGACATGAAAAGGCTGAAAAGCTCCGGTTCGATGAAGCGCAGCACAAAGGCATACAGACCGCCACCCACGCCTGCATAAAAGGCGCTGACGGCAAAAGCCAGGGTTTTATATAAGGTCAGATTGATCCCCATGGTTTCGGCGGCGATATCGGCATCACGGATGGCGATAAACGCCCGGCCGACTTTTGTGTGGACAAGATTGCGGGCCAGAACTGCCAGGAGGATGGTGATGGGAATCAGGAGGAAGTAAAAATCTCTGTCAGTGTTCAAATGCCAGGGACCGATGGTCAGTTCCGGAGCGTGTAATCCCTGACGTTCCCCCAGAATTGCAATTTTTCCGATAATCTGGGTGATGGTGATGCCGAATCCAAGGGTGGCGATGGCAAGATACGGCCCTTCCAGCCGCAGGGCTGGCAGACCGAGCAGAAAGCCGAAACCGGCCGCAATAAGTCCCGCCACGGGCAGGGCCAACAGAAACGGAAAGTGGGCGTGGGTCATCAGGGCAACGGTGCCATAGGCGCCAATGGCAAAAAAGCCGGCATGCCCCATGGATATCTGCCCGGTGTAACCCACCAGGAGATTGAGACCGATGACGACGATGACATTGATGGCCATGTAGTTGGCCACGTACACATAGTAATTTTTGGCGACAAACGGGAAGAGGGCCAGTCCGATAACCAGAATACTCAGCCAGAAGGCGATGGTACCGGATGTAAAGAACTGCACATCCTCATAATAATCCCTTTTCATGTCCATAAATGGATTCTCCTGGATACCGGGTCAAAATTATCGAAACGAGTGGTTTAATTACCCATGAAAGCTTTTTTAGTCAAGGAAAAAGAATTGCAAAGTCTCCCGGATATGCGTGTTGACTTCTGTTCAATAGCAGATAAAATTGGGTGACGAAATTATGAGGAGACACCCCATGTGGAAATTTATAGACAAAATACCCTACACGCTTTTAATCATCTTTACCGTGTTTATGCTGCTGGCGCCTTTTCGGCCCATGCCCCACGTGATGGAGAAACTGATGATGCTCAAAAATGGCACATTGTACAGACCCATCGACATTTTCGACCTGTTTTACCATCTGACTCCGCTAGTCGTGCTACTGATAAAGTTTTACAGAGATCGTACCCGTAACTGATGGCGCCAGGATGCTTGGAGGCTGGGAAGCTGGAGCCGGATGCTGCCCTCGGCTGGAAACTTTAAGCCACCCTCCAACCCTTGTATCACCCTCGGACCCTCCAAACCTCAACCCTCGAACCTGAACCCTCACTCCTGTCACTTCACCACCCTCAGCCGATGCGTATCTTTCAGCTTTTTCCACATCATATTGATAAGCACCATGGGCAGGTTCGACTTGTCCAGGTTTTCCTTCTCGGCAGCCGCCACACATGAATGATATAGTGTTGCATCCTGGGACCAGATATCGAGTTTCTTCTTGATGTACAGCCCCAGGGTCAACTGAAGCGGGGCGAGCTCCTCTTTTTTCAAATTGGCCATGAGCGTACGGTCCTTCAGGTGCATTTCATTGATAATGATGTCAATCGCTGCTTGCACCGTTTTAGGTGGAACCGCCGTATTCATGGGTTGGGCCAGCAGTTCCTGTGCTCCCATGGATTGGTTCATACTGGTCTCTGTCAGGTTCAGAAAATAGACGGCCTGCAGAATATCCAGCGTTGCCGAATAAATTTTGCCGTCCTCGTTTTCGGTGGGGCCTGTAACATGGAGTATGTTGAGGTCGTTATCGAGGAGCCAGTCATTGATCAAAGATGCGGCATTGAAGGCATTGGTGCTGTTCAGATCCACGTGGAGCAGCGGTGTGCTGTATCTCTGGATCGTCTTTTTTGTGTTTTTTACATCGCTGGATAATGTTCCGTGGGAAAGCATCAACGTCCCGTTGGATTCCCGGATATTCTTTTTGAAGGATTCAATCCGATCGGTTGTGGACAGCTCAGTCAGGTTGTACCTGTCTGCGTTCATGCCACCGGGGTTGCCGTCTTGTCTGGGTATCCATCCCCCGTATGCCATGCCGAGCTTGATGGCCGCATCGAGGGCAGCTCGCTCTGCACCAGACCTGCCACCGGATATAATTTTCTCAATCATAATCCGGGACGTTCTTTGATATATTGATAATATCGCATTATAATAACCTCAAATTGCTTTCCCTTGCGATTTTTTCTCCGCGGTTTGCGGATTGGCTTACGGTTGGCTGAGATATTTTTAAACGTTTAGACAAGTCCACCATGGTCATGCCGAGTTCCCTTGATGCCCAGAAACACAATAAACTTCTGGCCTTCACCCGTATGGGTTGTCTACCTGGGGACAAAACGTCTTCTTTTTCGATGCCTAATACTTCAGCGACACGAGCGACAACAACATCAAAATTGTATCCATTGGCTTTTAATAAATATTTTCGTTCATACTCATCCTGGCAGGATTGAAGGGCGGCTTGGATAAAATCACTGTCGCCCAAAATCCGCTCATCTCCCTTCATATATTCTTTTCTTTTTCTCAACTCTTTGAGAGCATGCCAACCACCAACACTTCTGACGAGTCCACCACCGACGAGATCCGGCCTTTTTCCAGCAGATACTCCCTTTTGTATGTATTCCCGGTATCGCCTACGCGCTAATGACAACCTTTCAGAAAAATTATTAAGGATATACCCGGTGGTTTGCCAATCGTTCTTATCTTTCCCAATTATCGTTGCATGACCGCTATATCTATATCTATCAAGTGATTTAAGATCCGGTACAATTCCAGCACGGAGAGGGTTCAAGTGGATATATCTTACCAGTTCTAAAAGATATGCATCTTCCTGGCAAAGAATTGATTTGTATCGGTTTTGAAATAGATGGCCCGCACGATCATGTTTGCGATTGAAATAGACGGCGTAACCGGTAAGAAGTCGTCTCATGATAGTCGAAATTGATGATTTTCCTGTTTTCAAAAGTAAATGAACATGATTGGGCATTAATGACCAGGCAAAGCAAAAGGCTGCGTCTTCCTTTAAAAGGTTTTTCAATCGCCCTATAAAATTATCTCTATCGGCATCATCTCGAAAAATCGGTTTTTTTTCAATGCCTCTCATAATAACATGATGCAAAGCCCCTGGGGCGTCTATTCTTGATTTGCGTGGCATTTATATTTCATTGCAGATAACTTTCAGGTTGTCAAGATATAAAGGAACGTCCCCATATGCTCCTCAAATATGATAAAGCGCTTGAATTTTTTTTCAGACAGGGTAAAGATATTTGAATGTTGGAAGATAGAATGCACATACTCGAAAAGATACCTTTGGCGCTGCCTCTGGGAGAAATCAGGCGCCAGCTTCACCTGAAAAATGACGAGCGCTGGGATGAGGTCAAAAATCTCATCCGGACGGTTCTGCCGGACATTCAGGCAAAAGCGGTATACCGGGTTTGCTATATAGATGAAAAGCAGGACCATATCGTTGGTATCGATGGGGTACGTTTCATCAGCCGGGTGCTGGCAAAAAACCTTGCAGCGGTGGAGCGGGTGTTCCCATTCGTTGTTACCATCGGGAGCCATTATCTGAGACAAATGGATGCACAGGAAGACCTGGTGGTGAAATACTATCTCGATGTGATCGGCAACATTGCCCTGAGTAGCGCGCGAAAATTTCTCGAACAATCACTGCAAACAGGGTATGGTCTCAAGGGCATGTCCTTCATGAGCCCCGGGTCATTGACAGATTGGCCTCTGGAAGAGCAGCGACCTTTGTTTGCCCTGTTTGGGGACGGGGAAACTCCCATCGGCGTTTCCCTTAACAGCAGCTGCCTGATGATCCCCGCAAAATCAGTATCCGGTATCTATTTTCCTACAGAGGTTCCTTTTATCAGTTGCCAGCTTTGTGATAGAACGGATTGCCCCGGGCGAAAGGCTGCCTATGATCCGAAAATTAAAGCGGAATTTGGGGTGTCCTAGGACAACCTGGCGGTTGTCGGCTTTTAGCTGTTTGCTCTTGGCACGTAAGCGAACCTAAAACATAACACCTGAAACTGTCAATAATTGAAGGTCTGGATGCTAGGAGGCCAGGAAGCTAGGATGCTGGGAAACTGCCATCAGCTTATAGCACTTAGCTACCCTTGACCTTGGACCCTTCATTCTTTATACCGCTTGTCATAATAATGTTCCGAAAACAGGATGGCGGTATAAGGGGTTGTAGCAGAAAAAGGTCCTCAATCGGAACGTTTTTCTGACAACCCCTATATCAATTGTGATCCATAGTGGCGCTTGAATTGTGTGGACGCGTATTTTTCGAGTTTCCACTCAGGGACACCGCAGGCAGCCGCAGGCACCGTTGAACCATTTGTTGCGAAGCCATCTTGCAGCACGGCTGTTTCTGGAGTTGTTCACCATGAATGTTTTATTGCAATGGGTCGTGATACGGGCCTGGTCACCCATGATGTCGATGGATTTGATACCGTGAAGGAGACCGCTTCTGGCGGGCCAGAGTTTTATCTTCTCGATCAAACGGAAAAGCTCTACCCGTTTGCGGTAAAACCGTTTAGCTGGTTTCTTTGACTTCATCATTCGATATTCTACAAAGACCTCAGAGCGTTTAACGCGTGCCCAGGGATCACCCATTGACCCCTGGAGCGTTTCCGCATGAAATTAATGACGCAAGGCACCGACCACCATGCATGCCACACCGATCTGAAGCGGGTCGTGGAGGAGTCTGTCGCCGATGGCCTCCAGCGCTGACCTGTCGAGACCGAGGGGCATACCAGGCGCACTGATGATCGTATGGGGCTTGATATGCTGCGCCAGAATGAAACTGCCCGCCGGGGATGCATCGACCATGAGTTCATGTTGATGCAATGCCGGATCAAGGTCGTATAAAAACTGAATCTCACCATCCGGGTCGTTCTTGAATTCCGCTGATACTGGGCCATAGGTCGCGGGTTCGATATCGTAGACAGAGATACGGCACCCGGTTTTCGCCAGGGCTTTCACCGCGCTCTGCCCCACCGGGCCACATCCCAGAACAAGCACCTTTCTATCCTTCAAACTCTCTGCCATGAGATGCAGACCTGTCACGAACCCCCTGCCGGTTGCATCGGCATTGTCCACGAGTTTGCGGTGCTGCATATCAAGAGCGACAAAACGATCTTCATCGGCGAACATGAGGATGTCGGCCTTTTTTTCCACAGCTTCGGCGATACCCGAAGCATCCATATCCCGGGTGACAAAAGCCCTGCACCCGATATGGTTGACGATCCTGGCCACAGTTCGACAGAATCCATTCAGTACGCCGCCACCCGATGTCATGGGTATCACACCGACAAGGGCATGTTCCATAGGCGCTTGAATCTCTTTTTCGCTTACCTCCATTGCCCGGCAGGCAAGCTGCCGCAGGGAACAACCGGTTTTTTTTATCAGCGAGGATTCGTATGCGGGCAGATCTTCGGCAATACCCTGAATATCCCCCGTTGTCAGCCTGGTCACTTAAATGATCCTTTCAACGATAGGGATTGCCTGTCAACATCATGGTGGATCGGGGTAGGATCCCTGTATATGTTGAGATTGAAAAAGCGCATAATATCGGCAATGACGGTTTTACGCTTCTCCCATGCCATGGTTCTATTTTCTGCGGAAATAATCAATGTAGCAACCCAATCCGCCCGATTATTCGACCGGCAGGTGATGGCTTGGTCGGCACCGAAAAAATCCTCTTCCAGGTGGAGAGCGCCCGCGGATGCCATGGCATGTTCACCCGTGACAGTCAATGTGTTATCCGTGACCTTGATATGCTCGTACACGACGCCCCGCTGGGCGGCGGAAATACCCGCCCCATCGTGTGGGGCCCGGCAATGCTGCCCCGCCAGCAACTGGAGCATATTGACACCGGTGGAGGCATGCACCGTTATGGGGGTCTGGCTGGGCAGGCGTGCATCTATTTCAAGGACTCTCAGGATATCGTTATCCAAAATGACTTCGATGTCCATCAATCCTTTCAATCTCAGGGCTTCAGCCGTGGTGGTGGCAATATATTCAAAACCAGCAATCATTTTCCGGGAAAGACCCGAGGGTGCGAGCACCCGTTTACAATCAAAGACCGGATCCACTTCAATTTCGGTTACCTGAAGGGGACAATAGTTTCCCGGGTAACCGATGATTTCCATGGAGTACGAGGGCCCATGGACAAATTTCTGAATGACTTGCGGTCCCGGTGCTTTTGCAAGATGGGCTTTGAGCTGTTTTGAATCATGAGCAACACAAATTCCTTTACTGCCGCTGCCCTGACTCGGTTTGACGATAACAGGAAAACCGCTATCGGGATAGGGGGCCGGTGTGGGAATGTGAATGCCGGCCAGCAATTTGTCTGATTCAATTTTGGAGGAGGTGACGGCATAAGCATCGAAATCGAAAAGAACCCGCGTCCTGTCATCTTGGGCGTAATTTTGGAGACACGTGAGGGCGTCAGGGTTTTCCAGGGCCGGTATGACCAGATCAAACGGTTTCAGAAATCGCTTCAAATCTGTTTGGGTGGTAATATCGGCAAGCAAAAACTGGTGGCAGAGACCCGAAGCCGGCACATCGGGCGCCCGATCGATTATGGTCACATCCCAGCCGGCTTTTCCGGCCAGATATGCCGCTTCAACCCCTTGAAGTTTTCCACCGATGATCGCAATTTTCATACCATATTCCAAAACACTGAACCGCAAGCATGCGAACACATGTCCCATTTAGACGGTTGTAAGGTTCAAATTAAGGCGTGAATTTGCTATCATGACGTACTTGCTGTACGTTGAATGATGGCGAAATGAGCACAACGCAGAAGTTGGGCTTTTCGAGTGCTCAAATATTTAAGCGGATGCCGTCTAAATACGCCAGGCTTCGACCGAACCTGGCAAGATTTTTGGATTGATGGGATGCCATCAGGAGGCGCTCGAGACCGAAACCGATCCCAATCCAGGATTCATTTATCTTCCATGGCCGATCCAGTGGATGGGGTCCCATGGCAGCAGAGGCGATTTCCAGATCGTCTTCTCCGGCCACGATATCGATGGTGTCGCCGTAGACTTCCGACGTCACGGTTTCAAAACGATAGTTCTTCACGCCTGCTGCCGTGGCCACACGTGAGCCCAGATCCTGGATTCTTTCTTTGCGGATTTTTTCGGGCGTGCCCATTTCAACCAGATTCAGCATGGTAAATTCACCGGCATGCTTGGCTCCCTTGGATTCTTTTCGGAAGCAGGGGCCGATTTCAAAGATTCGCACAGGCCGTTCCCAAACGCGGAGCAGGTCAACCAGGAGGTAGTAGAGATGCGGCGCCAGCATCGGGCGCAGGCATTTATCGTCCTGGAGCCAGAATATCTGGGAATTGAGCGGGTGCTTTGAATCGATGGACATCTTATTCAAAAGCCCCCTGGACATGATGATGGGGGTCGTTACCTGGGCAAAACCGATTTGCGTCAGCATTTCTGCGAGCTTGTTTTCAAGCCGGCAAAGTTCAGGACGACCATGGGTGGTCTGAAATTCAGCCAATTGATGTCGTAGAGTCATTGCGAGGGATTTTTCCGACACCTGAAACGCTTTATCACGAGCGGGTTCATCATCGAAGGTCTTCTTCAATGTCGCATCCGGGGCATTCAAGGCATTCAATCGCTGCGTCTGTATTTGTGTCCAAGATATTGGCATGGTTTTACGTGTTACGTTTTAGGTTTTAGGTCAGAGCTATAGGAGTTGAAAAGCCGATTAGGTAGCTAGACAGCCGCCATCCGTTTTACATCAATGACAGCGTATCGAAGCGACAAATTGTCGCACGAAGTGCTAATGACGCCCGTAGGGCCAATGGCATCCGAAGGATAAATGACGCCTGAAAGGCGAATTTGGCGGGGAGTACGGGAGTTGCACCCGTCTATGTGGATTTAGAGTCCACACGATCTCATTGCGATCCACTCCCCGAAATAAGGCGATGCCGGAAAACTATGGGGTTAGGAGGCTGGGATGCTGTAATTAGCTATAAGCGGCTTAAGCTTATAGCTTGTTTCCTCCAACCCTCCCCAGGCACCCATGCCTCCTATCCTGCCAAAAGTTCCTTAACCTTACGCACACCGTCGCTTGCATCCTGGGCATAGGCATCGGCACCGATTCGATCTGCCCATCGTTGGGTTACGGGAGCACCGCCCACAAGGGTCTTGTACTTTTCTCTTATACCGGCTTTTTTCAACTCCTCTTCGATCTGCTTCTGCACGGCCATGGTGGTGGTTAAAAGGGTGCTCGATCCGATGATGTCGGCCCCGAATTTTTCAGCCTGATCGATAAAACGTTCGATGGGTGCGTCCCTTCCGATATCCAGTACATCGAAGCCATTGGCTTTGAACAATGCCACGACAATGGTTTTCCCAATATCGTGCACGTCGCCCTCTACCGTCCCCACCAAAACTTTCCCGGATACCGTTCCCTTGCCGTCTGGAATGGCTGCATTGATGATTTGCGTGGCTTTTTCCATGGCCGAGGCGGACATGACCAGCTGGGGCAGAAAAAGTCTGCCGGTTTCAAAAAGGTCGCCCACTTGATTGATGCCGGAGATGAAACCGTTGTTCATCAGGTCCAGGGGATCCATGCCTGTGTCGATCCCCTTTTTGGCCGTGTCAACGGCTTTATCCGCATCACCCTTCAAGATGGCGTCCATGGCTTCCTGGTAAATTGCTTCAGACATGTTATGTTCCTTTCCCGTACAGGTAAACTTAAAATACAAAGAGATTGGCCCGGTATGCCTTGAGATATGCCATACAGTAATCATCCTTGCCGGCCAGGGCTTCAGCGGCAGTGATATTGGCCATCATTTTTTTATCCATTGGATTGACTATGGCGCCATCGAGTCCTTTGGCAATGGCCATGCTCATGAATGTCTGGTTCAGAAATTTTCTATCGGGCAGACCAAAGGAGACATTGGAAAGACCGCATACCGTGTGAATGCCTTCAAATGTCTTGATAATCTGTTCGATGGCGTTCAGAAATTCAACCCCAAAGTTATTGTTGGTCGATACCGGTTGAACCAGTGGATCCACATAGATATTTTCCAGGGGGATATGGTTCTGCAGGAGACCATTGACCAATTTGTCTGCAATTCTCATTCGATCCGCGGTTGTCTCCGGCATACCTTCGTCGCTCATGCAGAGGGCAACCACCTTAAGATCGGTTCCGGCTATAATGGGCATCAGGGTGTCATAGCGTTCTTTTTCCAAGGAAATGGAATTGATCATGGCCACGCCGTCGTGGGCTGCCAGCGCTTTTTCAATGGCCTTGGGATCCGGGCTGTCGATGCAGCAGGGTTCATGGACAGCCGCCTGGACGGTTTTCACCAGCCATTCCAGGTACTCGGGTTCTTTACCGACAAAGATACCGGCATTGACATCGATAAAATCAGCGCCGGCTTCGGACTGATCTCTGGCTATCTTTGCTATGGTTTCCTGGTCCTGATTTTCAATAGCCGTAGCAATGGCCTTTCTACTTGCATTGATCAGTTCTCCAACAATTAACATGGTGAGCTCCTATTTCCGCATGAAAAACAATGGTGCATTTTCTATAGGGGTTGTCAGAAAAACGTTCCGATTGAGGACCTTTTTTCTGCTACAACCCTTTATGCCGCCATCCTATTTTCGGAACATTATTATGACAAGCGGTATAAACGCGTAAAACGGGTTTGATGTCAGGCCCGCGGGATTTCCAAGATAAAAATATGTCATTTTTACGAAAAAGCCAAGACCTAAAATACAGCTATAAGCTTTGAGCTTTAAGCCGCTTGGCGATCAGTGCTTACGGCCTACTGCTTCAATGCCATGCCAGGTCTCCCAAGGGCCATGAATGTCAATTCGGTCTCCAGGTATATCTCTCTGTTGCCTTTGGCCTCGGCCCTCTTTTCCTTGCGGGTTACCTGAACCTGCACATGCTTAGCGCCGGACTGGCGTGCCTTTTCCTCTGCCAGAGGTGTCATGTGGCGGACTGCATACTGGACAGCTTCTTCGACACTATTAAAATCTCTGGGACCATTCGGGGAAAGAAGTCGGACTTTCCGGCTTCCGCTGATGGGCCGTATGCGAACCCTGAGGCGTAGAACCGTTTTGCCGCTGATGGCCCCAACAGCATTGGCAACCTCCGCAAATAGAGGAATTGAAAGCGTGGTCTTTAAGATATCCGCTGTCATGGGCAGATAGGCCTTTACGGGCGCTCCAAGGGCGACGATGGAATGGTTCAATTTGATTTCAGGGGTCAGTTTTCCTTCGCGGTCCTGCTTAAGGGCCTTATTCAGCAGAAAACCGTCAACCGGTGTCTGTTTCCGATCAGGCTTCCCGATTTCGTCCGTGATGGCCTTTGATACGATGGCGGCGGCGGTCTGCCTGGAAACGGTTTGCACAACCTGTTTGCAGAATGTCTCTGCAGACAAGCCCAGACGCGCAGAAAAAAGTTCTGCGGCCAGGCGAGATGCCTCTGCATGCCATTTCTGGAAGCTGCCGAGGGCGTGAAGCGCATCCGTGGGGGTGAAACCCGCATGCTGAATCAGACCGGTTTCAATCAAATATTGGATACGCCTGGAAATCCATGGATCCTTAAAGACAGTGGGGGTCGTTAAAGCCGTCAGGGGTCTGGGGCCGTTTTTCAATTGTGCCAATAGCATTGCGTCATTTTCTGTAAGCCCGGATTTGTCTGTTTTCCCTGGAAGCAGGAATTGGGCTGCATCCGGATCCGGTTTGTTTGAGCAAATCTGGGCTTTCAATTCCGACAGGACGCTGTCCGGGTATTCGCCGGCCAGTTTGCAAAGCGGTATGACGCGACCGGGTCCGATGACCAGCTGGTTTTCAGAAGATACCCGGACATGACTGTCCCCACCGAGGCCAATAGTGTGGACATCTACGGCTTCAACCATGGTCCGCCACCCGCCAATACAGGCCCCATCAGGATTGAGCGACGGCGCACCTTCAATGAGCTCGACAATATCGGTGGTGGTTCCCCCCATGTCCACCGCCCAGGTGTTTTTTTCCCGGCTGAGTTTCAGGGCGCCCAGGGCGCTTGCGGCTGGCCCGGACAGGACCGTTTCGATGGGGCGCTTCACAGCCCAATCCGCCTGAACCAGGCTTCCATCACCCTTTACAACCATCAGAGGCGCCGGAATGGACAAGGCTTTCAGAGTGGCACGGACATTGAGGATCAGATCTTGTATGATGGGAATCAATCTGGCATTCAAAGCCACCGTGGTTGCCCTCCGGATGGCGTCCAGTCGCGTGGAGAGCTCATGCCCGCAGGTTACTGGAAGATCTGTAAGGTCTTCTATCCATTGTTTGACCTGTAATTCGTGCTCCGGGTTGAATGCACCAAAATAGCCCGAGACGCCAAAAGCGCTGACTTTTTTTCGCCACTTTAGAACGGTGCTTTTGATGGCATCTTTGTTCAGGGGTTGGCGTGCGATGCCCTGTTGGTCATGCCCACCTTGCAGATAGACAACATTGGGTGTTCCAAGCGCATGCTGGAACCGGTATTGATGAATCAAGTCCCGGTCATACCCTATCAATAGAAGGCAAACAGGACCGCCGTGCCCCTGGGCAATGGCGTTTGTCGCCAGAGTTGTGGACAGGCCGACAAGGCAGATTTTCTGGGGGGAAATTGTTTTGTGCCTGATGGTCGTAACGGATGTGATTGCTGCGTGTATACCAACGGAAAGATCCTGGTGAGTGGTTAAGGATTTGGCACTCGATAGGATTTTACCGTTTTCGTAATTGACCAGAACTGCATCCGTGTATGTCCCGCCCGTGTCGATACCCAATACAATTGTCATGCCATGTGCTTTAAAAGGATGTCGAAATGAAAGTCAAGTGGTTAATGATACCTGTTGCATAAATATTGAATCTTCTGCCGTGCGTCGGTGCTTCGCCTCGACCGTAGGGAATTCCGTCTAAATCAGATTCGCTCGCTAACTCCATAACTATCTAAAATATCAATATATACTCAGATAATACCCCACACGTCTCTTGCTAAACCGAAAAGGATCTGTTACCGTTACACCTGTGAAAAATGGGTTTTTACTGCTTAAAGACGTGAGCAACATGGTCGAGGATTCCTTGTAGATTGGCTACGAGGTTCTTCAATACTTTCAACAACATTGAGAAGAACGTGTTAAAAGAAAAAGGAGGTGATTTCTTGAAACGCAATATGCGCGCTGGAAAAAGCAGGAATGGCGGTTTAGAATTCAAAGTTTTTACCGATGATGAAATGGATGAAATTCATCTGGCCACGCTTGAAGTCTTGGAAAAGACGGGTCTTTTTTTCGATGATGAAGAAGCCCTGGAGGTTCTTGACGGCGGCGGAGCCATCATCGATAAACATCGTCGCATCGCCAAATTTCCCCCGCACGTGGTTGAGGATGCCATCCGCTCAGCGCCGCCAAAAATTCTGTTGGCCGGGCGCGATGAAAAAAACGACTTTGTTATGGAAAAAAACCGCGTGGGATTTACGAATTTTGGGGAAGGTGTTTTCATCAACGACCCATACACGGGGGAGCATCGGGAGACGACCAAGGCGGATGTGGCCGCCTCGGCCCTGATCGCCGACTACCTGAGTGAAATCGATGTTTACGAACGAGCCGTTGGTGCTAGCGATGTGCCGACGCAGTCGGTTCAACTTCACAACGCTGAAGCCTGGCTGCCAAATACGACCAAACATGGGTTCATGGGATCGGGCAATGGGTATTTGACGAAAAAACTCGTTGAAATGGCTGCCGCCATTGTCGGGGACAAAGAAAAACTGAAGGAGCGTCCCATCATTTCATTTATTACTTGTCCGGTCAGTCCCCTGCAACTCGTTAAGGACAGCTGTGAAATTATCATGGAATCCGCCCGGGCGGACTTGGCCGTCAATGTTTTATCCATGGCCATGGCCGGCGGGTCGTCCCCAGTGACCCTGGCCGGAACACTGGTGGATCATAACGCAGAAATCCTCGGAGGACTTGTGCTCAGTCAATGCACCCGCAAGGGGGCAAAATTTATATATGGCAGTTCCACTACCGCTATGGATCTGAGGCTGGCCGCCGCATCTGTGGGATCTCCCGAATGTGCCTTGATCAACGCTGCGGTGGCTCAAATGTCGATCTATTATCTACTTCCCAGCTGGGTCGCCGGCGGGTAGGGCGACAGCAAAGTCTGTGATGCCCAGTCCGGTCACGAGAAAACCATCACAGGCCTGTTACCGGCGTTGGCAGGTGCCAACCTGATTTACGGCCTGGGAATGATCGAAATGGGCATGACCATTGATTTTGGCCAGCTGGTTATGGACAATGAATTCGCCAAGATGATCAAATTCTTATTGCACGGCATCCCCGTCAATGACGAAACCCTTGCAGTGGATGTCATTCGGGAGATTGGGATAGGGAAAAATTTCCTTAGTCACGACGCCACGTTCAAACACATGCGATCTCAATCCCAGCCCAAACTGATTGACCGCAGAATGCGGGAAGAATGGGAAGCATCCGGCAGTAAAGATATTCATGAAAGGGCGTCGGAAGAGGCACGGCATATTCTGGAAACTCACAAACCCGAACCACTGCCCGATGACGTTCTGACTACCCTTCGATCCATCGTGGTGGAAGCGGAAAGGGAACTGGGGGTTTTCAAGTAGATACCCTGCAAAGGGCCCGGCACTGATTCAACCCTATAAGAGTTAATGTTATACACATTCAGCGTGTTATAAATTCTAAATCCGAATATCGAAATACGAAACAAATCCAAATATCAAATGCTCGAATGTTTCAAACATAGTGCTTGAACTTGTATCTCCAAGGTCTTGTTTTGATCATTCGAATTTGGATCATTCAGATTTGTTTAGGATTTTCGAATTTGCTAGTGCTTCGGATTTAAGTAACTACCGCCATCGGCATAGCCGAACATCTCTGACCTGGCCCAAAGGACCAGGTTTTAAATGACGGAATAAAAAGGAGATCTTATGGGAAAAATCATGACGAGAATGGGTGACGGGTTTCCCGTTGAAATGAGTGAAAGCCAACTCATGGGAGATCTGGAGGAAGGCACGGAAGATGCGGCCAAATATGGCGATATCCCCACTCTTTCCAAAGAAGAACTGCAATATCTGTTCGATCTTTTCACTGCACCGTATCGTGTTGTCGGTGTAGAACCTGGCCATGAGGTCGTACTTTCTTATGATGGCGCACCGCTCAAAATGATGCGCACCGCCATCGATGTTCATCGACTGCAGACATCGCAGATCTATGAAAAACTGCTGGGGGCAGATACCCTTGAATTGGGTCACGTCGATTATAGCTACAAGCCGGTCAAACCCATCGTCAGCATGGAGCAGACCGTTCTGGAGCAAGTATTGATGGCCACGCACGCGCCACTTTTCTACGGCGCCATGCCGAATCTGGGTCTATATACGCAACCGGACGGCCCTTTCCCAAATCCATCGGAATTATTGGCCATGGGAAAGATCGGTGATGTTCAGGAATCTTATGAGAATGCAGTAGAAGCTGCTGTCAAGGATATTGTCTTTGTCGCCAGCGCCATGGTTGAGTCCGGAGCAGATGGTATAAATCTTGATACCGTAGGTGCTGCGGGGGATGCTGATTTCCTGGCCGGTTTGAAAGCTACTGAGATTCTGAAAGAAAAATACCCGGACATCTGCATTGAGCTAGGAATGGCTGGTGAGTTTGTTCTTGGGATGCATGGGGAATTAACTTACCAAGGTGAGCGCTTGGCCGGTATGTATGCCCATGATCAAGTCAGGATGGCGGAAAAAGCAGGCGTTACCATTTTTGGTCCCGTAGTGAATGTCAAAACCAACTCTTCCTGCCCCTGGAATCTGGCACGGGTAATCACATTTACCAAGGCCTGCTGTGAGGTGGCCAACATTCCGGTCCATGCGAATATGGGTATGGGCGTCGGCGGTGTCCCTATGACCAATCACCCGCCGGTAGACATTACCTCCAGAGCCTCTGCGGCCATGGTGGAAATCTGCCGGCTCGACGGGTTGTAGGTTGGCGTAGGTGATCCGCTTGGCATGGCCATTTCACACGCTATTGCCTCGGGCATGGGCGGAATGCGGGCTGCCGGAGATCTGGTGGCGCGAATGCAAATGACCCGTGGCATGAAGATTAACGATGCAAAAGCGTATGTGGCCGACAAGTTGCGTGTTTCAGTTTCCGACCTTTCCGACCCGGTGGTAATGATGGAAGTTCGGGAAGATTTGGATATTGGAAGTCTTTCCCCGCTGCCTGGATGCGCAAAGGGGATCGAAGCTAAAATTCGTATTGCCAAAGTTCTGGATATTGATATCAACTGTGTCAAGCGGTTGGAAGGCAAGGGACTGATATAGTATCAAGCCACAAGAATTCTGCGCCAGAAATCTATGATGGACTTCCGCATGGCTTGACTATCTTTATAATCTTTTTTCTGAAGGATTTCGTTGAGCATCATGATGATGATGCTTGTGGTCTCCTTCATCTGAACGGGATTGAATTCACCGGAATCGATCCCCTTTTTTAAGCAGTCGCCAATATAGGATTTCAGCCATCTTTTGTGTTTTTTTGTGTTTTTGGCGTAAATATTGCCCGGATCGTTTAGTTTTGCGGGTCGGGGGGATAAAATGAGAGCCATTTCATTGGGCATCTTTTTGACGAGGGTGAAGTGTATCAGAAAAAGGTTTTCTATCTTTTCAAATAGGGTTTTGGTTTCATTTTTCAACACTTCCACTTGTTTGAAATAGTCTGAAAAAATCGAATCAAGAATCGATGTGTAGATTTCATCTTTCCCGGAAAAGTGATAGTATAGAAGCGGTTCTGTTACACAGGCCTGGTCTGAGATCGCCTTGGTTGTTGTCCCGTCAAAACCCTGTGAGGCAAAGAAACGGGTTGCTGCTTTGATGATGTTGTTTTTTTTCATGGTATGGATCCTTATTGGTTAGGAATAAATAAATCAACCTGCTTGTTTAGCGATTGCTATATGCTACAATGTAGCAAATGGGGCTGTCAAGTAAAAAAAAGGAGAAACTAAATGACAACAGACTGTCTTTTCTGTGACATCGTGAGCGGTAAAACCGATACGGAATTTCTATTCGAAAATGAAACCCTGGCGGTTTTCAAAGACATCAACCCCCATGCGCCTGTGCATCTGCTTCTGGTCCCTAAAAAACACATCCGCAGTATCAACGACCTCACACTTTCGGACGACACCATTGTATCGTCCCTGATTTCGGCAGGGAAGCACATGGCCAATGAGGTGGGGATAGCCGCATCGGGTTATAAACTTGTTTTCAACGTGGAGCGGGGCGGAGGCCAGATGATTTTCCATCTGCATCTACACCTTCTTGGGGGGTGGAAAAGATGAATGGTCGGAAGCGAATATACCTGCTCTTTATCTCAACCGAACTTCGTGCAGTTTTATGGTTAGATTGCCGACCATTGAAATCTTGCCGCTTGATTGTATGGGCAGGCCTGACGCGGGATCGATGAAAATAGCAATGTCCTCCTGGAATCCAAGAAATGTGAAGTCTTCTACACTTTTCAGATCCGACGCCAGCGGCTGGATATCGAGTGCGATTTTGATCGCCTGGACCTTGCCCCGACGACGAATCTCACCTTGCTGGTTTTTTTCTATGTAGTCAATTTTCAGCGGGTGAAATCCTTCCGGTTTAAGCTGCACATGAAATAATTGTCTTCTCCCAAAGACACAAAAAGACATCGGCTGCATGTTTTTTGATATTTCAGCGGCCGAGGCTGAGGCAATATAAATCAGTACCAACCGTTCGGTGACGTTGGGGCATCCCAGTTGATCCAGGTTATAGGCATAGAATGTATCTTTGACATCGGTCCATTTTTCCGGTTGTTTTAAAATTTCCTGCTTATCTTGCGGTTTTCGCTGATGTCTAAAGACACCCTGCTCGGTGAATCGGCAGACATTTTTAAAATCATCTTTGCCCCTTCGCAGCCTGATTCTTCCCAGCGCTGTTGCATCCTCCGGATTGAACCAGACCTGGTTGATTGTATTTACAGGCGGCATAAAAATTGTGTCGACCATATAATGGACGGTGATCCTGCTGGTTTCCGGGCTCCAGGCGTTTATCGGAGTCCCCTGAGGGCTCTTTATCAACGCTGCTTCTACTTCTGCCGTTGGCAGTGATTCCAGCTGCATCTGCACGTTTACTTCAGCTGTAGAAGTTTTTAATCTTGTACGAAAGCTGGGTCCACGGCACACGGTTCGGATCGAGTTTGATTTGAGAATAGGATTGGGCTTGGGTTGAATTCGATAAACCCGTTAGGGGTATTAGCATAGAAAACAAGACAAATAACAATAAGTATTTTCGAATCCCCATTGGATGTTTCTCCTGCTGAATATTTGGATTAACAGGGCTTACGGCCTTTTCTTTTGGTCCATCCTTTGTAGCACTGAACATAGTCAACGCATGCGGTTTCAGCAACCAATTTATCTTTCAAGACTGAGTTTTGTTTGAACACTCAGGCACACGATGTGGCTTGACACAAAACCGACATGTTGCAATACTCAGCTATTTTATCAAGGATATGACAATGC
>CAWKCS010000013.1:0-30962 GCA_963848165.1 uncultured delta proteobacterium | reverse complement strand
TCCCCAGGATCCGGGTCGATGAGCCGACGGTTTCCATGAAATTTTCGGTCAACACCTCGCCATTCGGTGGTCAGGAAGGCAAATATGTCCAGTCAAGCCGTCTCCGTGAACGACTGGTAAAGGAAACGCTTCTCAACGTGGCCATTCAGATGGCTGAAACCGACGACCGTGACAGCTTTCTGGTCAAAGGAAGGGGAGAATTTCAACTGGCGATTTTGATTGAAACCATGCGGCGCGAAGGCTTTGAATTCTGCGTAGGACAGCCGGAGGTCATCTTCCGGCATGAGAAGGGACAACAACTGGAGCCCATTGAAAAGCTTTTCGTGGATTGTGAAGAGTCGTTCCTGGGCATCGTGGTGGAAAAACTCTCCCTCCGCAAAGGCAAAATGATCAACCTGGTCAATAACGGCAGCGGTCGGGTGCGCTTTGAATTTTCCGTCCCATCCCGAGCCCTGATCGGCTACCGGGATGAGTTCCTCACCGATACCCGTGGCACCGGTATCCTGAACTCCATTTTTGACGGATATGGTGAATACAGAGGAGATTGCACCAGCCGATTCACCGGGTCCCTTGTTGCGGATCGAACCGGGACGGCGGTAGCCTATGCGCTGTTCAATCTCGAACCCCGGGGGCGGCTCTTTATCGAACCGGGAGACCGGACCTACGAGGGGATGATCATGGGTGAGCACAACCGGAGCCAGGACATCAATGTAAACCCCTGCAAGGAAAAAAAGCTTACCAACATGCGTGCCTCCGGCAAGGATGAAGCGGTTATCCTCTCACCCATCAAGCCGCTCACCCTCGAATTTGCCATCAGCTTCATTCGGGAAGATGAACTGCTGGAAGTAACCCCCCGCTCGTTGCGTATGCGTAAAACCATTCTTTCCGCCTCAAAACGTCATACCGCAAACTCGGCCAAGTACAAGTGAGTATGATCATGCACACAGACACCTCCATCACCACCATCGCAAACGAACTTGACATCACGGACCAACAAGTGGGCGCCGTAGCCGCGCTCCTTTCGGATGGATCCACCATTCCATTTATCGCGCGCTATCGAAAAGAAGTCACCGGAAGCCTGGATGAGGTTGCCGTGACAACCATACGGGACAGACTCAACCAGTTGCGGGATCTACGGGAAAGACAGGCGGCCATCCTGAAATCTCTTGAAAAACACGGGCACCTGACAGATGAACTCCAACAAAAGGTCCTCCAAGCGCAGACCATGGTGGTACTTGAAGATATCTATCTGCCTTTCAAACCGAAACGGCGCACCAAAGCGGTCATAGCAAAGGAAAAAGGCCTCGAACCCCTGGCGCATTTGATTCTGGAACAGAAAAACATCGATCCATTTCAGGAAGCGGTCCCTTACATCGATCCTGAGAAAAAGGTTGACACGATAGAGGACGCCCTTGCCGGGGCCCGGGATATCATGGCCGAAGTCATCAATGAAAACGACGAAATCCGCTCACGGCTGCGAAACCTGTTTCTTACCAAGGCCAGGATAAAGAGCCGGGTGGTCATCGGCATGGAGGAAACCGGTGCCAAGTTCAAGGATTATTTTGAATGGGAAGAACCGATTGCCAAAGTACCGTCTCACCGGATGCTGGCCATGCGGCGCGGAGAAAAGGAAAACGTGCTTATCCTGGACATTTCGCCTGCGGAAGAAGACGCCATTGCCATAATCGACGCCCTGTTTGTCACGGGTGAGGGGGAAGATTCAGCCCAGGTGAAACTGGCTGTCATTGACGCTTACAAGCGGCTCCTGTCCAATTCCATGGAAACAGAAACCCGCATGGTTACGAAAACACGCGCCGACAACGAAGCCATAAAGGTTTTTGCGGAGAATCTCCGGCAGCTGCTGTTGTCGCCACCGCTGGGAGCCAAACGTGTCATGGGGATCGATCCGGGATTCAGAACAGGGTGCAAGGTTGCCTGCCTGGACCGCCAGGGAACACTTCTGCATCACGATACGATCTATCCACACATGTCGCAGAAAAAAGCGCTGGAAGATACCGCCAAATTACAATCCCTGTGCAAGCAGTTTCACATCGAAGCCATTGCAGTGGGAAACGGCACCGCCGGCCGGGAAACCGAGGCTTTTGTCAAGACGGCCCTGTCCTCGGAAATGACCCAGGTGCTCATGGTCAATGAAAGCGGCGCCTCGGTGTATTCCGCCTCGGAAGTGGCCCGTGAAGAATTTCCGGATCACGACCTGACCGTACGCGGAGCGGTCTCCATCGGGCGGCGTCTGATGGACCCCCTGGCCGAACTCGTGAAGATCGACCCAAAAGCCATCGGTGTCGGCCAGTACCAGCACGATGTGGACCAGACATCTCTCAAACAGACCCTCGACGACGTCGTGATGAGCTGTGTCAACAGTGTCGGTGTCGACCTGAACAGGGCCAGTGCCCAGCTCTTGACCTATGTGTCGGGTCTGAATGCCGGGATCGCCAAAAACATCGTCCTCCATCGTGACACCCAGGGCCCCTTCCGGAACCGGAAGCAACTTCTTAAAGTGTCTCGACTGGGGCCCAAAGCATTTGAGCAGTCTGCAGGATTTCTGCGTATCATGAACGGCGAGAATCCCCTCGATGCCAGTGCAGTACATCCCGAAAGCTATGACATCGTGGATGCCATAGCCAAAGACCTGGGCATGTCTGTTACCGACATGATGAAAAAACCGGATCTGCGGCGTCAGATCGATCTGCCCCGCTATGTAACGACAACCGTCGGCATCCCCACATTGAATGACATCCTGGATGAACTGGCCAAACCCGGACGTGACCCAAGAGAAACATTCGAGGCCTTTTCATTTACCGACGGTATCGAAAAAATCGGTGATCTGCGTAAAGGCATGCAGCTTCCCGGTATCGTGACGAACATAACGGCCTTTGGCGCATTCGTAGATATCGGTGTCCATCAGGACGGTCTCGTTCATATCAGTCAGATGGCAAATCGGTTTGTAAAAAATCCAGCCGACATCGTAAAAGTTCAGCAACAGGTCAAGGTAACCGTGCTCGAAGTCGACATGGATCGAAACCGTATATCCCTTTCCATGAAAAAAGCCGTCGATCCCATGGAAAAAAACACCCCAAAACCCGAAGCCAGAAAAACGCGTGCAGGTGGTCCAAAACCGGAAAAAGCCTCGCAAACCCGAAAAAAAACAGCCCCCCCAAGGCTCCCTGGCGGAAGCGCTGTTAAAAAGCGGATTGAAATAGCACGCACGATTTTTATAGATTGGGGCGGGTATTCATTATTACATGCCAAATTCAATAGGTCATTGGGGACGGGTATTCATATATCACTATAACCATTTAATCTTTCTGAACCACACCAAAAGAAGCGCTGCAAGACCGAACAGCGAGAAAGTCACCAGGGCAAACGCCCACTTGCTTTCAGTGCCGGGAATGCCGCCGACGTTTATACCGAGCAGCCCTGTCAGCAGGCCAAGGGGCATAAAAATTGCCGCCACAATAGATAAAACGTACATAGCCTTGTTCATCTGTTCAGACAATCGATTGTTAAGTTCCTCCTGGGTGACGGCAGCCCGCTCTCGAGCCGAATCGATGTCTTCAACGTAACGGGCGGTTCTTTCGGCGACTTCTCGAAGATGAGCGCGATCCGGGTCGGTCAGCCACGATATCCGGTCATGAAGCAGGCGGGTCAGAACATCCCTCTGGGGGGCGATATATCGACGGAGGCTGATACAGATTCGACGAAGGTCCGCCAGCTGAGTTCGCATTTCATGGCTCTCCGCGGTTAACACCGTGTTTTCAAGCGCATCTACCTTATCATCGCAGTCAACAACCACATCGCCCATGCGATCGGCGATTAGCTCCGTGACCATCACGAGAAACTCCCCGGTTGTGCCGGGACCTGTTCCCTTGTCTATGGCCTGCTGGATATCCTGAACAGCCATTATTCGTCGAAATCTCATCGATATAATACGATGTTCGGTTAGCAGCATTCGAATGGCAACCATGTCTTCAGGGTCTGATCCGGGGTTGCAGTTTACCCCCCTGAGAATCAGCAGGAGCCCATCATCCGATTGTATATTGCGAGGCCTTGTCTCCTGCTCCAGCAGTGAATCGCACGTGAGCGAACTCAGACCACTTTTTTTTTCCAGCCATTCCTTGGCCTCATCCATTTTCGAATCAAAATGAACCCATAAAATACCCTGGCCTGGATCCCATGATTCGACGCCAGTCATGTCAACAGCTCTGCCGCCGCCCTTGCCGTCTAGTACATATGCGTATACCAAGGCTTTTTCATTGTTCATGGCTCCCCCTTTGGCAATGTGAGACACGCGCTCTTATTTTTAGGTTAATCTTTCAGGTTTTTGTCTTTTTTGGGTTTTCTTAAAAACTGGGTCAATATCCACCCGGTGAACAAACCAAAAACGAAGGTAACCATCAGGACAATTGCCCGGGATGCCTCCATTTTCCAAAAAAGAAAGTTGACTGTTACCACCTGAGCATTCTGAACGATGAAAACGGCAAAAACAAACAAGACGACAATCGCGGTAAACAGTTTAGCATTCATTTACCTTCCCCCTATATGACGTATAAAGCAAAATTGGCTTGCCCCCATAATGTATTTTAACTACCATAAAGAACCAGCGAGGTCAAAATCTAACACGGTTATCCACGAAGCTCAGGTTAACCCGTTGATGCCGTTTATAGGGGTTTTCATAAATATGTTCCGAATAGGTCCCTCAGCCGAGGGGATTCCCTATTTTTTTCAAAAGGATCTGTCCGTTGCGCATGCAGGCGCAGGGCATATGGCAGAAACGTCGTAAACCGGCATAAGGAGGGGCCCATGCTAAATTTTAATTTATCCAAGAAGCAGCTTGAAATTCAGCAAAAAGCACGTGCGTTCGCATTAAAGGAGATATTGCCCGTCGCATGGTATTACGATGAAAAGGATGAACTTCCCCTGTCTGTGTTGAGAAAAGCGTTTGATATGGGTCTGATGAACAACGACATACCCAAGAAGTACGGCGGCAATGAATATGGAATTCTTGAAGGCGCTATCATGACCGAAGAGATTGCCGCTGCCTGCCCGGGTCTTGCCACCTCGCTTTTCGACAACTCCCTGGGCGCGGAACCCCTCATCCTTTGTCGTAACGAAGCGCTCAAAAAGAAATATCTCCCCAAACTCATAAACACGTTCAAGCTGATCTGTTTTGCCACCTCCGAGCCGATAATGGGCTCAGACGTTGCCGGTATGCGGTGCAAAGCCGTTAGAGATGGTACTGACTACATATTGAACGGGACCAAATACTGGATTACCAATGGGGGTGTGGCCGATTATTTTTCCGTATTTGCCACCGAAGATCCAAAATCCGGCCATGAAGGCGTTGGGGCATTTCTGGTGGAAAAGTCCTGGGAAGGCGTATCCGTCGGCAAGGCAATTCCCAAGCTCGGGCAGCGTTGTTCAAATACCGCTGGTCTCACGTTGAAAAATGTCAGGGTACCCAAAATTAATGTCATGGCCCCGCCCGGAGAAGGCTTTAAACTCGCCATGAAAACCTTTTCCAGGACACGCCCGGTTGTGGGGGCTTTTGGTGTGGGAGGTGCTCGAAGCGCCATGGAGTTTGCCATCGATTACGCAAAAAAACGCACGGCGTTTGGGTCCAAGATCGGAGATTTTCAGGCTGTTCAGTTTAAAATTGCCGAGATGTACCAGAAAGTTGAAACAGCACGTTTGCTGGTTTGGAAGGCGGCCTGGGAAGCGGATCAGGGACTGGACCCGACCATAAACGCATCCATTGCCAAGTTTTTCGCAACCGAAACAGCTTTGGAAGTTGTCAATGAAGCGCTTCAGATACTCGGTGGTTACGGTTATACGAAAATGTTTCCCCTGGAAAAACTCTTTCGGGACATCCGCCTGCTGAGAATATATGAAGGGACCAGTGAAATTCAGCGCATGATCGTTTCCGCTCATGCCATGTATGCCTATCAACCCATCATGCCTGCGCTGGAAGACCTGCCGGTATTCAGAGATAGAAATCCCCTGGAGCCGGGCAAAAAGGGCAGCGGGAAGCCTGCGTGGCGCTGCCGCATGTGCGGCCACATCCACCATGGGAAAAAACCGCCCAAGGAATGTCCCTACTGTTTTTTCCCTGCAACCACATTCAAGAAAATGGACAGATGATCCGCCACACCGGGTTGCAATGTTCTGTGACCCTGAGCACAGTTATGCAGAGATTCATCGGCCGGCCAAGATATAGAGGTCGAGGGTCGCTGACAGCAGCAAGGGCTTGGTGGAATACCGCCCTGGCCCTTGATAGTAATATATGAATACCCGTCCCTAATTGGAAGTAAGCATCGCGGCATCATTTCCCGCGTTCAAAACGCTCCACCAGGGCCTCCAGGTAGCGCGATTTCACCTGTTGGGTGGCCAGCACCCGGTCGACAGGCGGCAAGCGAAGGATTGCGCCCAAAACAGCGGCCAAAGCACGGTGGTGCCAGAGAACCCGGTTATCGAAGATCAGATGTTGAAGCTTGCCCCGCTCCAGAGCCATCACCACGGCCCTATGCGTACCGTTCAACGGCGTAAGGATCCGCTGCCGCCGGGAAACCATGGATATCGAATTACATTTCGTACAGGCTCTCACGCACACGCCGCAACCAAGACAGCGGTCTTCGTCGATTCTGGCGATTTTTTTCTTCGGTTTGTGCGGATGATTGGCAGATACCAGGGTCATGGCCTCCACCGGACAAAGAGCCACACATTTGCCACAGCCGTTACAGGTATTCTCTTGAACAACCGGCAAAAAATTGGTGGTATGAATAGGCTGCATGACAGCAAATCGACGCGCTGCGATCATGGCCTCGCAGCAGCAGCCACAGCAGTTGCATATAAAGTTGACACCCTGGCGTACATTTTCGCCAAACTGCACCAGATTGGATTCGTGAGCCTGGGCCAGCAGATCCAGCCCTTCAGAAATATCCACCGCCCGTGCATGACCGTGCCGGGTCAGGGATTCGGCTGTCGTGTTGAAGGTCATACAGATGTTCATGGGTGCCTCACAGGCCCTCCCCTTGTGCATCATCTTGTGCCGGCAGTAACACATGCTGATACCCCTGTGGGAAGCGGTCTTTATCACGCTGCTGGCCCTTTCATAGTCGAGGACATGCAAGGCGTTCTCCGCCGACAGTACAGGTTCGTGCACAAAGGTTCTTCCCAGTTGCGTTTCTCCCCGGGTAAAAAGCTCCCTTACAAAATCCTCTTCGACATTGAGATACTCGAAAAAAAGCTCACCCAGCAGTTTCTGATCGATGTCATCACGAATACGCATCATGGAGAACTCGAAAAAGCCAGCCATGGGCGGCGGGAGGACGTAGTGCATTTCTCCCGCAACCTCAAAATCCACCAGCAGGGCTTTTTGTGCAAGGCCATCCAGGATTTTGCGTGACACGCTGTTGGACACTTGCCAGATACGGGCAGCCCGGCGCGCCGTAAAAGGTCTGATGGGAAGCAGGGAAACCCGTTCTGCGTCCTTTTCCTTGAACAACACCATCAAAATTTTTGTCAGGAGCTTGGAGGGAGGCGCACCCTGGGGGAAACGGTTCAGGCGCTCGGTCAAGCGCCGGTAGGCGGATTGTTCAACGGTATGGGCCATGCTTTCCTGCGTTGTCTCTTGCCACCGATGCGCTCGCTGTTTCGGTTCAAGCAAGATTTAGCTGGTATGAATCCAACAGAGTACTTTACAATTTTTACTTATACCGCTTGTCATAATAATGTTCCGAAAATAGGATGGCGGCATAAGGGGTTGTAGCAGAAAAAAGGTCCTCAATCGGAACGTTTTTCTGACAACCCCTATAAAGATTTTCATTATTAGACATATCGAGAGGCGTACTGGTCAGCCCGGACGTTTCACAAAATGTCCGGGCTGACCAGATAACACATAACGTGGAAATGTTTTCTGCCGCTATTTAATCCAGCGCGGTTTCTGAAATGTCGTGCCCGGATACGGTGTCAGGGGTGGATCGGTGAAAATCGGCTGCAGCTCACCACCTTGCACCTGGTAGTGTACCACCGGCGCACCCGATTGGGCGCGCAGAACATTGGACGTATCCCACTTGATAAGCCCCATCTCCCCCTCATAGCCGTTTTTCTGAATATAGGCATTCACGGCTTTGAAATCATAGGCATCCCCCACCTTCTCCACCGCATGGGCCCATGCCTTCACAGCCGTGTAGGCGATCCAGGCACCGGCCGGAACCTGATGCTTGTTGATACTGACGAACTTATCAACCCAGGCTTGTCCGGCTGCATTGGGCGCCTTGGGTCCGGGCAGCCCGCTGGGCATTTCGCCCACAATACCGTCGGCTAAGGTACCCAGGGTGTCCACCACTTCACGCGGTGTAACACCCCAGCCAAGACTGATGATGGCGTCGGAGGGTTTTTTAAGAAACTGCTGGATGAAGGTGATATTTTCCTGCCCGCTGGGGATTTCAATGTGAATGAGGGCCGGTTTGATCCTGCGAATCTGGGAAATAATCACGCCCCATTCGTTGGTACCGTAAGGCACGGTCTCCCGTTTAGCCACTTTCCAGCCGCTGTCCGTAAAGCTTTTATCCAGCGTGTCACCGACTTCAAGACCCCATGAATCGTCAGTGTTGATGATCACGACCTTTTTATTGGGGTATTTGTAGGGAAGCGCCATGAGCGCACGAAACATGCTCTTGGCCTGCTCGACGCCCACGTCGGTGGTCTGATAGATATTGTAATATTTGGCGGGATCTTCATTGAAGATGTCCACCGCCGCCTGGGAACCGTCGTCGGCGAAAAAGGGCGCGTCATATTTTCCATAAGCGCGGACATCCTGGCCCCAGCCGGCCCAGCCGGCATGCACGGACGCCACATTCTTCTGGCCGCACAGATAATCGGCCGCCTGCATGACCACTTCAGGCTCAAATCCCTTGGAATCAAAACGGATAATCTCAAGCTGTTTGTTCAGCAATCCACCCGACTCGTTGATTTCGTCAATGGCCATTTTGATCCCCTTGAAATAGTCCGATCCGGAACCGGCAGCCCAGCCGGTCATGGGAATCGGAACACCGACGGGAATGGTATCGGCCGCCATGACCGCGGGACCGAAAAACAGGCACATCGCCATAACCAATGTAAATAGACTGATTCTTTTCATACATTACCTCCTTTTTGTTTAAATTAAAGCAAGATCCTAATAGAGCGACAAGGTCGTGTTTTATAAAATGCTTTATGTCGTTTTATTTGCCGAACGATTTAGAAAAAGACCCATAACACCGTTGGGAAGCGCCAACACCAAAATTACCACCAGCGCACCCATGGCCACAGCCCTGTATGCGCCCAGAGGCGCCATGAGTTCACTGCCTGCTACCACCAAAAAAGAGCCCAGGATGGCACCGGGAAAATGCCCCAAGCCACCCACCAACATCATGACCATCAATATACTGAAGAGGTCCAGATCCAGCATACGGAAAGAGAGTACTCCGTAGAAGTGACCGTAAAACCCCCCTATGATACCGGTTAAAAAGGAGGTCAAGGCAAAAACCATCAGCTTGTATTTAAAAGCACTGACCCCTAAGCTCATGGCAAAATTCTGAGAATCTTTAAGAGCCAGAAACGCAACGCCCCAGTACGATTTAATCATAAACATAATAATCAGCGCACAGGTGAGGGATACCAGCAGCGTCAGATAAAAGGTCGGTACGATATTGGCCGAACTGAATGTATAGCCGAACATGCTGATGGGGGGGATAGTCAGAAGCCCGACAGAACCGCCGGATCCCAGAGCTATGCCGATCTCACCCCTTAAGGTCGGCTGAAGGGCCATATGAACACCAAAGGTCACCAGGGCCACATAGGGTCCTGCCAGTTTAAGACAGGGCAGCCCCACAAGAACGCCCATACCGGCGGTAAACACACCGGCGATCAGGATGGACAGCACCGGTGTCACATGATAATCGATGGCAAGAATACCGGAACAATAGGCGCCCATGACGAAAAAGGCCACCTGGCCGAATGAGAAGATACCTGCGAATCCCATCATGACATCCCAGCAAGAGGCCACCACGGCCCAGATGAGACACATGATCAGAATATTCATGACAAAGCGGATATCCCCCACAAAAATGGGCAGAATTGCCATGATCCCATAGCAAACGCCTATAATTATCGCCATATATTTTAAACGCATACCCTACTCGCCTTTTCCCATCAACCCTTGAGGCCGCAACGCCAGGGTCGCCAACAAAAGAATAAACAGCGCAATAATGCCGTAGCTCATGCCGAACATCCATCCCACGAACGCTTCCAGCATGCCAATAATAAATGCGGCATACAAGCCGCCACGGATCGATCCCATCCCACCAAATGCCGTTACCACCCAGGCCTTGATCATGATGATACTGCCGGAATTGGGGTTGATAAACCACTTCTGACTCAACAGAATCCCACCAAAACCCACCATGACGGTTGAGATGGCAAAGGTGGCGGCAAAAATGCGCGCCTGGGGAATACCGACGATCTTGGCCCCTTCCGGATTCTGGGCCACGGCTTGTACGGCCATGCCGATACGGGTGTTGTTGAGCATCCACCCAAAAAGCAAGATGCCGCCCAGGGACATGATGAAAATCATGATGTCCTGGTGAGCGAACACCAACTGGCCCACTTCAAGTGTCCCCTCCAGGATGGGGGGCAGCGATTTCATGTTTACGCCGAAGACCACCATATACAGGCTGGACAGAAAAAGCGACAGGCCCAGGGTCAGCATCATGACCTTGTTTTCCCAGTCCTGGCGCTTCCTTAAGGGCGCCACCAGGAGTTTTTCCAATCCGTACCCTACGATAAACATCAGCGGCATCACAATCACCAGAATCATCAGGTAACCGCCGAATTGAAGACCGAGCCCGACGATCAGTATCCAGGCAAAATAGCCGCCCATGTTAAAAAACTCTCCATAGGCGAAATTAAAGGCCTTGGTCACACCATAGACCAGGGTCATACCCACTGCCATCAGGGCATATACAGAACCGGTGGACAACCCGGCAATTATCACATCGGTGATTTCATAAAACATTAAAATGGTGTCTTCACTAAACAATTTTTTCACCTTTAACTCAGGCTGTGAAAACAATTAAACACCAAACTACAAATCTATCAAATTCACCACCCTCGAGCCATTGTTAATGCTCGGAATCACAAAATGCACCGGAAGCTGGGATGCCGCTGTCCATTGTTAGCTGTTAGTCACTTTGTAACTTTTGATCACCTCGATTATTCGTCCTTTATTTTGTGCTTCGCACCAATATCAAAATTTGCTACATTCCCAAAAATATTTCCTTCAAATGTTCGTTGTTCAACGCTTCATCCTTGCTGCCTTCAAACGAGATGCGGCCCTCTTCCATGACATAGATCCTGTTTGCCAGTTCTGCAATTTGAGGAATATTCTGTTCCACCAGAAGGACGGTTTTACCCTGTTGGTTGATCTTCTTGATGGTGGAAAAAATCTCATGCCGCAGGCTGGGCTGCAGTCCCAGGGAGGGTTCATCGATGCACAAGAAATCGGCGTTGGACATCAATCCCCGTGCCACGGCAAGCATGCGGGCCTCTCCGCCGCTCATGGTCGAAGCAAATTGCTTCTGACGTTCCACCAGACGCGGAAAGAGATCGAATACCCGTTCCAGATTTTTCTTTTCCCGGGATCGGGCATTCTTGGAATAGGCACCCAGTTTGAGGTTTTCCAAAACAGTCATATAGGGAAACAGTTCCCGGTTTTCAGCGATATAGATCAGGCCCATGTTGACGATCTTTTCGGTTGCCTGGCCCATGATGTCATGCTCTTTATAGAGACATGGCCGTTGGCCTTGTCCACCAGGCCGCAGATGGATTTCAAGAGGGTGCTCTTGCCATGCCCATTGGGCCCCAAAATGACCACTACCTGTCCCGGTTGAACCGCAATCGAAACATCCTTCAGGACATGTGACTGACCATAATAGGCATTCAATTTTTCAACCTTTAGCATAGGAATCCCCTAGATAGCACTCGATCACTCTTGGATTGTCGACTGCTTTTTCAGGTGTGTCGCAGCAGATTTCTGTCCCGGATTCGATGATCAGCAATTTTTCAGTCAGTTCGGTCAACACCTTCATAAAATGCTCGATAATAATAATGGTAATACCCAGTTCCTGGTTGATGCGCTTGATCAGATCCATCAGACTCCTGATTTCACCGGCATTGCACCCCCCCATGGGCTCGTCCAGCATGAGAATTTTGGGTTTCGTGGCCAGGGCCGCCCCGATCATCAGTTTCTTTTTTCCCAGGAGGTTTAAAAGACCGGTGTTCTGTAAACGCTCCTCTTCCAGTTCCACAAAGCGGATCACCTCATCCACATGGGCCGCATCGAGGCCGCCGCGGGCACCGAAACGGCTGCCCACGGAAATGCTTTTCTGCACGGTCAGGCTGGGAAAAACTTGTGGAATCTGGAAGGTACGGGCAATACCGGCTTTGGCGATACGATAGGGTGGCAGGCCGGCTATGTTGCGGCCCATAAATTCGATGGTGCCCTCGTAAGGGTAGAAACCGGTGATGAGGTTGTAAACCGTTGATTTGCCGGCACCGTTGGGCCCGGCAATACCAAAGACCTGTCCTTCCTGCACTTCAAAGCTGAGGTCGTTCACCGCTTTGAGTTCTCCAAACTTTTTTGTAACATGTATCGCTTTGAGCATCATGTCATCCCATGTTACTGCAGCCCGCATTGACAGGGTGCTGGACAATCGCTTTTTATCCAAACACTGAAGGTTCCAATATTCAGGCCGTTCAAATAACAGGTGTTCCAGAAAATACCGATTGACTGAAGGCACTAAAAAAACACATGCACTTTAAACGTGTAACAAGCTCGATATATATGTCATATGACCGGCAAAACACAACCCATTTTTGGGTTTCCCTCAACGTATTATTCTCTACAAAAAAGCCTCTTGACGTGCCCGTACCCATGCTAAATAGTCTTCACCCTTGGCAGCGGTAAGATGGCATACCTCCAGTATGGGGTGTATCCCGGCCATGGTCCGATTGGCATTTTCAATGTCCAGTTCTGAATGGGCAACACCTGAAAGACCATAATCCGGCGGTACCAGGGACGTAATGACATTGGCACCGGCATTCAACCGCATTTTCAATCCCGCCAGACCATCCACATCCAGAGATGCCGGAATCAACCGATCGGGAAAAGACAAGCGCAGGACAGCGATGACAAGACACTCACGCAGTGACGCTTCCTCAGCATGCGCTGCCATGGGTGTCCCGGGCTGCGGCACAAACTTCATGACCCGAACCTGATCCACATCAAGGGCGCGCATCACCTGGATGGAATGTGCAATATCTGACGACGATTCACCAATGCCGCTCAAAATTCCCTCTTCAATCAGCAGTCCCAGTTTTCTGGCAACACGCTTTTTCTCCAGACGCTCTTCAAAACCTTGTCCTATTCTCAACGTTTTAAAAAGAGCCGGATTATGGGTCTCCTGATAACAGGCGTACCAGGTAACACCGGCAGCAGCCAGCATGGCCAGGGTTTGGTCAGGGACAACACCCGGGGATACCATGACAGGTAAATCCGTCACGGCCTTGATATCTTTGACCAGTTGAACCAGAGTCTCCAATTGTCCGTTTTCCGAATCGTGAAACTGCGGATCCTCTCCCATGGTCAAATCCATGAGATTGACCCCTTCCTTTGAGAGGTACCTGGCCACATCCAGAACATCCCGGGTCTTTTTTCGATAGCGTTGCGGCTGCTTGTTGGAGCGGCGGAAATAGCAGAAGGTGCAGTCGTTGCGGCAGAATGTGCTCGTATAGGCAAACCCGTAGGTAAATATCTTACTTCCAAAATTTGCTTTACGAACGTTTCGGGCGGTCTCGAACAGCATCTCCAGAGCATCCTCGCGCTCCAGGCTCAATAATTGGACGATATCTGCAGAACACAATCTGCGACCTCGTTGAACGTCGGATAATATGTCTTTGAGATCTATGGTCGATAAGGTCATAAATCACTATATCCTAATCGGGGTACCTTCTTCGTCCCAACCTCGAAGATGGTAATATTCCTGGAGCATGAAGGTAAGCTCCTCCTGTGTAAGCTGGTTTTCCGCCCCTTTCAACTTTTGAAACAATCCTGCAGAAAGGGAATCGTCCTGGGGCCGCAACCCCTCTCTGATATTAAAGCGACGAACCAGTGTGGATATGCCGGCAGCCATCTGCTGAAGCCGGGGTTTGTCAACATCGAGACCTGTGACCATGCGAACAACTTCCTCCAGCTGCTCCCACAGGTACATGTCCCGATAAAATCTGCAGAAAACCAGCGCATCAAGCAGGGTCAACCGATCTTCAAAATCGACAAACATTTTGGCTTTGTCCTGGGTCTGCTCCGGTGAAATCATACCGGACAGCTCCGGCTTGTAAAAGGTGCTACGCAGGTGACAGGCGCCCCGATCAGATGTGGCATAGGCCAGACCCATGCCCTTGAGAACACGCGGGTCGTAACCGGCCGGCTCCAACCCTTTGGCATGTACGGCAATCTCTTCAAGGTCCCACACCTTGGCAGCATGTCGAATACCGTCGGCCAGAATATCGCCGATCCCTTGCCGGTAGGCAATTTTTTTCAGCAGATCGGCAATGGCGTCCACATCGCCGTAATCGATGACGGGGTCAATCCGGCCCCGTTTCCCGGCTTCCATGGCAAAAGCACACAGATTACCGGCGGTGATGGTGTCCATTCCCAGACGATCACAGATATCGTTGAGATAAATGATCTCTTCGATGCTGTCCACCATGCACAGTCCACCGAAGGCATAAATGGTTTCATATTCCGGGCCTTCAAGACGCAATCCGGAATGACGTCCCTGTAGAACACGGCTCATTCTGCCACAGGCCATAAAACATTTGAGACAGGCACTGGGTTTGACCTCGCATTGATTATGCAGGGCATCGGCGTTGATTTTCTCCCAATGGTCACACGTACCTGCAGACCAGTAGCGTGTGGGGAAGGCTTTGGCATTGTTGAGCAGTTTGACCATCATGGGGGTGCCCATGCTTTTATAGGCCTTGACACCGGGGTTCTCCTTGCTCTCTTTGGAAAGCTCCCGGGAGAAAGCGCGCACCCCCTCCGGATCCGCCAGCGGTCGTTGGCAGTCTCCTTGAAACACGATCCCTTTCAGGCGCTTGGCGCCCAAGACCGTGCCCACACCTGTGCGGCCCGCAGAACGCCAGTAGTCATTTTCTATAACGCCAAATTTGACCAGATTTTCCGAAGCCGGTCCGATCACCACGGCCCCTGGTCGCCCATAGGTCTCATGGGTCATCCGGAAGCGCTCCAGCAGAATATCTTCGGTGTCATAGGTGTCTTTTCCCCAGATATCGCCGGCATCATGAAAGAGCACCCCTTTTGGATAAATGGACAAAACCGTCGGGGCCGCGCTTTTGCCGGAAATGATGATGGCATCGTACCCGGCGCTGTCCATGGCCTCGGGTGCCTTGCCGCCTGAATAGGACTCCGAGTAAAACATGGTCTGGGGCGACTTTGTAAATACACCATACCGGCAGCATCCCCAAAGACGGCTTCCTGCTACAGGACCTGTGGCAAAAACAATGTGATTTTCCGGAGAAAGGGGGTCAACACCCGGCGGGTTATACTTGTAAAGAAGGTAGGTACCCAGCCCCTTGCCCCCCAGAAAAGTTTCATAAACGGATGATGGAATGCCGTTATCCTCTATTTCAAAGGATTTGTCGGTCAAATCCACCTTTAAAATGCGATCATAAATACCCTGCATTGATATTTCCTCCAGTTCAACTCGAGATCTTCTTGATATTGTTTTCCATGATATCAAGACCTTTATTCAGCTGTTCATCGGTAATGACAAAGGGTGCCAGAACACGAATAATGTTTCCATAGCTGCCACAGACCAGTATGCTCAGGCCGTCTTCAAAACAGGCTGCCGACAGGGCCTTGGCCTCTTCCGGGGCAGGTGTGCGGTCTCGGACCTTTGACCAGCTCGAGTCCCAGCATGGCTCCCAGACCCCGGATTTCGCCAATCATGTCGTACTTCTGCTGCCAGGCCTTAAAACGGGCCAGCAGTTTTTCACCCAGGGCCACTGATTTTTCGAGCATGTTTTCTTCTTCGAACACGTCCAGCACCGCCAGGGCTGCTTCGCATGCCAGGGGATTGGCGCCATAGGTACCGCCAAGCCCACCCGGATGTATGGAATCCATGATTTCCCGGCGACCCACGACAGCACTCAAGGGCATACCCGCCGCCAGGCTCTTGGCCACGGTGATCAGGTCCGGCTCTACACCCCAGTGTTCGATGGCAAACATCTTACCGGTGCGGCCCATGCCGGTCTGAATCTCATCACTGATGAACAGAATTCCATGTTTTCTGCAGATCTCCACCAGTTTCTGGAAATATCCCTCCGGCGGGGCAATAAACCCGCCTTCTCCCTGGACCGGTTCCGCAACTACGGCAGCTACCGCCTCGGGATTGACATGTTTGATAAAAAAGTCTTCCAGCTTCTCCGGACCGACGACATCCCCAAAAGGCATGCGGTACACCTCCGGTGCAAAGGGGCCGAAACCCAATTTGTAGGGTTTGACCTTGCTGGTCATGGTCATGGTCAGCAACGTGCGGCCGTGGTAACCGTTTTCAAACACAATGATCGCCGGCCGCTTGGTATAGTAACGGGCGATCTTGACGGCATTCTCTACAGCCTCGGCCCCACTGTTGATAAAGAGAACCTTTTTGGCAAAATCCCCCGGGGTAATATCGCAAAGCCTTTTGGCAAGGCGAACCGGGGAAGCATACGGGTTCACCATGAAACAGGTATGGGTGAATTTTTCCGCCTGCGCCTTGATGGCCGCCACCACTTTAGGATGGCTGTGACCGATGTTCATCACGGCAATCCCGCCTGCAAAGTCGATATACTCCTTGCCTTCCACATCCTTGATGATAGCACCTTTCGCAGAGGCCACATAGCAGTTCGTACCACTCACATATCCGTTGGAAATAACCTCACTGCGCATGGTCTGCAGTGCTTTGTTTGTCATGGAATCCGTCATTTCACCTCTCCTTTAATCATCGTTGTTTTGTCTAATTTAGAGTCGCTCGTCAACCCCGCGGCAGGCCACCGGGTTATTTTCATTCCGGGAAAAACTTTTTTACTTACCGCTTTTGTCGAAAATTTTTCCAATGGCTGCCGGAGGCGTGGTTTTTCCCACGACACCCACCAGCACGATGATCGTCAGAATATAGGGCAGCATGGCCAGCAGGCTGGAAGGAACCGGGAAACCCCTGGCACCGAGATAGATCTCCACCCCTTTGGCACCGCCAAAAAGCAGACAGGCCAGCATGGCGCCCTGGGGCTTCCACTTGCCGAAAATCATGGCCGCCAGAGCGATGAAGCCATGCCCGGATATCAAGGTATTGCTGAAACGGGAGACGACGGCAATACTCATGGCGGCCCCGCCCAGACCGGCAAAAAAACCGGACATCATGACGGCACCGTAGCGAATACGGTAAACACTTATACCCAGTGTATCGGCTGCCTCGGGATGCTCCCCCACGGCCTGGACACGCATGCCGATCTTGGTCTTGTAGAGTACAAACCAGACCACGGCCACGAGGATAAAAGCCAGGTAAACGGTGGCAAACCGGTTGAATACCAGATCCATGAAACCGGCGGATTTGAATAGTTTTCCCTCTCCAAAAAGAAAACGTAAAGGCAAAGGAATTTTTTCAGGTATCGTAAGGGTTTGGGTAGCCCCGTCAAAAAACAGGCGGCTCAGGAAAAGAGCAAAACCAGACCCCAGGAAATTGATGGCGATTCCGGAAACAATCTGTTCGGCGGCAAAGGAGACACAGGCAATGGCGTGTATCAACCCGAGCAGCGCGCCGCCTAAGCCGGCACAGACAAAACCCAGCCAGGGACTGTGGGAGAAATAGGCTACGGTGGCTCCCACAAAGGCACCGAAAAACATCATGCCTTCCAGACCGATGTTGACGACACCGCTGCGCTCGGTAATAACACCGCCAAGGGAAGTGAACATCAAAGGGGTCGAGTACATCAGGGTCGTTCCGATAATAAAGCCCATGTCTTTTATGATTGCTTCCATCAGTTCTTTGCCCGCCTCTCTAAGATAGTCAGGATCAGCCGTATCAATTTCGGCATAGCCACAAATAGAATAATGGTTCCGATCATAATGTTGATCACCTCGGTGGGCGCCTGCATGGAATCCTGGATTTTTGATCCTCCGTACTTCAGGGCACCGAATAAAAGACCTGCAAAAACGCTTCCCGGCCCGGTATTGTTGCCGATCAGCGAGACAGCGATACCGTCGAACCCATAGCCCTCCATAGCGGCCAGTTTTGCGATACGATGACTGACCCCCAGCACCTGAAAGGCCCCCGCCGCTCCGGCGAGCCCGCCGGAGATCAGCATGGAGATCACCATGCTTTTCTTCACATTGATACCCCCGGCTTCAGCCGCATGGGGATTGAAACCGACAGCCCGCAGTTCATAACCCAGCGTGGTCTTGTTGAGTATGTACCACACCAGAACGGCCAGGAGGATGGCAAAGATGATACCCGCATTGATGGGAGTCTTGAGGATATCCCCCAGTATCTTATGGCTGCGGATAAACTCGATACCGGCCTCGGAGATTTTCCAGTCGCTCAACAGGTCGATCCTGGCACTGGACTGGATGGCATAGGTTTTACCGGTCCCCTGGCTGCCAAAGGCCTTGAGGGTAACGACAAAATTGGAGAGATAGAGGGCGATCCAGTTCAGCATGATGGTGGAGATCACCTCGTGAACCCCGAAACGGGCCTTGATGTAGCCGGCCAGGCCGCCCCAGATTGCAGCAGCGATAACCGCCAGCCCCACAGCCACGGTCACATGCAGGATCAGGGGCAGCTTGAAAAAATAGCCTGCGGCGGCCGCCATAATGGCGCCTATGATATATTGTCCCTCGGCACCGATATTGAACAGACCGGTACGAAGGGCAAAGGCCACGGACAGCCCCGTAATGATCAAGGGTGTGGCATAAATGATCACGTAGGATATGTATTTGGAGCGTGAAAAGATCCCTTTGAGGATAACCCAGTACGCTTCCAGAGGATTGAAACCGGCTACCAGCAGGATGATGGCCCCCAGCAGGAAGCCCAAAACAATGGAAATCAGGGTCAGCCCCAGGGAACCGTTCAAAAATTTGCTTTTCAATACCTCGCCATTCAATTTCATGGGGTGCCCCCTGCCATCATGAGACCTATTTCGTTCTCATCGACACCGATTGCATCGACAATCCCCACGATTTTGCCCTCGAAGATGACGGCAATGCGATCCGACACATTCATGATCTCGTCCAGTTCGAAGGATATCAGCAACACGGCCTTGCCCCGGTCCCGCTGATTCACCAATGCCGTGTGGACATACTCGATGGCGCCCACGTCCAGCCCCCTTGTGGGCTGGGAAGCAATCAGGACTTCGGGATCGTTGCTCACCTCCCTTGCAATGATCACTTTTTGCTGGTTCCCTCCGGACAGGGATTTGGCAGCCAGATAGGGATTCGTGGGACGGATATCATACGCCTCGGTGCAGTGATCGGCCCATGCATATATTTTCTCGCGGTTCAACCTCCCGCGATTGGAAAAGGGCGTGTCGTGGTAGGTTTCCAGAATGAGATTTTCGGCCACATCGAACTCCATAACCAGGCCTCTTTTTTGCCGGTCTTCGGGGATGGTGCGTATGTTCCATCTGTTGATCACCTCCTTGGGCTTCGATCCGGTGATCTCCCTGCCATGCAGGGTGATGGTTCCCCCGGCAACCTTGCGCAGCCCGGTCAGCGCTTCCACAAGCTCGGTCTGACCGTTGCCGTCCACCCCGGCAATACCGAGAATTTCCCCTTTGTACAAGGCCAGGTTGAGTCCGTTAACAGCCGCAATACCCCGATTGTCCTTCACCACCAGGTCCTGGATGGCAAGAATCTGCTCCCCCTTTTGCTGGGCCTTTTTCTGCACCGCAAAGGAGACTTCCCGTCCCACCATCATGGAGGCCAGCTCTTGCTCGGTGACCTTATCCACCTCTACGGTATCGACAAATTTGCCTCGTCTGATAATGGTGCAATAGTCGGCCATCTGTTTGATCTCGTGGAGTTTATGGGTGATGAGGATGATGGATTTGCCCTCTTGGGTGAGGTTGCGGATAATCACCACCAGTTCCTGAATCTCCTGGGGGGTCAGAACGGCGGTGGGTTCGTCCAGGATCAGAATTTCAGCGCCCCTGTAAAGCGCCTTTAGAATCTCCACCCGCTGCTGGCTGCCGACGGAGATGTCTTGGATCTTGTCCCGGGGGTTGATGGCCAATCCGTAGCGCTCGGAAATCTCGGCCACCTTTTTCTCGGCCGTGGCCAGGTCGAGGATCCCCATCATTTTGGTGGTCTCTCTTCCCAGAATGATGTTCTGGGTAACCGTAAAGGTATCCACCAGCATGAAGTGCTGATGAACCATGCCGATGCCGTGTTGGATAGCCACATTGGGATCGCTGATTTCGACTTCCTGTCCCTTGATGCGGATCCTGCCCTGGGTAGGACGGTAGAGACCGTAAAGACAGTTCACCAGGGTCGTCTTGCCGGCCCCGTTTTCCCCCAAGAGTGAATGCACCTCGCCTTTGTGGACCGTTAAACTGATCCGGTCGTTGGCGACGAAATCACCAAATTTTTTTACCACATCGATCATCTCAACGACTTTTTGGGAAAAATCGATGGTAGTCACATGCATGTCTCCTTTGCGGGTTTCCGTTCCGGTACAAGGCGTTGACGCCGGCGGGGTCCGTTTGTGGGGATAATATTGAAAGCGTCACCGGCCCTGTTGTTAATAGGGGCCGGTTTGCTCGTTTTCCATGATCTTTCTAAACCCTGCGCGCTTGGTCAGAGCCCCTGCAAGGCGCAACCGGGAAACGACATCAGGCAAGTAGCCAGCAACGTTGTCCTGTCGGGTTAGAACTTGAATGCATCAAATTCGACCTTGGTGGAGGGCACCTTGAAATCTCCCTTTTTAATCCTGGCAACCAATTGATCCACCTCGGCCAGGATATCGGCAGGAACGTGTTTTTTGGAGGTCGGAGCGATGCCGACACCGTCGTTGGAAAGGTTGTAAACCATGGTTTCGCCACCCTTCCATTGACCGTCTTTCAACTTGCGGCCCACATCGTAAATGGCATTGTCCACCCGTTTCATGGCCGAGGTAAGCACATTGTCCGGTGCCAGAAAGTTTTGATCCTTGTCCACACCGATGGCCCATTTGCCCTTTTCCTTGGCCGCTTCGATGACGCCGTCACCGACGCCGCCGGAGGCGTGGAAAACAATGTCGGCACCCTTTTGGTACATATTGTTGGCAATGGCTTTGCCCTTGGCCGCATCGGTAAAAGATTCCGCGTATTGGGACAGGACTTCACACTTGGGGTTGGCCATCCTGGCCCCGGCCATATACCCATATTCGAATCTTTCGATGAGGGGGAATTTGATTCCGCCCACAAAACCGATTTTGTTTGTTTTCGTCATTTTGCCGGCGATATAGCCCACCAGAAAAGAGGGTTGCTCTTCCTGGAATACGACACCGGTCACATTTTTGGGGGTTTCAGGGCCATAGGCAAAATCGATGATGGCATACTTCTGGTCTGGATTGATTTGTGCCGTGGCCTTGATGGCGTCACCCATGAGAAAACCGATCCCCCAGATCAGATCGAACCCGGCATCGGTCAGGGTTTCCATATTCGGGGCATAATCCGCATCCTGCTTGGATTCCTTGTATGCCACTTTGATACCGAAGTCTTTCTCCACACGCTGGAGTCCCTCCCAGGCCGATTGGTTGAAGGACTGATCGTTGACACCCCCCACATCGGTGACCATGGCGAATTTTAGTTTTGCCCCCAATGCCGGGGTACCAAAACAGATCAATAATGCTATCACGACCAACATCAGGTGGATAAATCTGAATCTTTTCATACGTCCTCCTCATTGTTCTGAATTATGTACACGACGAAAAAATATAGCCCCATAAATACCGGAAAGGATACCTCAGCAAAAAAGCAATATTTTTGCAGACCTTGCAGAGCGATACTAATTGCTCGGAAGGTTTATTGCAAGCATATTATGACCCTTTATACAGGCGCTTTATCACTGTTTTTTGGGTGCATTATGAAGGATCGTCACACCGGAACTGGTGCCGATGCGGCTGGCACCGGCCCTAAGCATGGCTGCTGCGGTATCCCAGTCCTTGATGCCGCCGCTGGCCTTGACCTGCATGGTATCGCCAACGGTTTGTTTCATCAATCTGACATCTGAAATGGTTGCACCCCCGCTTGAAAAACCGGTGCTGGTTTTGACAAAGTCCGCATTGGCCGACATGGCTATTTTACAGGCCAGCATTATCTCCTTTTCCGTCAGCAGACAGGCTTCAATGATCACTTTGAGAATTCTGTCGGAACCGGTGACTTCACGAACCGCCTGAATATCTGCTTGTGCGGTTTTAAAATCCCCGGATCTGAGGGCGCCTATGTTCAAGACCATATCCAGTTCCATAGCCCCGTCCTCTAATGCTGTTTCCGCTTCGCATACCTTGGCCTTTGTGTGCATGGCCCCCAGGGGAAACCCAACGACAGAGCATACGTGCACATCGCTATCTTTCAGCATGTCGTAAACCCGTTTGACATGACACGAATTGACACACACGGCACCAAAGCCATGTGTCATGGCTTCTTCGGCGAGAAGATCCAGATCGGTTTGCAGTGCATCCGGTTTCAGTGCGGTATGATCGATCGCCTTTGCCATGGTTTCTAATGTGATGGTGGCATTTGCCAATTGGTCTTTCATGCTCATTCCTCCTCTTGGGCAATATAATACTCGAGTTCGACATCTTGCATCCACGATCTGATCAGCATTTCCACAAGATCTTTCTGGCGGATACGTGTAGGTCTTTCCACCAGAACGATGCGCTCGATGGCATACTTGTCCTCAAGCGTCATCAGATTCAGCCGCAATAGTGTCGAATGGAGCGGTGAGATGCTCGGGTTGTAGGCGACGGATTCCACATAGCTCCCACTTACAATTTCTCCTTCCGGGGTCTGAAGCGCACAGCCGGAAAGATTCCCGCTATAGGGTGCATAGGATGCCACGGCAGCCGATAGAGCCGCCTGAACAACAGGATCATTCGACGGGTGTACCAGTGCTAGGTGGCGGATTTTTTGGGGCGCTGCCATAAAGCCCTCTGTCGTTTCCCAGATCCATTGGGGAAAAGGCTGCGGGAAAAATTTCCGATAAGCGCTTCGCATGATAGGCATTTCCTTCCCCGACAGGCTTCAGGATCATCAGATCGGTGCTGCCGCAAAGCTCCTGGAGAAACTGGCGGCAATGTCCGCAGGGAAGCTCGGAAACGGCAATGGACCTGATACGACGTGCGCCGTGATGCCAGGCGTTTGTGACCACCACCTGTTCTGCGTGGATCGTCATGTTCAGGGCCAGATGCTCGAATTCCATATTAGCCCCCAGGTAGAGATTCATGTGCCCATCAGCAGGACTTGCCTTTGCCAGTGCAACCGCGCCCACATGAAAATTGGATACGGATGCCATCGAAAAAACCTTTGCCAGCGGCAGGAGACGTATCATCAGCTCTTCCACGGAAACATCCAGTAGACGCATGAGCGTTTTACACGCCTCCGGGGAAAGTTCCCCTCCCTGTTGGGGCAGGCGTTGCAGAAGCGGCTGTACAGAATGCGGGAATGTGCTCAAGACCGATTGGAATCGGTCTGCCCGGGTTGCCATCATCACATCACCTCTTTGACGCCGTCACCGGAAATTCTTGCCAGAATAAGCTTCGGCGGAGATATGTTTTCCGGGCCGATGACGTAGGCCCCCGACAAGCGTTTGACGGCCGGATCGATTTTGGCCGTGTCTCCGTCCGAATGAAGCATTGCCAGGGGTTCACCTTTCCGGACAGGATCACCGACTTTTTTACGTAAGACAATACCGATGGACAGATCGATGGCATCCTCCTTGGTTTGTCTGCCGGCCCCAAGTATCTTGGCGGCCATGCCTATCTCAAGGGCGTCGATCCCCTGAATGAATCCTGAACTGCCCGATTCCAACGGGATGGTTGTCCTGGCACGGGGCAGAAGATCGGTGTTCTCGACCACATCCGGATCACCTCCCTGGGCCTCGATAAAGTCCTTTAATTTCCGGGCTCCTTTTTTATTGGCAATGTGTGATTTCAACATCGCTTCTGCTTCCGAATGGGACCGGCCTATTCCGGACAACAGGAGCATTTCACTCCCCAATGTCAGAACCAGCTCCGTCAAGTCCGCCGGCCCCGACCCATTGAGCGTATCGATGGATTCCTTGACTTCCAAAGCGTTTCCGATGGCATACCCCAACGGTTGCGCCATCCCGGTAATAAAGGCGGTGGTTTTTTTACCCACGCCTTCGCCGATAGCGACCATGGTTTTTGCCAGTTTCACGGCATCCGTGTAAAGGGGTGTAAACGCGCCGGCGCCGGTCTTGACGTCGAGAACGATACCGTCCGCACCGGCAGCCAGCTTCTTGCTCATGATCGAACTGGCAATCAGCGGAATGGCGTCCACGGTAGCCGTGACATTTCTCAATGCATAGATAAGTTTGTCGGCTGGTGCCAGCGTCTCGGTTTGGGCAATGACACTCACATGAACCCGGTTGGTAATCTCAATAAACTGATCTTTGGTAAAATCCGTCCGCATCCCGGGTATCGATTCGAGTTTATCGACAGTACCCCCCGTATGGCCCAGTTCCCTGCCGGACATTTTGGCCACAATCCCCCCGCAGGATGCCACCAGGGGCGCCAGAACAAGGGTTGTCTTGTCCCCCACACCTCCCGTGGAATGCTTGTCGACTTTAAAGCCTTTGATGGGAGACAAATCCACAGACACTCCGGAATCAGCCATTTTCATGGTCAAGTCTTTGCATTCACGGGCGTTCATCCCCTTGAAATAGACCGACATCAAAAAGGCAGCCATCTGATAGTCCGGGATATGGCCGTTGGTATAGCCGTTGATCAGATATCCGATCTCCTCTGTCGATAGTGATCGGCCGTCCCGTTTCTTTTTAATGAGTTCGTAGGTGTTCATCATTTGCTTAATCCGGCGTTGTCGTGCAAAGCAGATAATATGGTATAATTACCCGGGACTATTTAAATCTTACAACGGATCTAAATTCTTAATGACCTGTTTGATAAATTTTTTGACAGTTGGCAAATGGCGTGCCGACGTTTCAATGACCTCTTGATGCGAAAGCGGATTTTGGCTCAAACCGGCGGCCTGGTTCGTTATAAAAGAGACTCCCAGCACCTTCATTCCCAATCCATGCGCCTCCGTCGCCTCCGGAACGGTTGACATGCCCACCATATCCGCGCCCATGATCCGCAGGGCCCTGATTTCGGCGGGCGTTTCATAAGACGGGCCTGATAGCGCCGCGTAAACACCCGTCTTGAATGTTACACCAACCTCAGCGGCAGCACAAGCGGCCTGGTCTCTGTATTTTGGATCGTATACTTCTTTCGAACTCCGCCGCCCTGCTGATAATTTCAGGGGTATTTCCCGCATCAGATCCATATGGTCGGTGATGACAATGATATCACCGGGTGAAAAATTTTTGTTGATACCGCCGGCGGCATTGGTCACGACAACAGTCCCGACACCCAAAGACGCCATGACTTTTATCGGAAAGACAACCGTTTCCAATGGATGTCCTTCGTAATAATGCACCCTTCCGGAAAGGGCCAAAAGATGCCTTCCTGAAAGATAGCCCACAACAACTTCACCTGCATGCCCCTTTACCGACGATACGGGGAAATGGGGTATGTCCGCATACCGGATACGGATGGGGCGCTCCATTTCTTCCACAAGCCCCCCCAGCCCGCTGCCCATGACAATCCCGACTGCCGGTGCCACAGAAAGACGCTGCTTCAGGAAGCTAACCGCTTCAAGAACATGTTCATCCGCATACGATGTCATCTTTGAAACTCTTTCCGTTAAGAAGGCTGCCCGCTCCGAGAAGATCGGCGATGGTCTGACCACAATCGGCAAACGTATCCCGTATGCCCAGATGCGACCCCCTGTTTGACTGTTTCGCCGTATACCAGCAGGGGTACATATTCACGGGTATGATCGGTATGATGCGCATAAGTCGGGTCACACCCGTGATCGGCGGTAATCATCAGGATATCTTTGCTCGACATGCTGTTGATGATTTGAGGCAGTTTTTTATCGAACTGTTCGAGTGCCAGGGCATAGCCTTCCGTGTCCCGCCTGTGTCCGTACAGCATGTCAAAATCCACGAGATTGGTGAAAATCAACCCTTTCCCGTCTCTATGGCGTTGCATGGCTTCACAGGTCAGTTCTATGCCATGCAGATTGTTTGTGGTATGGATCTCTTCAGTAAGCCCCCTGTGTCCGAAAATATCGCCGATTTTGCCGATGCCGACGGTATAAAAACCCGCCTTGAACAGGATGTCCAGAAGCGTTTCAGCAGGAGGTTCAATGGAATAATCTTTTCGTTCGCTGTTTTTTCTTTCAAAATGCCCTGGTTTGCCCTTGAAAGGTCTTGCAATCACCCTGGCGACGGAATGCGGACCCGCTAAAATATTTCTGGCAATCCAACAATATTCATAGAGGGTTTCCGACGAGGTAATCGCTTCATGGGCAGCGATCTGGAATACAGAGTCGGCCGATGTGTAAACAATTGGGCAACCCGTATCAAGATGGCGCTGCCCCAATTCTTCCAGGATCAATGTGCCGGATCTCGGGTAATTTCCAAGGGTTTTTTTCCCGATCTTTTTTTCGAAAGCCTGGATGATGTCCAATGGAAACCCATCCGGATAGGTCGGAAAGGCTTCTTTTGAAACAAGACCGGCAATCTCCCAGTGCCCGGAAGTGGTGTCCTTGTTGGAGGATTGCTCCGCCATCTTGCCGTAGCCGCCTAAAATGGTTCCGGGACCGCATCCGATGGAAACGATTTCTCCCAAACCCAGGGAACATAGATGGGGGATTTTCAGTCTGCCTTGATGCGCGTATATATGCGGCAACGTAGCGGCCCCCGCATCGTTGAATGCGGCTGCATCGGGAAGAGCGCCCACGCCAAGGCTGTCCAAAATGATAAGTATGATTCTGTTAATCATTTCCATATATTATTATTTTAATTGGCCATACCGGTCAAGAGGATCCTCAATAAAATCGTTTCACGATTTTATAAAACGCGACGTTGTCGCTCATCATTTATAGATAAAGCATATTCATAAAAAAATACTAAACCCCAAACTATGTTCTTAAAATAATTGTGAATAAGAAAATTAGCTTGATATCCAACGGAAATACAATCTATATCATTACCATGACCTAAAAAGGAGGCGACCCTATGAAAAAATTTAAAAAACAACTTGGCGTACTTTTTATCATTTTCGTTGCAGCCGGCATGCTCGGTATCGGGGGACCACTTACAAACAACAGTTTCGCAGATAGTCATTACACAACAAAAGACCTGAACGAACAGTCGGTTATGGCGACGCTTTGGGTTCAGACCTCTGCTGAATTCAGGGCGTTGTGCTATCAGGCTTTTAATCTAGCCAAAATGAATCTTGATGCGTTTTTAAGTTCGTATTCCGGATCCAAAAAGGTTGCTATCAGTGTCGACGTGGATGAAACCCTCATCGACAACTCGGCATATCAGGCATTTCTCGTTGGCAAAGATTTTGGTTATTCTTCCAAAACCTGGGGCCCGTGGATAGCATCCGGCCAGGCCACGGCTTATCCCGGCGCGCATGATTTTTTGAATTACGCCAAATCAAAAGGCGTTGAAGTATTCTACATCACCAATATTAAAATGGAATTTTACGAGGGTGCCAGCAAGAAACTCGCGGCCCTTGGATACCCATATATCGACAAACAGCATCTTCTGTTCAGGACCGATACCAGCGACAAACAGCCCCGCAGGGATATGGTGGAAAAGGATTATGAGATGGCTCTTTTCATGGGTGACAACTTGAATGACTTTCTGAGCGTTTTTAGCAAGAAACCGGTTGATGCCCGTTCTGCTGAAGTCGATAAGATCAAGGAAGAATGGGGTAAAAAGTTTATCCTGATTCCGAATCCAATGTATGGTGACTGGGAAGCTGCCGTATACAATGGCAACTGGGGTGCAAGCCCGGCAGAGAAAGACAAGATGAGAAAAGACCATCTCCGGCGCTGGGATTATCAACCCTGATAAAATCGTAAACGGTTTTATTGTATGCGACAATGTCACCTTTTTGCAATCGATCTAGATACCTCCCTCAGTTAGGACTGCGGGAGGTATTTATTTACAAGAATGCCAAGTTTCTTGCGTGTTTCTGCTGGGATGGCATGCACATCCGTCATGATGGCATTTTCCAGTGCCGTGGCACATAGGCAGTCTCTCGTTTCCGAAATCTTCGGCACGACTGTTTGAAGTATCTTTTTGGCATGGGAAATGTTTTTATTCAGATTCTGTAGCACTGTTTCCACCGTCACTTCGGATTCATCCGCGTGCCAGCAGTCATAGTCGGTAACCAGCGCCAAGGCCGCATAACAGATTTCAGCCTCCCGGGACAGTTTTGCTTCCTGGAGACTTGTCATGCCGATGATGTCCATTCCCCACCGACGATACAGTTTCGACTCCGCCCGGGTAGAAAAGGCCGGCCCCTCGATACATATGAGCGTCCCGCCGCTGTGTGTTTTGACACCTGTTTCAACGGCGGTCTCATGGAGCAATGACGCAAGATCAGGGCATATGGGTTGTGCAAAGGCAATATGGGCGACCAGCCCGTCGCCAAAAAACGTGCTCTTGCGGTTCCTGGTACGATCATATAATTGATCGGGAATAACGATATCGAGGGGTGAATATCTTCTTTCAGGCTGCCCACGGCCGTGACGGATATAATGTGTGAGGCACCCAGTTGTTTGAACCCGTAAATGTTTGCCCTGAAATTGACCTCCGATGGCGTGTGCCTGTGCCCCCGGCCGTGTCTGGGTAAAAAAGCGACCCGGACACCTTGAAGCGTGCCGATCACATAGTCATCCGACGGATGTCCGAAGGTGTCTCAACCGACACCGTGGTGACCTTGGATAGGTCTTCCATGTCATAAAGACCACTGCCGCCGATAATACCGATTCGAATCTGCTCGTTCATGGGTATCCTTTTTTCTGAGTCTGAAACGCGCACCCCGGGAGGATAACTGTTGACATCCCAGAGACTTTTGCTTTTTAATGTGAACCCATCTCAAAAATAGGATTTTGTTTCAAAATCAAGACGCTCTCGAATTTCAATCCGCAGAAAAGGTGGGGCGAATACGTTTGTATTTTGAGGCGTTGAAATGAGAGAGCAACACCAGAGATTGGGAAAAAAGACATTTTTGAGACAGGTTCATGTAAATCATACAGCACGGAAACCTGTCAAGGGAGCAAACAGTATCATCTATCCAAATTCCGAAGGGAGAACGAATTGGCACTCATCGAAAATTCTGCCCAGACACGCCACTTCTTAAAGAGCCTGGGTTTTCCTGATCTTCAAATTCACCACGCCATCAATCACTTCGACTTCACCAAATCCGATCGCCGCACACTGATCATCGGCCCCATGGGGTCCGGCAAGACCGAATATTCCGCCCGTATATACCGGGACTCCCAAGTCGCAATGCAGAAATCCGCAAAAGTGAGAAATCTCACCACCAGCGGTCAGGTTGACCTGCGCAATGTCTTTTATGTGCGCTCAAAAATTGATGACAAGCGCTTCGAGGGCAGTCCCGCCAACGCCATCGCCTACAGGGGGGGGCATGTCGAGCTGGGAAACAATATTGCCAGTATCTCGGATTCTTTTGGACTCGAAAAAGTATTTGAGGACAACCCGACCGTGGGCACATGGATCGTAGACGAGGTGGAGTTTTTTGACGAACGCATCGCCTATGTTATTGCCCGCCGGGCCAAGCAGGATCGGCTCAATTTCATATTTCCCATGCTCATTCTCAACTTCCGCAAAGACATCTTCAACCGAACGGCAAGACTCGTCATGGAAGAATCCACAGACGTGTTCCCGCTTACCGCGTATTGCGAACATCCGGACTGTATCACCGATTCTTATTATACCTACCGTTACTACTCCGTAGACGGTATTGAATGCCCTGCCCTATATTTCGATCCGCTCATCATCGTGGGAGGGGACAAACGCAGTGAAGACCCCAAAACACCGAACTATTCCACCCGCTGCGACCATCACCACTATCTTCCCGGAAAAGAATACGCCTTTATGGTCCTGAAACCACTCGGAGAAAAAGCGTACGGAGGAGATCTAAGCCCATTGAAAAACGAGCTCGATCTGTTGAAAAACGATATCGAGCAATCGGCGCTCTACACCCATTTCATACGAAAATATATCCAGGTCAAAAACCCGGAACCCATCATGATGAATGCCCTGAAGGTAAGCTGTATTGCAGAAAAAGCACTCATCTACCTCTTTTCGGAAGAGAACATCATCAGTGTTGATCAGATGAAGCACCTGGCACGGGAAATCGGCGGGGATGCGGCATATATGAATGAACGTCTCGTGGAGAACCGTATGATGCAGATGGGTGATATCGGTTAGCCCGAAGCTATTTAAGTATTTTTGGATATTCATCAAAAATATCAGAACTGGAAACGGATTCACCCTGATAAAATCAACCGAAACAGTCGAAATCCTCCTTGAAATCATGAAAGAGACCCTTGCTTCTGGTGAAGACATCCTGGTCAGTGGGTTCGGTAAGTTCCGTGTAAAACTAAAGGCTGAACGTAAAGGAAGGAACCCTGAAACTTCAGAGTAATATACAGATTGACGGAATCATTCGTATCAG
>CAWKCS010000012.1:0-57285 GCA_963848165.1 uncultured delta proteobacterium | reverse complement strand
CACCATAGTTACCTGTGCTGATCTAATATCTGCCTTGTCCTTAACCTTTTTTATTTCCATTCCCAATACATAATATTCATTTATCTTTATTGTAACACGTTTCCTGTTTTAACTTGATAAGACATCCAGATTCGTATAATTGATTATTAGGTGAATGATTTGCTACGTAACACGTTGCTGGTGAGGGAAATTTGACCAAACCTGATTATCCAGGGGAAACCATTGGTTCTGACGTAGACCGGGCTCGAATGGTCGTCCGCATAGCCGAAGCGGCCAAAGCTCATACCATCATCTGTGTAACCGAACGTGGAGCTTTTGCGCAACAACTTCTGGGCTCCCCAGGTCAATGCCGTATCATTGCAGCCACAGCGACCCCCGAGACATACGATGTCCTAACAAAAGCCGGTCTGTTGACACTACGTCTGCCACTTCACGCGATCGATAAACATAGACAGATCCGCCATGTCCTCTCTGTCGCGCTCAAATCGAACAGCGTTTCGGCCGGGGAACTTGTCGTCTGTGCAGTGGGCCAAGACGTCTACCCCGGTGAGGCAAGCTTGGTTGTTGTAACCGAGGTGGAACCGGACCTCGAAGAACTGGTCATTACTGATCTCGTGAAGCTCACGGACGGAATTCGGCCCAAGGCCCTCGACTACGCTGTCGCCATTGCCTGCAAGGTTGGCCGTGCGGCCCGACGTGGGAAGCGGATCGGCGCCATGTTTATGCTTGGCGATTCCCTGAAGGTGCTTGAAGGCTCCAAGCAACTCATCCCCAATCCATTCCAGGGACACGACAAGGCCAACCGGACAATCATGAATCCGGACATCCAAGACGCTATAGTCGAGCTATCCAAGCTCGATGGTGCCTTCGTCGTCCGCGGCGATGGCTTCATTCAAACAGCTGGGGTGTTCCTGGCGGCCTTCAAGGTGGACGTGGAGTTGCCCGCTGGTTTGGGAGCTCGACATGCCGCGGCCGCTGCTGTCACAGCCCGCACCGCTGCTACAGGTGTCGTCGTCTCAGCTACTGACGGCAACGTGCGAGTGTTTTCTGGCGGTCGGATGGTGCTGAGAATGGATCCTGACATAGAGCATGGTCCGATTCACATGGGCGAGTGAAGCGGCGCGTACAAAGAATCACTTAACAATGCCATGTAAACGAACACTTGCACCTCACACCGCTGATAGCTCCTACCTGTACGTAACAAAATGATATTTGACACTTAATCGAGCAAGGGTCATTATCTATCTGATTTCTCTCTAAAAAAGGGAAAGGAGGTAGAAATGATCCTACAACAAGAAGCCACTCGATTAAATTACCAACCTTCACGGACCAACTACTATAATCTCACAAAAGGGAGTTTTGCGCCCGATCGTCATAAAGAACCGTTGCATATTCATGCACCCCGGTCCAAACTTTGTTTTATCGAACGATCCCTAAGGAAATTAACAGACAAGCGGTTGATGGGCCATCAATATGTTCAAGATTACCTATTGTCTCAATACCGCCGCAACCGAAGTATCAATACCATTCGTGCCAGTTTTGACTCGATTCAACAATTTTTCATATTCCTTAAGCTGGTTGGAAGACAGCAATTTGAAGAGATTACATGCGACGATCTAAGTGCATATATCGAGTACGAACAGGACCTGGGCAAGAAGCCCATGACAGTACATGGTCGATTGCGTTCGCTCAAAGCGTTTTTCAATTATCATATTGACCGCGACAGAATAGATCCAGCCATTCTGAAGCGCAAACTGCGCATTAAACTTCCTCAAAGACTACCTCGAGCCATCGACCCTGAAGATATTCGCAACTTACTTTTAGTGATCGAGAAGATCAGAGACCGGGCGTTAATCCTGACGCTGCTTAGAACCGGCATGCGAATTGGTGAATTACTCAGCACCCAAATGGCCGAGGTCAATCTGTCGGAAAAACGTATTGAGATATATCAGGCACACAAGAACATGACGGGTCGTGTCGTATACCTGAGTGATGATGCCCTGGATGTCCTGGGCAAGTGGATCAACATAAGAATCTCTAATATTCCCTATCTGTTCTATGGTCAAAAGAGAAGGCCACTAAGCTACGAAGCCGCCAGAATGTTGTTCCACAAGTATCTGGGTAAAGCGGGGTTGTCACACAAAGGCTACACGCTACATTGTCTGCGGCATACCTTTGCCAGTGAGCTTTTGAATGCAGGCATGCGTTTGGAATGCCTGCAACAGCTTCTGGGACACAGTGACATTGAAATGACGCGGGTCTATGCACGGTTGACCGATGTTACTCGGAAGGAAGAGTATTTTAAAGCCATGTCGATCATTGAAAAGGGGGAACTCAATGGCCATTACCGACGCGGTTGTCCAATATCGTAGATATTTAAAAAGAAGAAATTGCTCAAGCAATACGGTCAAGAATTATATGCACACACTCAGACAGTTTGTTCTATGGGTGGATACCCCTATTGAGCATGTCACAGGCAGAAAGATACTGGCCTACATAGATCATCTGCGAGCCCGAAGGCTTCAACCCAAGACGATCAACTGCCATCTGGACAGTATCCGTGGTTTTTACAACTACCTGATCGATGAAGAAGACCTGGTAATCAATAATCCGGTGAAGCGCAATTACAATCTACGCCTGCCCCGCCCACTGCCAAGATACTTGAGGGATGAAGATGTGCCTCGATTATTTGCCCACATCAAAAGCAACCGTGATCGAGCCATCTTCATGTTAATGCTGCGTTGCGGTCTCAGGTTGGAAGAAGCTGCCAATCTGACCTTGAGTGCCATTGACTTGCGTCGGGCACAACTGTTTATCTATGAGGGTAAAGGTGGCAAGGATCGCGTTGTATACTTGAGTGGCGATGCTCTTGAGGCTCTGTCCGCATATTTAAAAAAGCGGCCACCATCAAGAGTTAGAAAAATCTTTTTGGTAGAAAAAGGTGATTACAAAGGAAGTCCGTTGTCCATGCGGGGTATCCAGAAACGAATGGAGTATTATGCAAGGAAAGCCGGCTTAAAGGTGAGCTGTCACCAGCTTAGGCATACGATGGCCACTCAGCTGCTCAATGCCGATACTGACTTGGTTGTTATCCAGGATCTTTTGGGGCACAACCAGATCCGTACTACTCAGCGCTACTGCAAGGTATCCAATCTTAAAGTTCAGCGGGATTACCACAGGGCTATCGATAAGGTGATGTTGCGACATACCATGAAAAAAGAGCTTACAGTGAGGAAAAATATTTATTAAACACCCCCCCCCCCCTTTTTTTTTTTTCACGCACTGCAAGTACAACTTAATCAGCGGTCACGGGCTCTCGAAAGGTGATGTTGCGACATACCATGAAAAAAGAGCTTGACAGTGAGGAAAAATATTTGTTAAACTGTCTATAACCTACCAATATAAATAGAGAAATCAGCGTTTGTTACGTATAGCTCCTACTCATCGGTATTCCAAGAAAATTGCAGATACCATGTCATGGTATCTGCATCAACGTGATCTATTATGGTAGTTACATTTTCAGGCTACATTCACCTACTCTTTAGAGAGGCTCTCGGGTTAAAATTACAAAACAAATATCCGAAAATTGACTGCCGCCGAAAGCGTGGAATACATCCGGAATTGTTTGGCGATGATAGGCCAATCCTGATACAGGGCTATTGGCAATAGTGCTCGGTCCAGAAATTTTCACCGGTGTTTTATTGAAGTCTTGCAGAACAGAGAAAATCAAGTCAGATAAAAATCCTTCTTTTAGGAATTGTTAAGCTAAAACCTTCCATCTGTCATTTTAAGCCTCAAAAGTGCAAAAGTTGACATCAGCAATCCTCCGCCTGCAATGATGAAAGCCCATCCATAAGACCCTGTGTAATCGAACACGCAGCCGGCCAGGTAGGGTCCAGCGGCAGAGCCCAATCCCCAACTGATCATAAGAATACCCATCATCGTGCCTATTTTGGCAGTTCCGAAAACATCAGTCACCACAGCAATCAACGACGGATCCCCACCACCGAAAACCATGCCGAAAAGAATGGCAAATAGATAAATTTTCCAAGATTGGTCGGCTGATGTCAGCCAGACCATACTCAATGCCATTGCTGTGATTAATGCTGCCAGCAGTTTGCGTTTGTCCACTAGGTCAGCCGCCATTCCCCCAGCCACACGTGATACAGCGCTAACCGCCATCAGGATACTCATCACGCCAGCAGCCCGCATCGGATCAAGACCAATATCCTGCGCACCTGGGACGATATGAGTGATAACCATATACAGGCAAAATGAAAACCAAAACCAAACAAAATTTAAATATGAGAAACTGGGGCTTTTTATTGCCCCAGTGATAGAAAAGGCCGTTATTTTTTTTGCCTCGCCACTGGATCCGGTCGGGAAGTAGGGGTCGCCATCAAGACCTGCACCAATTTCAGCCGGGTCTTTTTTAAGAACCAGGGCTCCTGGAATAATCAAAACCCAGGCCAGAATTCCGGTCAACATATAGGCAGCACGCCACTGATAAGCCTCTATCAGCCAGGCGCTGACTGGTGCCATAACCACCGGGCCTAAAGACGCTCCGGTTCCCAAAATACCAATGACTGTGGCTCTTTTTCTATAAAACCAGCGCGAGGCAGTGGACATGACGATTATGTACATCCCACCAGTACCGGCAGCCAACAAAACGCTGTATGATAAATAGAACTGCCACAGAGCATGAACCTGTGCTGTTAAAATAAGACTAATGCCGGTAACCACTCCCATGATTAAAACAACAGGTTTAGGCCCATAGCGATCAATTGCCCGCCCGCAGAGAATGGAAAAAAAGCCCACCAACAGCAGATAAAGCGAAAAGACTCCGGATGTGGCAGCCCTATTCCATGAAAAATCTGACTGTAAAGCGGGAAAGTAAACACTGAAAGAGTAACTGATGCCGAAACAGGTGGCCAGCAGTAATGTGCCGGCGGCAACTATATACCAACCGTAGAAAATGTTGAAACGCCTTTTATAGTTCGTATATGCCATTTTTATTAAATAGATTATTTGGACATAAGGTGGGTAACGGCCTTTTCCAGACCGTCAATGGACAGCTCGTACATGGGGAAGATGTTACCGATGGCCATAATGGTCTGGGTATAATTCCACATGTTTTTGGATATGGGGTTTAGCCAGACACAATGCGAAAAGGTGTCTGCCAGAAACTGGAGGCAGTCGATACTCCGTTTGCCACTTCGTTCCTCCAGGTGGATCGAACCATCCGCAGCCATGAGTTCATAGGGTGCCATACTGGCATCGCCCACGATGATGATGCGTGTTTCCGGATCGAATCGGGTACAATTCTCTATTCTAAAAGGTTTTTTATAGCGGGGTGCATCTTCCCACAAGGTGCTGTAAACGGTGTTATGGAAAAAATAGGTTTTTAGGTCCTTGAACTGCGCCCGCGTGTAATCAAAGAGTGTCTGAACCACCGCTACGTAAGGATCCATGGACCAGCCACCATTGTCGATGGCCAGAATCACCTTCAACCTGTCTCTCAAATCCCGGTCAAATACGATGTCGATTTCACCGGCATTCTTCATGGTCTGATAGATGGTTTCGTCGATGTTGACCTGGTCTTTGGGCCCCACCGGTACCAGATTGCGCAACCTTTTCAGCGCTTCGCCCATCATGGCCTGGGTGAGGGGGCCACTGAGGGAGTAATCCTTATAGCGTCTGTCCATGGCCACTTTGACGGCCGATCTGTTTCGTGACACCCCGCCCACACGCATGCCCCCCGGATGAAAACCGGAGTGCCCCACGGGTGATGTGCCTCCGGTTCCGATCCATTTGCTGCCCCCGTGATGTTCCTCGGTCTGTTCCTTGAGACGCTCTTTGAAGTATTCGATCAATTCTTCGGGTGAGAGGTTTTTGAGATCTTTTTCATCGATACCAAGTGCATCGGCAATTTCCTTTGGGTTCTGGAGCCAGGACTCCAGAAGGGCCCTGGCCATCTCGTCCAACTCGAAACCTTCATAGTCCGGCATTTCAGCCCCTTTGAAATGGTGGGCAAATACCTGGTCAAACAGATCGAAATAGCGCTCGCTCTTGACCAGGATCGTGCGGGCGGACGTATAAAATTCATCGAGCGACCGGACAAGCCCCCTGTTCAACGCCTTGTGGAGTGTCAAAAAGGCCGTCGGGCTTACCGGAATCCCGGTTTCCTTGAGTTTGTAGAAAAAATCGATAAACATAAAATTGCTCCGCAATTTTATAAGATGAATTTAAAATAATCGCCTGCGCTCTGTCTGCTGCAACGCCCTGCTGTAGTCCTGGCTTTTCTTGAACAGCACACCAAGAAACGGCACCTCACCCTTGGAAAGATTTTTTGGCTTAAAGTCCGGATCCGAATCCAGGGCCCGGATCCAGTTGATCAATTCCCGGGTAGCTGGGCGTTTTTCCACGGCATCCAGTTCCCGGAGCCGGTAAAAAGTATCGATGGCGGTATCGGTCAGGTCGGAACCCAGCGTCGGAAAATGAACATTGATGATTCTGCGCATCATCTTTGGGTCCGGAAATGCAATGTGATGAAAATTGCATCTTCCCAGAAATGGATCTGACAGGTCTTTCTTTGCATTGGAAGTAATGATAATCACCGGCCGATGTTTGGTTTTTATAACTTTGTCGATCTCGATGATATCAAATTCCATCTGATCCAGGACATCGAGCATGTCATCCTGAAAATCGGTGTCGGCCTTGTCAATTTCGTCGATGAGCAGAACGGTCCTGACATCCGACGTAAAGGCCTGACCGATCTTGCCCATTTTGATATAGTCCTCGATATTACTGACATCCCTGGCCGAATCACTGAAACGACTGTCATTGAGCCGTGTAAGCGTGTCGTATTGATACAGCGCCTCCACAAGTTTCATACTCGATTTCACATTCAGGACGATCAAGGGCATATGGAGACTCTCCGCAATCGCGTATGCCAGCATGGTTTTTCCGGTGCCGGGCTCACCTTTTAATAGAAGCGGCATTTCGAGTGCCATGGACACATTCACGATACTCGCCAGTTCTTCATCCAGCACGTATTGTGTTGCCCCGGTAAATTCCTTGTTTTTTTCCGTATCAAGCATAACGTTCCTCTCTTCTGATTTTATCCGAAACACCCTTGGTCAATCTTAAAACCTTTTCAGCATGCACACGTGTCAGGGCGCCTGTCCCACAACTGGGTGTGATCAAAGATTGCCTTAAAACAATTGATGGGTCAATCCCCAAGACATATAAGCTCTCTATTTTGCGCCTGAACTGCTCCGTCAGAGAGCTTACCGTCTCTTTTTCAATATCTTCCGTCAGAACCGTGGGAACGATCCCCCAGGCCAGATATTTTCCTGAGTTCAAAAAATCGACGATGGCCTCCTGATAAAGAATCAAGCGGTCAAAATAGGTGTATGCATCAAAGCTGATCAGATCAGCTCCGGTCTCCATCAACATGGACCAGTCCGTATTGGCACAGACATGGATGCCTGCCAAACCGCCTGCATGGTGAACCGCGTCAATAAGCTCCGAAAAGCATTCAATGATGACTTCCCGCGAAACACTGATGAATTCGGAAGTCCCGAAACCTGCCAGTGCAGGTTCATCGATAAAAAAAATCACCGGAAACCCCTTTGCCGCCAGTTGCTCCACCTGCCATCTGGCTTTCAGGGCTAACAGCTTCACAATCATATCCCGCAGAACGTCATCATGGAAAATCGCAATCCCTGACGGGTCTTTAATCGCCGTGCCAAGGGTAAAGGGCCCGGTTATCTGCCCCTTGACCGCTCTGGGTGCTTCTGCCAGGCGAGCCAGTCGTTCCATGAAAGCAAAAAAGCCCCGGGCGGTTTCCGGCGACAGGGCAAACAACCCATCATCCAGACCGGCAGAATGCGATGCTGCATCAAGATAGGTTTCATAAAACCGGAGCATCTGATCCTGAAACACCGCATCGGTATTGTCGACATACAGGGATCCTTTGCGTTTTTTTAAACCGGGCAGCCCGGGTGCAAACTGGGCCACCATTCCCTCCCTTTTGTCCCCGCCGGGCATCTGTGACCAATTCGGGATGGCCGGTGAATAGGTCATGACAAGATCAAAAGCCTTGTCGTTGTCCATTTCTGGAAGACTTCCAAGAAATAATGGCAGGCAGTCTGCTTTGAATGGTGTTTTGCTCAATTAAGGTAAATCCCTTCTTGCTCTCTAAACCAGGCAATCACTAGAAGCCATGGCACGGCACTTCATAGTAAAAGTTGAAACAAAGCGCAAGTGACAACTGTATTGCAACGTGAGCACCATCCCCGTGGTTTGCCGCGGGGTTTGCGCGCGAATCTGGATTAGACAGCAATCCTTACTGTCGAAGATTCCCGGCCTCCACTTTCCCCGCTGTTCTCACCGGCCGGCAATGGTCTCTAATACAGTGTTTTCAACCCTCAGCGCCCCTGCTAAAAGATTGACACTACCATACCCCAATGCTATAGTCTCTTCTGATTTTCCGTGATGCTTGCGAAGGGGGTACCCATGGCCGATGTCATAGCCATTGACAATAAAAGGAAAATAAAAGACAAAGAGCGATCTGACCTGATTCGGATGCACAAAATCATGGCGGTCAGGAAGATCTTTCACTGTACACACTGTGCTTCCAAGTGTGAAAAATGCGGTTCACAATTGGGTCTTGACCCCATCGACGGACAAACAACCCAAAAGAACCCGCAGATTCCCTATAATTTTTGTGAGAGTTGTTCAGAAGAATATATAGACTATATTGCACGATTGCAAGGCAAGGGCAATCCAGCGTATTACTGGCATAACGATGCCTGGCTTGACATCTGGCAAAAATGGATCCATTATCAGCACGCAATCGATACCTTTTTAAAATCAAAGGAATTTACTCGGCTTTTGCAGGAATTAAAACAGGGCGGGTCGATTTAACGTAACAGGAGGCGTACATGTTTGGAATAGGAATGCCTGAACTCATCATCATACTTGTTATTATTCTTATCATCTTTGGGGCCGGAAAACTGCCTGAAATAGGCGGTGGAATGGGAAAAGCCATTCGAAATTTCAGAAATGCCACCTCCAAATCCGACAAAGAAGAAACGGATAAAATCGAGGAAAATAATCAATCCTGATCTTTCACCCGGTGCCGGTACTGACAAACGATTCTCGGATTCGTACCGGCAATTTTTTTGCCTGAACCGCAACAGCAAGGGCATTCCCCGTGGGTTCTGCCGTGCGGCAGTGCTTCGCATGCCGCGGGGTTAGCGAGAGAATCCGAATTAGACAGATGCAAGGGTTTGTCGCGTATCTTGCCCGCCATCTCATTTCACGAAACCGATGCCAAAACTCTATGTAGACGAATATACCAAAGCATTATCAGGAAAACATGTCTTCATCGCCTGCAGGGAAGGCATATTGAGGGATCATTTCTCCGATATCATTGCGGATATAAAATTCCTGAATCGCCAAGGTGTTGTTACGACACTGTTCCACAACATTTCGAATCGATTCTCCAATCAGAAACACTTTCGTGAAATTGCCGACCGATTACCTGAAACACACGTGGTCAAGGTGCTTCCTGAGGCCAACTTTTATAATCATGTTCTTGAATACCGGCATCCTGTTTTTAAAATCATCTTTCTGGAAAGAAAATATCTCGTCGACCACAAGGGCTTGAAAATAAATGCCATTACAACCCAAAGAGTGCGGCAATCCATTGGCGGATATGGCGACCTTATCGGAAATGTCAATTTTAAATCTATTCTGGAAATGATCTGCCAGAAAATCGATCATGGCAGCATCGACAGGGTTCATATTCTCCCGGCTGGTCGCTATACCATCAAGCACGAACTTTTTTCCATCGAAGGGTCTGGCACCCTGATAGCGAATAACTATGAGGAAGAGCTGGTAAAGATATCCAGTAATCACGAAGCCCAGATTGTCGCCGGCATCCTCAGTATGTACAAGCGGGAACGATTTCTTAAACCACGCAATCTACAGTATATTCTTAACAGGATGTCCCGTTTTTATGTGTCGAAAATCGATGATATTATCGTGGGCTGTGTGGAGCAACTCGATATCGATGCTGAAACGGTTGAACTCGGGGCGCTGGCCATCTCCGCCAAATTTCGAAGTCAGCGTGTGGGCAATTTCACCGTGGACGCCTTCGTTGACCGGATGACCCGCAAAGGTTATAAACGATTTATCTCTTTTACAAATAATCCCCGGCTTCAGAAACTCTATCGCGGTCTTGGATTTGAAAAGCGAAAGACAGCGATGTATCAAACCCGTCAAGAACAATCCCCAGGGGTGGCCATGTTCATCAAGGAAATATAAATTATGAATTGTTTTACAAGCATCGAGGAAACAAAGCGCCGTTTAAAGGATGCCGCCTATATCTGTTCCAGCGAAATTGCGACGGTCGTCTTCCTGTCGGCGGCAACAAATAAACCGATCCTCGTGGAAGGACCCGCCGGTGTCGGGAAGACCGAACTGGCCAAAGCCATCTCCAGATGCCTTGGATGGGATATCATACGGCTGCAGTGCTACGAAGGCCTGGATGAAGCCAAGGCGCTTTATGAATGGGAATATGCCAAGCAGCTTCTCTATACACAAATGATGAAAGAAAAAATCAACGAGGTCATCGATGGCGCCGTATCCCTGACGGAAGCTGCCGATAGAATCGCAGCCCAGGACGATGCCTTTTTTTCAGAAAAATTCATTCAACCGCGCCCCTTGTTGAAAGCGATCTCTTCGGAAGAACCCGTGGTCCTTCTGGTGGATGAAGTGGACAAGTCCGACCCGGAATTTGAGGCATTTCTACTGGAGATTCTGAGTGATTACCAGATTTCCATACCCGAGATCGGCACCCGCACGGCTGTCCACATCCCATTTGTCATCTTGACGTCCAACAACTACAGGGATATGAGCGATGCCCTCAAAAGACGCTGTCTTCACCTGTACATTGATTATCCGGACAAGGACCTCGAAGCCAGGATTGTCCGTCTGAAAATCCCTGGTATCCAGCAGACGCTTTGTGACCAGATTGTTGAATCGATTCAGGCCATCAGGACCATAGACCTGAAAAAGAAACCGGCCATATCAGAAACCCTCGACTGGGCCAACGCGCTCATGGCCCTTCAGGTGGAAGACCTGTCCAGCAATGTGATCTTGAGCACATTGAACGTTATCGTCAAACATCGCTCGGATACCGACATGGTTAAAGAGCATCTCTTGCAGACTGTTCGAAAAATTGGTTGACATACGGGGTCCTTCACTATGCAAAACCTTATCCTTAAGTTTATTGCTTCCGCAAGGGCGGCGGGCCTACGGATATCGACATCTGAAACACTCGACTGCCTGAATCAGCTTCAGCATATCGACCCATTGCAGGAAACTCAATTTTCACGGACCTTGCGGGCCAATTTTGCCAAAAGCCACCGGGACCAGCACCTTTTTAACCACCTGTACGATCTTTTCTTTCATGAACTGCGGGATAACGAAACCCTCAGCGGGTCCGAAAAAATCTCTCCTATCAAAAAAGAGATCAGCGCACGCCTTAAAACCGAATTGGATAATAACGGTGCCATGGCTCCCATCATCGATTTTTTAAATGGCGACCCGGCAGGTTATCTCCAACGACTCCGGCAAATCGAATCGGAAGGCACCGGTACCACCAGAGGTATCGGCTCCGGCTTCGGGGGCATGGTCAGACGACTCGATATCATGCTTGCCATCAACCGGACAAGCGTATCCGTCTCTCAGTTTCTGGCCGAAAACCGCACCAGGATCCATTGGGAAACCCGCCAGGACATTGAGGCACATTATCAACAGCGCTTGAACAGCGCTCTGCGGCTCCTGACCGGAAACCGCACCCCTGTAAACCGTCGGCACAGAATACGAAAATCCTATGACCGGCACCTGGGGAAACTCGGAGAAACCGCTTTCACATCTTTGACAAAAAAAGAAGTCCAGGAAATGCGGGATGCCATACGGGCCCTGGTACGGAAGCTGAAAGATACCGTTACACTTCGATATGCCGTCCGCGCAAGAGGTATTCTGGATGTCAAAAAAACACTGCGAAAAGCAGCCCAGTACCAGGGTCTGCCCATGGAGATCGTTTACCGGAAAAAACCGCCCCGGCGGGGAAAAATAGTGGTTCTTTGTGATGTGTCGGGTTCGGTCTGGTCGTCGGCAAAGTTCATGCTCAATATGCTCTATTCGCTTCAGGAATGTTTTACCAAGGTGCGCTCTTTTGTTTTTGTTTCCGGTCTCGATGAAGTCAGTCATTTTTTTGAAGATCACGATGTGGACCAGGCCATTGACCGGGTCATGAGCGACGCAGACATCGCTTATGACGATTCCACCGACTACGGTCAGACATTGCGGGAATTCAAGGCCGACTACATGGATATCCTCAATAAAAAGACAACCCTCATCATCATTGGTGACGGCCGGTCGAATTACACCAATCCCGAAGCAGGCATCCTGAATGAGATGCGGGAAAAATGTCGCCGCGTACTCTGGCTCAACCCCGAAACAGAGGTGTTCTGGTATTCAGGTGACAGTGAGATGAAGACTTACCAGGAGATCTGCCATGAGGTCAGGCCATGCGGAAATCTGAATCAACTGATCGAATTTATTAGAGAATTAATTCTTTAACCGGCTTACACTGATTTGCGTATCAACCGTTCCAGCATCTCTTTGTGCAGGGTTAGCCAGTGCATCAAACCGATATTGTGGTGGATGTACCCATAATACGCGTCATCATCCGCTTCGGTTGTGTTATAAAAATCAACCAGGCCCCAATTGAGCACATAAAGGTTGGCAATGGCTAACATGGGAACCAGAGCGCTCTGTTCCTGCTTTGTCAAGGCCTCGATACGATCCGATTGATGGCAGGCGTCATTGTAGGTGTTCAGGAAAAGGGTAAATTTATCCGGTCGCAGACCTGCGGCATGGTCATCCCAGATACTGGTGAAATAGACCAGACCCAGGGCAAGATCAAATAACCTAAAATCGATTTTTGACCAGTCAAAATCGAAAATGCCGACACCTGTTTCATTCCGATATTTCAAATTTCCGGGGTGATAATCACAATGAATCGGCAATTCCATCATTCCCTGAAACCCGGTATCAAATGTTACCGCATCATCCAGGGCGTTACAGATTGCCGTATAATTATCCCTGAACAATCGGTCACACCGACGATCAACAGCCTGTTTTAGGAATGTGGTAAAGGTGTTCTTGAATGTGGCAATAAACGCCATGATCCGGGGTTGGGTGCGATCGATACCGGGTGACTTTTTGAACCCATGGGCGCAGTGGTGAAGATGGGCAAGAATGCCGGCCGCACTGATGAATTCATTATCCGTCAGGTCCGTGTCGGTCCAGGAATACTTGTCTTCTCCTTCAAGGAACTCGAACACCGCCCAAAGCGCTTGACTCCCCGGGTGATCTGCCGGTGGAGGGGTGATCACCAGTGTTTCGCCATTTTTGCACGGCACAACAGCCGCCGCAAGGGTAAACCCATTTGTTCTCAAATGCTTTACCAGGGCGTGTTCAAACCGGATTTCCTTTTCAATTGCGTTGGGGTTATACAGCCGCAGAAAATACCGCTGGACACGGTTGTTGACCGACATCCATACGGCATAACTTTTATTGCAATATCCACCTAAAATGACCTTGGTACGTGTGAGTTTCCCAAGATCGTAATGATCTTCCATCAATCTGCGAATGGTTTCCGCTGCCCCCCCGTTCTTTGGTTCTGATTGCGATTCCATATTTTTTTTCATCCCGTACTTTGATGAAATCAATTTTTGAAAATTTCTTTTAAAAATTGTCCTGTGTAGCTCTGCATGGCCATTGCTACCTTTTCTGGTGACCCCTGGGCGACAACCGTCCCGCCTTCATGCCCCCCATCCGGTCCAAGATCGATAATCCAGTCACAGGTCTTGATAACATCCAGGTTGTGTTCAATAATCACAATGGTATTACCGGCATCCCGAAGGCGCTGCAGCACGGACAGCAGCATCTTGATGTCCTGAAAGTGGAGCCCCGTGGTGGGTTCATCGAGAATGTAAAGGGTTTGGCCGGTAGCCCGTTTTGCAAGCTCTCTGGCCAGTTTGATCCGCTGGGCCTCGCCCCCCGAAAGGGTTGTGGCGGATTGGCCGAGTTTGATATAGGACAGTCCCACGTCCATCAGGGTGTCGAGAATCGATTTAATTTTTGGGTGGTTGGCAAAAAGATCCCGGGCCTGATGAACCGAAAGGTTCAGGATATCTGAAATGGAATGGCCCTTGTATTTGATTTCCAGGGTGGACGTGTTGAACCGTTTTCCCTTACAGTTCTCACAGGGCACGTATACATCCGCCAGAAAATGCATCTCCACCTTGATATGACCATCGCCCCGGCATGTCTCGCACCTGCCCCCTTTCACGTTGAAGGAATAGCGCCCCTTTGGGTAGCCGCGCAGTTTCGACTCCGGCAGCAGGGCATAAAAATCCCGTATATGATCGAACACCTTTGTATAGGTGGCCGGGTTGCTCCGTGGGGTTCTGCCGATGGCCTTCTGATCGATGTTGATGACCTTGTTAAGGTGTGACAATCCCTGGATACTGCCATGTTTGCCCACCCTCAGGGGAGCGTCGTGAAATTTACGCGCCAGGGCCGGATAGAGAATCTGATTGACCAGCGTGGATTTACCCGCGCCGGACACACCGGTGACAGCCACGAGCAAACCAAGGGGTATGCGCACATGCATGTTTTTGAGATTGTTTTCCGCGGCTTTTCGGATCGTCACCCATTTATTGCCGGTATTCCGTACGGATTTCCTGATTTCCGGTATATCAATTCTTTCTCTGCCGGCAAGATAGTTACCCGTAATGGACTTGGGATTTTTCATGACCCGGGCCGGGGTTCCCTGAGCCACGATTTCACCACCAAGATGCCCGGCGCCGGGCCCGAAATCCACAAGCCAGTCGGCCGATTCCATGGTTTCCTTGTCATGTTCCACCACAATCAGGGTGTTGCCGATATCCCGTAGATGACCGAGTGTGTTGAGCAGCTTGATATTATCTTTCTGGTGAAGTCCGATGGAGGGTTCATCCAGAATATACAGAACACCTGTGAGCTCAGAACCTATCTGGGATGCCAGGCGAATCCGCTGGGATTCTCCTCCGGACAATGTCGGGCCCTTGCGGTTCAGAGACAGATACCCCAGACCGACATTTATCAGGAAACCCAAACGACTGCCGATCTCCTTCAACAGCTCATCGGCAATCATCTTACGGTTCCCGGACAGTGAGAGGACATCCAGAAAACGGGCAGCCTCCTGAATCGTCATCTCCGTGATATCGATAATAGAACGCCCGTTGACTTTCACGCTCAAGACTTCCGGTTTGAGACGCCGTCCTTTGCAAGTGGGACAGTCCTTGGAAGACATGAACCGGGCATACCACTTTTTCATGCTTTCGGAGCGGGTCTGTTTATATCGGCGCATGAGACTGTTGAGAAGTCCTTCATGCGTGGTGGTGAATTCCCCTTGAATTTTTTCAGATCGCCAGTTGACCACCATCTCCATCCCGTTTGAACCCTTTAATATCAACTCCTTGTGTTCTTTCGGCAACCGGGTCCAGGGGACATCCAGGTCGATATCCCATTGGGACGCCATGGCCTTGACCCGCATGAACCCCCAGGATCCATTTTCCGTCTCTGGTTTGGAAAAATAGTTCTGCCAGGGAATGACCGCGCCTTCCCGGATGGTTTTGGTCTTGTCGGGAACAATTTTTTCGACATCCATGGAGAGCATGGATCCAATACCATTGCAGTCCGGGCACATCCCCATGGGTGAGTTAAAAGAAAACAGCGGTGGATCCAGCTCAGGGTAGGCGATGCCGCAACAGGACCTGGCTTCACTCATATGCATATCTTCTTTTCCCATCACGTGCAGGATGATCTTTCCCTGCCCGAGCTTGAGGGCTGTTTCCACCGAGTCAGTCAACCGTTTACGAAAAGAATCCCCCGCCTTGATTACCAGCCGGTCCACCACCACCTCGATGGTATGTTTCTTGTGTCTGGCAAGACTCTGCACCACCTGGATGTCGCTTACAACCCCATCGACACGCACCCGTGCAAATCCATCTCTTGCTATCTTTCTTAACAGCTCCCGGTATTCACCCTTTCTGTTTTCAATAACAGGAGCCATGATGAGAATCTTGGTGTCCTCCGGCAGGTTTAAAGCCTGGGAGACCATACTCTCGGCATCTCCCTTTCCAACACGCTGGCCGCATTTATAGCAATACTGCTCCCCAACCCTTGCAAACAAAACGCGCAGATAATCATAAATTTCTGTAATCGTACCAACAGTCGACCTTGGATTTTTACTGACGGATTTCTGTTCAATGGCAATGGTGGGGCTAAGTCCCCTGATGGTATCGTACTTGGGCTTTTCCATCTGGCCGATAAATTGACGGGCATAGGCAGACAGGGATTCGACATACCGCCGTTGCCCTTCTGCGAAAATGGTGTCCAGGGCCAGACTCGATTTTCCTGATCCCGACACCCCCGTAAACACGATCAGCTTTTTTTTGGGCAGGGAGATATGGATGTCCTTCAGATTATGTTCTCTGGCACCCTTGACGATGATGGCATCCAGCTCTTGCGCGCTTTTCGCTTTACGAGTGGTTGGGGCTGTTTTTCTTTTGGCGGTTGTCGTATTATGCATAAACAATCGATTACCTCATCTGTCCTTTGGTTCATTACCTACGCCTGCAAGAGGTCGACAATGGATCCAGGTGGGAATCCCGGTCATGTCACAGGAATCGGTTCTGATTAACCTAATCACCCAGATGACATCTGGCAAGATTGAAATAGTTTTGCAGGAAATATATAAAGTTCGAGAAGGTTATACCGCTTGTCATAATAATTTTCCGAAAATATGATGGCGGCATAAGGGGTTGTAGCAGACAAAAGGTTCTCAATCGGAACGTTTTTCTGACAACCCCTATAACACGATCAGGGTCGGTTCAGGTTCGATTTTATCTCTTCCAGTGTTTCCTGGAAGACACCTGACATGGGGCCGCCCATGCTGAGGGCTTTTTCAGCAGCGGTCAGCGCCGCCTCTTTTTTTCCCTGTTCAAATAGAACCTGGGCAAGATTGTTGAATGCGGCGCCCTCTGTGGGGAATTGGCGCGTTGCCTCAGCAAAGGATTGTTCAGCGGCAGGTAGGTCGCCCATGGCATAGTAGGCATTGCCGATACCCATACGGGCGGGAAAATTGTCAGGCCATTTTTCTAAAGCCGCATGATACCCTTCGATGGCTTCCGGCCATCTTCTCGCTTTTTCAAGACCCAATACAGCTTCTGTGTAGCCTGTTTCAGCGGCAGTGGCAGGCAACCGGCCCGGCGGGAGCGTTAATAACCCCCAATAGCTGCTCCGGGACCAGGTGTTGTCGAAAACGCGCATGGCCATTTCTTTGCTGCTCGTTTCACCGGAATGCAGGGTCACGACACCTGCATCAGCATCATACCCGATCACCACGGCATAATGCCAAACAGGGACCCATGACAGCCCCAGGTTCTGCAGTACGATAACCGGATGGCCGGCAGCCACCTCTGCCAGCAGTTCATCAGGACTTGAAATTACATAGGCCACCCTTCCGTGGCGCCGGGCAGCGCCGATCATAGCCGGCTGCAAACTTCCTTTCAGAGAGGGCGTGTACACCGTCCCGGCAAGCTTTTCCGGGTCTGTGAAAACACCACTCCAAACAAGTGCCATGGCCAGAGAAGCCGGACCGCACTGATAGTCTGTCTGGGGGAAAAAAGGAACCGAAGAGATCTGATGCTGCACAGGCATGCCATTGAATGGCGGTGACCATTGCCGTGACAGGGTGCCTGCACAACCCCAAATGGCGGTTGCCAGAACCAGGCACAGAAAAAAACCTGTGCCTGATACCGGCCTAAACCTATTCTTTGACTGTCTTTTTAACAAAGGGAAAAATATCTGTGTATCCAAGAATGTCAGTTACCAACAGCACCAGAAAAACCAGTACCGTAAGACCGACAATATAGCCGATGAGGCCACCTGCGGGCAGTTGCTCCATGGTATCTGCAAACTGGATGGCTTCCTGATCCGTCAAGGTACTGACCCTTGCCTGTGCTTCAATGGGATCGATACCGCGGGCGATGAGTGCTGTCTGGATATCTTCACGTGCCAGCACACTGGTAATATAAGCCCGGGCTTCCATTGCCTTCTGAGATCCCATCAGGTCTTCCGTACCGATCAAGGCTGCCAGTGCGGACTGATACGGCAGTGACAACATCAACATCAAAATTACCAGGAAAATGCTGACAGGTCTCAACCTGTTTCGAATATTTTTCATGTCAGGCCTCCGTTGTAAAGTTGAATGGTTTAAGTGTACCCTGTTAAATAACGTTTTCGAAATATTGAAGATACCTGCGCATGCGAAGCACTGCCGAACGGCAGAACCTACGGGAATGCGCTCGCTGTTTCGGTTCAATTCGCACGCTGATTCTCATTTCAGGCTCAAAATGGGATATCATCATCCTGGGAGCCTGAAAATTCCGGTCCGGGAGGGATATCGTTTTTACCGAACCCGGATCCTCCTGAATTGTCACCCATATCCCTGGAACCGAGCATTTGCATCTGTGATGCAACGATTTCAGTGGTATAGCGCTTGTTGCCGTCTTTATCCTGCCAATCGCGGGTCTGAAGGCGCCCTTCAATATAAACCTGCCTTCCCTTGGAAAGGTATTCACCACATATTTCCCCGAGCCGGCGGAAAGCCACAATTCGGTGCCACTCCGTGCGTTCTTGTTTTTCACCTGTTTTCTTGTCTTTCCACTCCTCGGATGTCGCGATGCTGAAATTCGCGATAGCGGTTCCATCCGGTGTATAACGAACCTCCGGGTCTCGTCCCAGTCGACCGATAAGCAATACCTTGTTAACACCTGCCATTTGATACCTCCCCTTGAAATATTCGTAAAAACGCTTCGATCTTACAGAAAAGGGTCTTGAAAGTCAAATTTTCCGGCAACCATATAAAATTTAAATCCGGATGAAGACAATTAATGGGTGTCCTGCTTTCGAAAGAGTTTTCCCAGCAGCGGTTTCTTGATGGTGATGGCGCCATAGGGACATATTTCCAGACAGCAGTAACAGCGGATACAGGTATCGTAATTGAATCGGATACCCTTGATATGACGATTGATGGCCTTGGCCGGACAATACCGCCAGCACTCACCGCACAGTTTGCATTCCTGGTTGTCTGACACCGGCTTCTGAAGGACATACTTGCGTATGAATCCTTGCAGAAACTCAGGTCCCATGGCCAGGGAACCCATCTCCGGAAATTTGAAATCACTCAGAATATTGAATTCGCCATGTACATGGATATCTTCCGGTACCAACTGCAACTGCCCGGCCGCTTTGTTTGTCAACAAGTTCTTGGGTTCCAGACCCAGAACACTGCTGACGGCCATGTCGGCCGCAATGGCGTTTTGGCTTCCTGCAAGCAGGTTCAGTTCCCTGGGCGTACCGCTTTTCCCAGGTCCCTGTCCCTCGAGAGCCAGGACACCGTCGATGATGGTCATGGTCGGGCTGACTGCCTTGTAAATCTGCACCAGCAATCGTGCAAACATCTCCCTGTCCGTACCCGCCCGAAAATGCCATTCAGGTTTCTTGAGACCGATCACGCAGCCAAACATATTCTTCACACCGAGAGTCAGCAGCATCTGGGCATGGGTTTTGAGCTTTGCCAGATTGATTACCACGTCAGCTTCAAGCGCATCTTTGGCAATCTCGATAACACCAAAGGGTTCTCCGATATCAATTTTAGCGGGTTCCCTGAAAGGCCGGAACACCACATCCAGACCTGAAAGTGCCTTGACATATCCCCCCTTTGAAAGAATTTTTTCGAATGAACCAATGGGCGGGCTGTCTGAAATGATGGGACTGCATCCTTTTTCAAGAATGAATTCAGCCACATATCGTACGATATTGGGGTGAGTGGTAATGCCTTTTTCCGGGCCTGCCGCCAGTAGAAAGTTCGGTTTGATGACTACCGTTGCCCCGGCGGGAATGGTATCGCCCCCCATGGCGTTCATCATATCGAAAATAACCTGCTTCAGGCCGGAGTCATCATAATGGGTATGTCTGAAATATACGTCGACCATTGTTTCCTGAAATTGATTTACAAAAGTTGAGATAGCTTCTAATATTATGCATACGATTCAATATCAAGCGCAATAATGATAAGGACTAAGTTGAGCGATTGTCGAGTTAGGAAGGATCAGGATGCCCCAGAACACCCCCCTCCAAAAACGGATCAAGCGGCATGTCATCGGCAAGGAACACACTTTTTTCGCCACAACCCCGCCGGGTCTTGAATCCATCTGCGCCCAGGAAATCGCTGCCCTCCCAACCGATATAAAGGACACTGAAATCGTCCTGGGCGGCGTTGAATTCAGGTGCCGCCTGGCCGGGTGCTATGCCGCCAACCTCCACCTCAGAATCCCAAACAGGATCCTGATGCGTCTGACCGACTTCAAGGCCACCAACTTCCGGCAACTCGAAAAAAATGTGCTGCAATTCCCCTGGGAACTCTATCTTTCCCCATCATCAGAACTTGATTTCAGTGTGAAAACCAGACACTCCAGGCTTTTTCATACAACCGCCATTACAAAACGAATAGAAACCTGCATCCGCCAACAGCTACCCCGCCCGCCTTTCGGGAAACCCGGTCTTCCGGATAAGAAAGACAGTCAACACCTGTATGTCAGGGCGGTGGATGATCACCTTTTCCTTTCCCTGGACAGCAGTGGAGATCTTCTTTTCAAAAGAGGATTAAAACACGACGTCGGAAAAGCGCCTATTCGGGAAACCCTTGCTGCGGCCATATTGAAACTGACCGGTTATGATGGTTCACAGCCCCTGCTCGATCCCATGTGCGGTTCCGGAACCTTTTCCCTGGAAGCGGCCATGCTGACCAGGAACATCCCCCCCGGCTTTTACCGGGATTTTGCATTCATGCAATGGCCGGCCTTTCGTGAACCCCAGTGGCAGCATCTCAAACGGAAAGCGGCCGGTGATATCAGGCGCATAAATAAGCCCATGATTTTTTCTTCGGACCAGGATTTGAAACGAACCACGGAGCTTAAAAAGATTTCCGACAAATTTGAATTGCTGGATGTGGTGCAGGTGGGTACCCATGATTTTTTCCATCTCACACCTCAGGACATGACTGAAAAACCCGGCATACTGGTTCTCAACCCACCGTTTGGCGTTCGTCTGAATTCAAACGACAAACCGAAAACCTTCTATCATGACATCCTAAAGAAACTCGAAAAGGATTTTCGACACTGGCAAATCGCACTCCTCGTCAAGGACCGAGCCATCGTAAAATGGTTTCCGAGCAGGTTCAAGCAGTACCCCCTTTCTCACGGAGGGATTGACTTAGTGCTCTTAATCGGCATATTTAACATAAAATCCTATGTACGATTTTATTTATAGTTCGAAAATTTAAGACGATCAAAAGCAAAAGATATAAGGAGGTTTGGAAATGCAAAAACAACCCCTGAGGGAACGCTACACCTTCATCGATTTTTTATACTACATGACCCTTTTGGCAGTCCCCGCTTTTACGGCATTTTATGCCATCGCCAACCATTCCATGGCCTGGTTGATCTTCTACCTTGTCCTGTGTGTTGCAGCAGGCATTGCCCTCCTTCGTTTCTACTGCACCCACTGTCCTCATTATACCCGCGAAAGCCGAACCATTCGATGCATGTTCATATGGGGCATACCCAAATATTTTGAATCGCGTCCCGGCCCCCTCAGCCTGCTCGACAAAGCTGTCGCATTGATCGCTCCGATCCTTCTGGTGGTTTTTCCTTTATATTGGCTCTTGCAGCAACCCGGTCTCATGGTCATCTTCATTCTGTCCCTGATTGTATTTCTGTCCACGGTACGGAAAAACGAATGCCGACGATGTATTTACTTTGACTGCCCCGTCAACAAAGCCCCTGAGGACCTGAAATCTCATGACGATGCTGCATAAAATTATCCAGTTTATCACAACCGACATCTGGCATATAGAGTTCAAAAACACCTCCTGGAGTAAATCGTTTTTTCTCCGGCAGCTTCGGGTCATCATCCTTGCCTTCCGTGGTTTCAAAGAAGATAAGCTTCAACTGAGAGCCTCCGCACTGACGCTCTATTCCTTATTAGCCATCGTCCCTGTGCTGGCCATGGTATTTGCCGTTGCAAAGGGTTTTGGTTTTGACACGCTCCTACAGGACCAGTTGATCACACGCTTTCCAGGGCAGCAGGAGGTCCTGGTCAAAGCGATCGAGTTTGCCAGGACGCTGCTGGCAAAAACAAGGGGAGGGCTGATCGCGGGTATCGGCATCATCGTTCTCTACTGGGCCGTCATCAAGGTTCTGGGCCATATCGAACAATCGTTCAATGACATCTGGAATGTCTCCAAGGCCCGGTCCCTGTGGCGAAAATTCAGTGACTACCTGACCATCATGCTCATCTGCCCGGTGCTGGTCATTCTTTCCAGCAGTGCCACGGTTTTCATCAAGACCCAGATCACCCTGATCGTGGAAAGAATCGCCCTGCTCGGTTTTTTCAGTCCCCTGATCTACGTTTCCTTTAAATTGATTCCCTATGTGTTGATCTGGCTGCTCTTTACCTTCACCTACCTGATGATGCCCAACACAAAGGTCAGGATCAGCTCCGGCCTGGTAGCCGGTATTGTGGCCGGAACCATCTACCAGGTACTTCAAATGGTATATATCAACTTTCAGTTTCTGCTCTCGAAATACAATGCCATTTACGGAAGCTTCGCTGCCCTGCCTCTTTTTCTCATCTGGCTGCAGGCCAGCTGGTTGATTGTCCTGTTTGGCGCCGAAATCGCATTTGCCCATCAGAATAACGAAACCTTCGAGTTTGAACAGGTAACCCGGCAGATCAGCTTCTCTTTAAAAAAACGATTGGCGCTCCAGATTGTACACCTTCTGGTGACGAATTTTGCCAAAGCGGAAAAACCCGTTAGCGCCCACCAGATATCGGCTGCGATTGAAATCCCTTTACGCCTCGTTCAAACGATTCTCCCTGACCTGGTGGCATCGAAAGTCGTTTCTGAAATGGATTCAGACACCGGAGAGGCGTCCGTGTTTCAGCCGGCTCTCGATATCAATCTCATTACCATCGGCTATGTGATCAATGCGCTGGAACATATCGGGACCGATCAATTGCCGATTCCTCCAACCCGTGAATCAAGCCACATTACCCAGGCCATGCAAAAATTCGGGGAAGCCATGGAAACCCATCCGGACAATCAATTACTGAAAGATATCTGAAGGAGCCGGCTGCATGAAAGTTATCAAAATCGGAGGAGGGTGCCTCAAAGGCATCAAGAACATCCAGCGCATCGTCGCGTTGGTGGCTGAACGCTGCCAGGGTGATTGCCTGGTTGTCTCAGCTCTCAATGGCATCACAGACACACTCATCACCGGCATGCAGAAAGCACTGGCTGCAGAAGAAAACATCCCTAAAATTATCAACCACCTGGCATCGGTGCATCTGAAAATTGCCGGAGACTTGATGCCGGTGGGTAACTGTTTTGAACGCTTCAATACAGAGTTAACCGCCGGCTTGAAAGATCTCGAGCGGCTTTATTACGGTCTCAATTTCACCCGCGAAATAACGCCGCGCATGCACGACATCATCTCCAGCTTCGGCGAACGATTCAGCGCCCAACTCCTGACCGCCCTGCTCTGTGCCGGAAAATTGAAGGCCGCCACCCGCATGCCGCACCAGATTGGCCTCCTGACTGACGGCAGATACGGGGATGCCACCGCTGACATGGCTACGGCCACCACGAACCTTCACAAACATATCGATCCGGTCTTGAAAAAAAAAGGCATCGCCGTTGTTCCAGGATTTTACGGTATCAGCGCCCAGGGAGAGATCACCACCTTCGGCCGGGGCGGCAGCGATTATTCGGCCGCAGTCCTAGCGGCCGCTCTTGGGGCAAAAACCCTCGAAGTCTGGAAAGATGTTGACGGTTTCATGAGCGCAGATCCGCGAATGGTCCCTGAAGCCGAGCTGATCCCCAGGCTTTCCTATGCCGAAGCAGCCGAATTGTCCTATTTCGGCGCCAGGATTCTACATCCCCGTACGGTGGAACCCCTCCGAAAAAAAAAGATACCCATCGTCATCAAGAATACACTTGCACCGGATAATCCCGGAAGCCTCATCAACAGCAAAAGCCCCAGGCACCGCAACGTCATCAAGAGCGTTGCCCACGACACAGACATCGGCATCCTGAAGGTACATGCCGCGGCCGTGGGGGCCCGACCCGGTATTCTGGCCCGGGTTGCCGGCCAGATAACCGAAAACAATATCAATATTAAGTCGGTTGTGACATCTCAAACCTGCATCAGCCTGCTCTTTTCAAAAAAGGATGTCGAAAAGGCCAGGTTGGCACTGAAAGAGTTGAAACCGAGACCCTATCGCAGAGTAGAAAAACTGGAGCGCGTCGCCCTGATCGGAATCGTGGGTGAAGGCCTTCTCAAAAAGAAAGGCGTCGCCGCCCGCTGTTTTACGGCAGTGGCGGACTGTCAGTGTGAATGTGGAGATGATCTCCTTTGGCCCGTCCAAGGCGGCGCTCTACTTTCTGGTTAAAATAGAAGATCTTCCCCGGGCGATCACCGCCATTCACAGCACCTTTTTTTCTGATCCGCGCTGTTTGTTATAGCGCATAAATTGAAGATTCCTCGCATCAATCTGCGAGGAATTTTCAATTTATTTTAATATGAAATCAGTTCCGCGTCCTCATCTATGGCCAAGCCGATACCCCTTACATAAACCTTCTCATCTGTTTCGGCGTCTTCCATGGGATTGCAATCTTCTGCGGTCAAAGTATCATCAAACACACCCGCCGGAACATCGATGGTCTCACCAAAGGCAATAACGGAACTCATATCTTCCGCAACGCCCGGGGCAGACTCCTGAAAGAATGCATCTCCCACCTTCGGGGCCGCCGGCATCAAGATTCCGGGAAGATTTCCATTCTCACCGGCACGCCATGCGCCATCATGGGAGACAACGGCACCTTCTTCATAGTCATCCACATCTTCTCCGAAATAGCATACGGTCCCGTCTTCTGCCTGGGCAATAAAGTTCCAGGAAATTTCGACGAGTTCACCGTCTTCGTACTCCGTTTCTATCATAACCAGTGTTTCCACACCCGCAACCATCTCGGTATCGCCTGGAACAGTGATCTCAACACGGACGGTTTCTCCATCGTCTTCCCCTTCCAACACAAGTTCGGTGTCTTCTGTCAGAGGAAAGAATTCATTGTCGATCGTCGTCGAGAAGTTAACCGTGTCTGGATCGCACACGGAAATATCAAGGGTGGGTTCCGGACAGGTTTCGTCGTCACCGCCGCCCCCTTTATTGCATCCGGAAAAACTGAAAAGAAGAAAAAGTACCAAACCTGTCGCCAAAAGATATCCATTTCGTTTCATGATTGCCTCCTTTTGTCTGGTATCCCCGAAGGGATGTTTAAAACAGGGAAACTCCGTACACGCCATCCAGGAAAATTCACCAAACCGAGGCCTTCCAATTCATATTTTATTGTGTCGAAAGACTCTCAGGTTTTCCTGCCAAGCACTCCGACCCGCCAAAGTCTCGTGCTTCAACGAAGCATATTTGGGATTATATTCCCAATTATAGTCGTTGTCAACAAAAAAATCTGTCCCCTTCTCAACCCAACGTGGAGAGCGACCAATAATATACTATCTCAAAATATACCGTTCAGACGATGATCTGATTTTTTTGATCGGTGTTTGGAATGGCAAAAATCAACGTGTCTTCTGTCGGTTGAAAAAGAGCCAATGATCTGGTGATAACAACTTGGTTCTCTTCAGTCGACAACACCAAATCATATAAAAGTTTTTCATTTTATTGGGTATGTAAGTTTTTTTGACAAAGCCAATTGGATCTGATAACTATCTTTTTTGTTAGTATTACAACTTAGCCCAACTTTTTAATAATATTTCTAAATAGATATGGTACCAGTCCGCGGGTTGATACCGATAAAGACAGACCAATATTTAATTAGGTGCTGTTTCCCCACTACAGGCACCACTAATAGGAGAGAAGGAGGTAGAGATGAAACATAAAAAAATGGTTCGTTTATTATCCTTGGCTATGATTTTGATCTTTACGGCAATGGCTTTCTACGCTTGCGGCGAAAAGGAGGAGAAACAGGCCGCTGCTCCCGAACCGCCAAAAAGCAGCACGCTTGGTCTTTGGCCGTGGCGGAGACAGCGTCGGCCTGGATCCGGCCTATGAAACAGATGGCAACTCTTTTATGGTCTGCGACAATATCTACGAAGCATTGGTGGTTTATGCAGATGAAAGCACAGCCCTCGAACCGGGCCTGGCCAAATCATGGGATATTTCAGCTGATGGAAAAACCTATACATTTCATCTGCAGGAAGGTGTCAAATTCCATGACGGCACACCCTTTAACGCCAATGCGGTGGTGTTTTCCATCGGCCGGATGATGAAAGAACGAAACCTAAAATTTTTTGGCCAGGGTTGGGACATCCCTGCCCAGGAACGCCCACCTGAATACTGGGTTTCCATGGAAATGGACGATACCATCGGCAGTATCGAAGCCGTTGATGATTACACGGTGGTTTTCAAACTGAAAAGGGTTGAAGCACCGTTTCTGGCAAACATGGGCATGGATTTTGCCGACATAATCAGCCCCAGCGCCTTTTTGAAAAACCCCAAGGAATTTTTGCGGAACCCTGTGGGAACGGGCCCTTTCAAGTTTGTTGAATGGGTAAAAGACGACCGCATTGTTCTGGAAAAGAACACGGACTACTGGGACAAAACCGGCGGCCCCTATCTCGACAAACTGGTATTCCGATCCATTCCTGAAAACTCTGTCCGCTTTCTGGAACTGAAAACCGGAAACATCCATATCTGCCAGTTCCCCAATCCGGCCGATATCGATATGGCGAGCAAAGATCCCAACCTGATCCTTCCGACCCAGCCGGGCATGAATGTCGGGTATCTTTCCTTCAACCATACCAAGGAACCCTGGAAGAGTAACGTCAATCTGCGCAAGGCCATTGCCCATGGCATCAACCGCCAGGCCATCGTGGACAATATTTATCAGGGCATGGGACAGGTTGCCAAGAATCCCATTCCCCCGACCATGTGGGGGTACAATACGTCGGTCCCGGGCTATGCCTATGATGTTGACCTGGCAAAAGAATACTTGGCAAAAGCCGGCTTTCCCGAAGGCGAGGGACTGGGAGAAATTACCTTGTGGTCCATGCCGGTACCCCGGCCCTACAACCCCGAAGGCCAGAAGATCGGTGTCGCCATGGCAGCCGACCTGAAAAAATTAGGCATCACCGCCAGAATCGTCAGTTATGACTGGGGAACCTATCTCAAAAGGCAGCGCGAACAGCCCGAAGATATGGATCTGTTCCAGCTGGGATGGACCGGTGACAATGGTGATCCGGACAACTTCCTGGCAGTGCTGTTTGACGGTCTGGCCTCATCCGCCATCAGAACCCAGTGGCATAACGAGACCTATCACGACCTGATGCTGAAGGGCAAACAAACGGTTGATCAGGCCATGCGTACAAAAATCTATGAAGACGCGCTGCAGCTGATGTTCGATGAATGCCCGGTCATTCCCGTGGCACACTCGACCGTTATCTGGCCGGCCCTGAAGAATGTTCAGAACTTTAAACTGCATCCCACAGGATCTGTGCGGATGAAAAATGTCAGCTTGAACTAGACCGATCATATTGATCAACGAAAACCGGGGGAACAGGGTCGTCAAAGACCCTCTCCCCCCTTTTGGGCTATAAGCCATAAGCATTAAGCGGTAAGCTTGCTTATGGCTTATAGCTTACCGCTTATCGCTATATGCTTTCTTACGCCATCAGACGCATATTGATTTTGATACCCACCCTGCTGGGGGTGTCTATCATTGTCTTTCTCATGCTTCACCTGACACCGGGCGATCCGGCCGAGCTGCTGCTGGGAGAACGGGCCACAGACGAAGCACTGCACCAAATCCGTGAGCATCTGGGTTTGAATGAGCCGCTATATGTTCAGTACGGCATGTTTCTCAAACGATTGATGAAAGGTGACCTGGGTGAAACCATCTGGACCCGGCAAAAGGTCTGGATCGAAGTCAAGCAGCGCTTTCCGGCAACCATGGAACTGGCTGTGACCGCTCTTTTTATTGCCTGTCTGTTCGGTGTAACCCTGGGCATCATTTCCGCCACAAAGCAGTATTCAATTTTCGACTACGTCAGCATGTTGGGAGCCCTTACAGGGGTCAGTATGCCCATTTTCTGGCTCGGTCTTGTTTTTATGCTCATTTTTTCCGTCAACCTGGGGTGGCTCCCCTTATCCGCGCGTCTGAGTATCGATGTCGACCTCCAGGTCATCACGAATATCTATACCCTGGATGCCTTGCTGACCCGTAACTGGGTGGCCTTTAGAGATGCCGTGTGGCACCTCATCATGCCGGCGGTAACCTTGAGCACCATTCCCATGGCGATCATTGCCAGAATGACCCGCTCGGCCATGCTGGAAGTGTTGCGTCAGGACTATATTAAAACCGCCAAAGCAAAAGGGCTTTCACAGTTCAAGGTGATCTATAAACATGGTCTTCGAAATGCCCTGATCCCGGTGGTGACAACCATTGGTTTACAATTCGGCGTCACCCTGGGGGGTGCCATACTGACCGAATCCATTTTTGCATGGCCGGGTGTGGGGAAATGGATGTACGATGCGGTCATGCAACGCGATTATATGGTCATTCAAGGAGGTACACTCTTTATTGCAGCCCTTTTTATATTGATTAACCTGTGCGTGGATATTCTCTATGCCATCATCAACCCGAGGATAAGTGTCCAGTAATACAATGTCTGACAACCCGAAACGAAAAAATCCCCAAGATCGACACCCATTTCTCGACCAAATATCCCAACTCTGGCGGAACAAGACCGCTGTGGCCGGCATGATACTCGTCTCCTTTTTTTTTATAACAGCCATATTTGCTCCCCTGCTGAGCCCCCATGATCCGAACGAAACCTCCCTGTATGATCAACTCAAACCGCCCATGTGGCACGACAAGGGAACCACAAAAAATATCCTGGGAACCGACGATCTGGGCCGGGACATCCTCTCCAGATTAATTTACGGTGCGCGGGTATCCCTGATGGTTTCCATGGTCAGTGTCGGTCTGGCATTTGTGCTGGGGACGTTTTTCGGGTCATTGGCAGGCTACTACAAAGGGAAAACTGGACAGCATCATCATGCGCATCATGGATATCATCCTGGCGTTCCCGTATCTGCTTCTGGCCATCGTCGTGGTAGCCTATCTGGGTCCCAGCCTTAAAAACGCCATGATGGCCATCGGAATCACCTATGTTCCCCGCTTTGCACGTATTGTCCGGGGGAGTGTCCTGGAGGAGTGTGGGAAAGATTATGTTACGGCGGCCCGATCCATCGGTGCCAGAGATCTGCGCATTATTTTTCTGGCCATTCTACCGAACTGCCTGGGTCCTCTCATCGTCCAGACAACCCTGTCGTTTGCATCGGCTATTCTGGATGCCGCCGCCTTGAGTTTTCTGGGACTCGGCGCACAACCGCCCACACCTGAATGGGGCGCCATGATCGCGCGAAGCCGTTCCCTGATTCTCAGGGCTTCCTGGGTAATGACCTTCCCGGGTATCGCCATTTTATTTGCCGTTCTTGGATTCAACCTTTTTGGCGACGGTCTCAGGGATGCACTTGACCCGCGCTTGAGAGACTAAATCGAATGCCGGATACTGCACTATTAGACATCGTTAATTTACAAACCCATTTTTTTGTGCGGGGCCAGGTGGCAAAAGCTGTCGACGATGTCAGCCTCACCATCGAATCGGGAAAGACCCTGGGTCTTGTGGGAGAATCCGGGTGCGGTAAAAGTGTGACCGCTCATTCCATCATTCAACTGATTCCAGATCCCCCCGGCAAAATCGTGGGGGGTCAAATCATTTTCAATGGCAATAATCTGCTCGCCTATTCTGAAAAACAGATGCGAAAAATCAGGGGTAACCAGATTTCCATGATTTTTCAAGAACCCATGACATCCCTCAACCCGGTTTTTCCCGTGGGGGATCAGGTGGGAGAGGTCATTCGTCTTCACAAAAAACTATCGGCAAAAGAAACCCGTAGCCGCGTGATCGACATGTTTCAGCGGGTCGGTATCCCGGCGGCAGAGCGACGGCTGGATGAATACCCCCACCAGATGAGTGGTGGCATGCGGCAACGGGTCATGATTGCCATGGCGCTGTCCTGCAACCCCAAAATGATGATTGCGGATGAGCCTACCACAGCCCTGGATGTAACCATACAAGCCCAGATTCTCGACCTGATGAACAAGCTGAAGGAGGACACGGGGGCATCCATCCTCTTTATCACGCATGACCTGGGGGTCATTGCCGAAATGGCACAGCACGTTGCGGTTATGTATGCCGGGCGCATTGTGGAGTACGCCAGTGCCAAAACCCTTTTCTTGACCCCCAAACACCCGTATACCATTGGCCTCATGGAGTCGATTCCCGTTCTGGGTAGAAAGAAGAAAGTCAAGCGGCTGCCCACCATTTCGGGTGTGGTTCCGTCTCTTTTCGACCTGCCGGAGGGTTGCCTCTTCAGTGACCGCTGCCCGGATGTGTTTTCCGACTGTCGAAAAACATTACCCCGTCAATATGATGTCGGGAAAAATCACGCGGTGAGGTGCCTGAAATATGCATAATGCCGCTTCCGGAACAAAACCGCTTTTGAGAACCGAAGGGCTGGTAAAACATTATCCGATTCTTGGCGGTGTGTTCTTAAAAGAAATTGCATCCGTCAAAGCAGTGGACGGTGTGGATATCTCCATCAACAAAGGGGAAACCCTGGGTCTTGTAGGTGAATCCGGATGTGGAAAGTCGACCCTGGGTCGTGCCATTGTGAGACTGGAAGAACCCACGGCCGGCGCTGTTTATTTCAACGACGAAAACATTCTCGAATACACCCCTGCACAGGTCCGGAGTCTGCGAAGAGAAATGCAGGTTGTCTTTCAGGACCCTTTCTCTTCACTGAACCCGAGGAAAACAGTCGCCTATATCATCGGAGAACCCCTCCTGGTTCATGGCGTCGGAGACCGCAGAGACAGAGATGCCAGGGTTTTGGAACTTCTGGAAGTCGTGGGGCTGAAACGGGAACACATGCGACGCTATCCGCACCAGTTTTCAGGTGGGCAACGTCAGCGAATCGGTGTTGCGCGGGCACTGGCACTCAACCCCCAGCTTATCATCTGTGATGAAGCCGTATCCGCACTGGACGTTTCGATCCAGGCACAGGTCATCAATCTTTTTCAGGACCTGCAGGAAGAGTTCAACCTGACCTACCTGTTCATATCCCACGACCTGAGCGTTGTAGAACACATCAGTGACCGCGTGGCCGTCATGTATCTGGGTAAAATCGTGGAGCTCGCCGACAGTGAAAAACTTTATCGGCGCCCCCTGCACCCCTATACCCAGGCTTTGCTGTCTGCCTCCCCATCTCCGGACCCCACCATGAAACAAAAAAGGATTATTCTCAAGGGAGATGTCCCCAGTCCCATCGACCCGCCAAAAGGGTGCCGGTTTCACACGCGCTGCCTCTATGTAAAAGATGTCTGTCGTACCCAGGAGCCCCCTTTCAAAGAAGTAGAACAGGGCCATAGGGTCTCCTGTTTCTTCGCTGGAACCGTCGGCTGATACCATCGAGCAGCGATAGTATCAGGGAGAAGACCATGAAAAACTGGGATAACGTCAAAAGGTATGATTTCGATCGTATAGTATTCTCTTATCCAAGGTTTGGCTGGGGTTCTGATCTGTAAAAAATATCTTAGGAAGAAAACCTTTCAATCGGGCAATAGCTGTTGCACGTTTCAACACAACCCTGCGATCAGAGAATCCAGGGCGGTTTTCAGTTCACGCATTCCGGCCCGGAGCTCCGCACGGGACGGCGGGGTCGTCGCAAGCCATGTCCTGAGCGGCAATTTTTGCGGTTTTCTTTTCGCCGCTACAATGCCGTGCAGTTTGATGCGTCGCCTGCCTGCCTGAATGATCAGCCGTTTAGTGAGTCTAGAATAGCTTACCCGCTCAATCGATTCGATCGGCAAAAAGAGGGATTCAACCGGCGACGTCAGGGTTATCCCCTTTGCTGTGATATCTGCATAATGCGCCTCCGCTGTCCTGCGCCCCATCAGGAAAAACAGCCCGGCCCAGGTTGGAAGCATGAGCGCCAGCAACACCCCGACACCCTGCAGCCCCAGTGCCAGAAAAAATACAGTCACTTCGATCACCAGCTTGATCAGATTCGGGGCCTGGAAGTGGGCAGCGGACCACAAACGCATCACTTCGGGGGCGAGCACATAACCCCCGGTTGCAAATGCCGCAGTCTGTACGAGCGCTGTCAATGCCACCCAGAATTTTGCGTGATGCCGCCGTGACAGAAAAAAGCTTTTTCCCTGGGGCATGGATTGAAACCTGGGGCCCTTGAATGCGGATATGGCGTAGTAACCCAGGCTTTCGAAAAGCGAGTACATCACCGGAACGACAACCAGGGTCAGCACCGTGGCAAATCCAATGCCGAAAATGATCACCACACCCAGCCCTTCCCACAGCTTGTCGGTAATCGTCAGGGTGATGATGCCACCGATGGTCGAGAGGGTGGTTGAAAGAATGGGTCGCAGCCGTTGCTGTCCGGCGGCCACAACGGCATCAAATATTTTCAGGTTTTCCTTGCGCTTGTTGTTGATACAGTCAACCAAGACAATGGAATCATTGACCACGATGCCGGTCAGACCGACCAGACCCACAAAACTCATAATCGAAAAATTGTTGCCCGTGGCCAGCAGCCCGATCATGGCGCCCACAATCGAAAGGGGCAGGGCCGTCATGATGGCCAGCGGTTGAAAATAGGAGTTAAACTGTGTTACCAGAAGGGCAAAGATCAGGATGAAGGCAACAAGGTAGGCCAGTTTCAAGCTGGCAAAGGATTCTTCGGTTTCCTGGTGTTCTCCCGAAAAATCGATGCTGTAGCCCTGGGGCAGTTCGTAGCCCGAAAGCTGTCCGATAAGCTCCTTGGAAATCTCCACAGCCGGACGGCCTTCGTTACGCGCCGAAACGCGCACGACCCTGCGCCGATCCACGTGTCCTATTTTACTGATGCCCGGTCCCTGTGAAAACCCGGCAATAATGGACAGCGGCACCAGTGTGCCGGTGTCCGACCGCACCTTGATCTTTTCCAGCATCCTGGGTGTGGTCCGCGATTCCGGCGAAAACCGTACCCTGACATCGTACTTTTTAGACACGTCCATTTCATCCTGAAATTCCCGGATATCCAGGCCAGCTGTGGCGCCACGAAGCGTCATGGCCAATAGATCCAGCGGGATGCCCAGCGATGCACACTTCTCACGGTCAACCGTCACCCGTAGTTCCGGGGGCGCATTCGAAAAGTCGTCCTTGACATCCACGGCCCCTTCGATGCGGGCAAGAAGCGTTTTTATTTCAGTGGAAATCTCCCGCAGTACTGCAAGCTCCGGACCGATGATTTTCACTACGATGGGCGCAAAGGTGGGCGGCCCCCAGGACAGCGGGCGGAAGCGAATGGCAGCACCCGGGATCTTTTTCAGCCGCTTTCTGATACGCTGCTGAATCTCCAGGTGGGAAGCCCGGGCAAACTCTTTTCCGTCCAGAAGCTCGACGGTAATTTCGGCAAAATGGCTAACCGTGCCCTGCCCGAAGGACAGCTCCAAAGCGCTCTGGCCCCTGTACCCCACTGTCGAAACCACCTGGTTGGCCTCCGGAACCATCTCGGCAACGATGTTTTCTACCTGCCTTGCAATGCGGTCGGTGATCTCCACATCCGTGCCCGTGGGGGTTTCAATGGGGATATAGATGTAGTCGAAATCGATATCCGGGAACATTTCGACCTTGATTACATTCAGCCCCACGAGACTGATGGCCCCTGTCATACTTATAAGGATCAGTACAACGATCACAAAACGGTGATTCAAGGCCCACGAAACCATCCGCACGTATATTTTTTTTAGAAAGGCCAGGTCTTCCTCGGGTCGAACGATTCTGCCGCCCTTGACCGAGCGTTTCATGAAACGGGATAACAGCAGCGGGTTGGCAACCAGGGAAACGATCAGGGAAGCCGACAGCGCGATGGTCACCGTCTTGGGTAGAAAACCCATGTATTCGCCAGTGGTGCCCGTCATCAGCAAGATGGGCAGAAATGCGGCCATGGTCGTCAGGGTCGCGGAGACAACCGGTGCGGCGATTTCCGTCACGCCGTCGATGACCGCAGTCAGCCGTTCTTTCCCCAGTTGATAGTGATGATAGACATTCTCCACAACGATGATGGCGTTGTCCACCAGCAGGCCGATGCAGAGCACCAGTGAAAATCGAACCATGTTGTTGTTGGTCTGGCCAAACACCTTGAGCAGGATGAACGTGATCAGCAGGGACAGGGGGATGGACAGGGAGGTGATGATCGAGTTCCTGAACCCCATGGCAAAATAGAGTACAACGATGACGATGATCAATCCGGTGACGGCTGAGTTGTTCATCGTGTCGAAACCCTGCTGAATGTATTTGGCCTGATCGGCGGTGACCACCATGCGAACACCTGCCGGAAAGCCGCCCTGCAGGGTCTCGATCGCTTTTCGAACCTTGGCCGATGTTTGCAGGATATTGGCTCCGGCCCTTTTTTTCACGGCGATGGAGACGGAAGATTCGCCATCCACACGGGAATAACTGATATCCTCCTGGTGACCGTCCTTGACGATGCCGACATCACCCAGAAAAACCACCCGGTCCCCTCGCCGGATCAGGGGAACCCGTTCATAGTCGACTACCTTTTTAATTTCGGTTAATGTACGCAGCAGGAAACGCCGCTCGGGGATGTTGATCATACCGCCGGCGATGTTGATGTCCGACTGTTTGACCGCATTGTAAACATCGAGGATAGTCAAACCGAACTGGTTGAGCCGATTGGGATCCAGGTAGATGTGTATCTCGCGTGTTCGGCCGCCGGCCACGTCCGTGGAGAGTACCTCCGGTATCAGATCCAGTTCATCGGCAACATTCTCGGCCAGGCGCCTGAGCAGAACGGGATCCATATCGCCGACCACGGATGCAAGCATTATGGGAATGTCGCTGAAGCTGATTTCCGTAACCGTCGAATCTTCTGCTTGTTCGGGCAGTTCCTTCTGGGCATCGGTTATTTTTTCCCGGACCCGCTGCAGGGAAAGCTCCAAATCCGCCTCCACCGCAAAATCGATGACGATCACGGACACGGACTCGGCCGATGAGGAGCGTATCTCCTCGACATTTTTGAGGTCGCTCAGGGCCTCTTCCAGGGGATTGGTCACCAGGCTTTCGATTTCACCGGGCGACGCGCCCGGGTAGGCCGTGACAACGATGGCGTGGGGGACGGCGATCTCCGGCTCTCCCTCCTTGGGCAGGGATTGATAGGCGAACGTACCGGCGATGATGGGCAGGACAATCACGAGCAAGGTAAAGATTCGCCCCTGCCGGATAATGAAGCGGAAGATATTCATTTTGCCTCGGCCTGAGCAAATGCCGAAATCAATATCTTGTCACCCGGCTTGAGGTACTGCCCGCCGGTGACAATCAGCTGATCGCCTGCTGAAAGGCCTTCACGGATCTCGATCTTTTCACCCGAGGAAAAACCCAGCACGACTTGCCGCAGGATCGCGCGATTGTCCGACCCGGCAATAAAGACTTCCTCCCGGTCGGATCGGTAAAGCACCGTGCTCTGGGGTATGAGGATGGCGTCGAGTATCGTGGCCGTGACTATACGCACCCTGGCGGTCATGCCCGCTTTCAGCGCCAGATCTGAATTGTCCAATAAAATTTCCACGCCGAATGTGTTGGTTCTTTCGTCTGCCGTGATACCGATGCGGTCGATGGTACCGGTGATCACGGTTTTGGGAAAGGCCTCAATCACAATCGAGACCGGGTCGTTTCTGTCCAGGCGCACATATTCTTTTTCGGGCAGCCAAATCCTGACACGCATGGGGTCTGAATCGATGATTTTCATCAAGGGCTGTCCGGCACCGATCATCTGCCCGGTTTCGATCATCCGGGCTGCAGCATGGCCATCGAAGGGTGAACGGATCCGGGTCTTCGAAAGCTGGGCCTTGGCAATATCCACCAGCACCGTCACCCTTTCCAGCGAGGCCCCGGCTGACAAGTACTCCGATTCCGCTCTGTCATAGGCATCTTGTGTAATCACCTTGCGCGGCAGAAGACTTTTGGAGCGGTCGTAGTCTTTCAAAGCCAGGTCCAGGCGGGTTCGGGCAACTGTAAAATTGGCTTCAGCCTCCTTCAAGACCAGCCGATAATCAGCGGGGTCCAGGCTGACGAGCACCTTGCCCTTTTCAACCCTGTCGCCGGTATCGACATCATATCCCGCGACAACACCACCCACCTCGGCGGCCAGCGTCACTTCCCGGTTGGGTGTCAGCCTGCCTACCACCTCGGCAACCAGGGGCAGTTGAATGGGCTGGATTTCCATAACGCGGACCGGTATAGGCGGGGGTTCCGCTATACCCGCGCTCTCTGAAGAAGGGGAACAAGCGCTGAGCAGAACCGACAGGAGGCAAAGCCCGGTGACCTTCGTTATTGTATTCATTTTAAACCGATTTGTTGAATTGGCGCTGCGAAAGGTTGTGGGAGCGCCGGTGATTTGACGGTCTTATTGCCCTAACCGTTTGATAATACTATATAGAAGAGATTGAACACCCTGTCAAGGCATAACCCTTCACCGGTGCATTGGGGTATCAAATGTAAAACCGACATTTTCTCTTTTTTGCATTTTGTCGGAAACTAGGAGTCTACGCGGGCAGGATGGCTACAAGACGATCTGCTCGTACCAGTGGAGATGGCTGGTAATCATGTGTTTCCAATGATTCGTTTTCTGGCGGGTGTTCTCACAGATTTTCGATGATGATAGGTTGGTGAGATGAACGAAACCGCTTCGCGGTAGCTTTCTGCCGCCAAATTTGTAGCCAACAACGCCTCCCCAATTAACCATCGTTTCTTTTTACCCTGATCGTATAAAATACCTCCGAGGTAACATTAACCCACACCAAAGGAGGTATGACATGACAGAGTTGCGCAAAAAAATGATCAGGGCCATGGAGTTGAAGAACCTCTCACATAACACCCAAAGAGCCTATCTCGCAGCTGTCACCGGGATTGCAAAATTCTATAACCTATCGCCGGACAAGATGACTCAAGAAAAGATCGAGGATTATCTCCTCTATCTCAAACTGGATAAGGAAAACGCTCCCAACAGCTGCTACAGCGTTCTTTGCGGGCTTCGCTTTTTTTACAAACACGTGACCGAAAAAGAGATACCCCAGTCCGATCCCTGGTGCCATCTCCTACACACCAGATCGAAATACTATACCCATATAGTTCAATCGTGCCAGATCGTCGCGAAGCGGCATCGCACATCTCTGTTTTATCAATAATCCCTTATCTATCTTCTTTTAAAAAAAGCCCGTTGAAAACTTAAAAATAAGCTTATATCCTGGAATACCGCTGCGACGGGACTATGGATAAAACTCTAAACAGATATCTGTACAAATTGTTATTAACCTATTCTATATCTTTTTTCCAATTTGTTCGGCGAGCACTTGTCTTTTATTCCGATACGATTCTGATCGTTCAATATCACCCTTTTGACCTAATAGTTCTGAATAACGGGAGTAACTGATTACAAGTTCAGGAAGGGCTTCTTTTTTTTCAGCCAATAGAATGCTTTCCTTCATATTGCTATCTATGAAGTCCCAATTGGGATTGGTTTCAGTTGCATGAATAAGCGCTTTCGTTCGATAATTTATGATTTCTCCCCACTTTTGACCATATTGGTCCAAAGACAACGCTTTTTGATTCATAGATTCAGCTTCGACACTATCGCCCTTGATGGCCAGGCACTCGGCCAATAGCGAGCAAAAATATCGTAATGCAAGAACAGAATCTGTAGCACTGAGGAATTGAATCCCGTCACGCATCAGTTTAAGGCCTTGTTCTTCTTTTCCGGAATTAAATTTGGCGGCACCTTCGAAAAAAGAAGACCAGGCGATTGGTAAGGGATTGCCAAGTTTTTTAGAAATATCAACACAAGTGGAACAATGGGTAATCGTGTTCTGCCAATGGCCATAAAGAAAATAGACGGTTCCTAAATAGCCATATGCCATTGCCTCAAATATCAATATCTTATGTTTTTTTGCGATCTCTATCGCATTTTCAATTGCCTTTTTGCTTTTATCAAATTGTCCTGTTAAGCCATAAATCAATCCTAAAAAGGCACCGGAATACACAATATCATCGTATTTCAAGAAGGGTTTGATCAAAGTGAGACCCTTTTCAAGAAATTCAATGCCTTTTTTATACTCCTCAGTATATAAACAGGAACGACCCTTTAGATTATATGATATTGCCAATAGCTCCCTGTTGTTCAAATCATTCGCCCATGTAATGCACCGTTCAACCTGTGGTAGTGCTTCATTGAAGTCACCTTGCATGTAGGAAAACCGTCCTACCCAATAGTAAACATCTCCCACCCGCCCCTCGCTGCCCATTTCTTGTGTATATTTAAGTGAAACTTTCAGTGCATTTCTAATTCTATCTGATGGCGAGTACTGCGAAACTTCAGCCCACTTTAAAGTCAGGGTGACATACTTTTTTTGCTGCTCAAGCAGATTTTTACTTTTTTCAATAAATGTTAAAGCGTTCTGATAATGCTGCCGTGCCTCTTCGAGAGAGTGCATGCGTGCAGCTCTGTCCCCAGCCATTTCTAAGTAATATATGGCCTTTTCATTGCTGGTGCTATTTGAATAGTGGTAAGCCAGAACTTCGTATAAATCCTCCAACTTGTGTGCATTGAGTGATTCAATCGTTTTTCCTATTGTCTGGTGAATTTCTTTTCTCTTTTTTAAAAGTAAGCTGTTATAGGTCACCTCTTGTGTGAGAGCGTGCTTGAAAATATATCTTGATTGAGGATATATCCCACTCTCATAAATAAGTTCAGAGTCCTTTGAGATTGACAAGCAAGACATCAGCTCTTTTTCAGGATAACCTGTTAGCGCTTGGATCAATTCCTGACTGAACTCTCTGCCTATTACAGCACCAGTTTGGAGAACACTTTTAACAGTTTCAGGCAAAGAATCAACACGGGACATTATGACATCCTGGATCGTGGAAGGAATAATTACATCTCGGATGTCTTTTACAAAATAGTATCCGTCATCACGCATACAAATTATATTTTGATCTATAAGCGATTTCACAAACTCTTCAATATAGAATGGAATTCCTTCTGTCTTTTCGAGGATCAACTCCTCAATACTTTTCTCTATATTATCTGTCCCAAGATAATGGGCCAACATTGCAAGGCTTTCCCGGTTGGACAACCGGTTTAAATTTAGCTGGCTATGGTAAGACTTTGCACCCCAGGTATGAACAAATTCAGGACGGTAGGTAAAAATTAGAAATATCCTGGCACCCGAAATATTATCCAAGAGATCCTTCAAGATATCCTCTGAACTCTTATCCACCCAGTGAAGATCTTCAAAAGCCATGATCAGTGGTCTTATTTCTGAGCCCCCAAGGACGATCCGTCTAAGTGCTTTAATGATATGTCCTTTTCTTGTCTCAGGATTCATAGGAGCCTTATCGGTATCGTTGTCAACAACTGATAAGATTTCAAGGAGATATGGGACGATAGATATCTCATCAACTCCTAGTTTCTTTGTGCCTTTTGAAACCTTTTCTATGATTTTATCATTTCCATCATCTTCATGGATATCGAAGTTTGACTTCAAAATGTCTGTTACAGGATGGTAGGCTCTTCCACGGTTATAAGGCAGGCTTTTACCTTCAAGAAAAGTTACATTTTCATTAGAAATGCTCTTTCTAAATTCATACAGCAATCTGGATTTACCAACTCCAGCTTCAGCTATGATTGAAAAAGCCTGACCCCTGCCTGATTTTGACCTCTCAAAGCCATCTAATAATATCTCGAGTTCTCGATCCCTTCCGACTAATGGCGTCAAGCCCTGTTCAGCACTTACATCAAATCTTGTCCTCCTAGTACTTGGGGCGATTACTCTATAGGCTTCGACGAGCTTTTCCTTTCCTTTGATTTTTTTCTTTCCTAGGGATTCAAACCGAAAAAAACCCTCAGTAAGTTTGAATATATTTTCAGTTACTAAAGTTGTTCCTGGTTCAGCTATTGATTCCATCCTGGAAGCTAAATTCACAGTATCACCAACAGCCTTGAACTCCACCCTAAGGTCATTGCCCAAAGTGCCAACAACCACGGGACCAGTGTGAATACCAATACGCATTTTGATAGATGGTATGTTCACTTTATCCTGTTTTTTTTCATCACTAAACTTTGATATTTCCCGATGTATTGCTAAAGCAGAACGTATTGCTCGCTGGTTTGCGTCTTCTAATGCAATCGGTGCTCCAAATAGCGCCATTATCCCATCACCGGTCATTTCGTTTACAGTACCTTCATAGTCATGAACCTTATGGATAAGGATTTCATAGATTTGGTCCATCATATTATATGCTTCTTCTGGACCCAACTTTTCAACCAGAGCTGTAAAACCTTCCAAGTCGCAAAACATTACTGTAACCTGCTTGCGTTCGCCTTCAATTTTATTCTTTTGTGATAGAATTTTTTCTGTGATGCCCTTTGGAAGATAGCGCTGCAATTTATCTATTTTATCTTCATAAGACATGTCTTTTGGTGGAGTGTCTTTAGTCGTTTTCAGGTCAAAACCACATTCCATACAGAATTTACCGACAGCTGAAGTTACCTGATTACAATTGGGACATCGAAAATCAATAGGCGCTCCGCATTCTATGCAAAACTTGGCATTAGCGGAGTTGTCAAACTGACAATTTTTACATTGCATGATAATGCCCTCAAATCTAAAAGAATAGATATGCTATAATTTTAAGGTTGGAAGACTACGATCGATTTTAACGAATGCAGAGAGTTGTGTCAAACTTATCGGAAATATAATAATATAGACATGTTATGCTACTATGTCTTTATTTAGGTTTTTTTGATCAGGCTACATGAAAAGCAAACCTTGAAAATAGCCTTGGATCTAATCAGATTAATCATATACCACAAAAGTACATATGCATGGAGACAATTAACGGTTTCTCAACCTTCGTAAAACTTTTGATTTCCCAGCATATCTGGCATGGTAATGCCACCATATGCCGATACAGATATCCTATTTCTTACAAAAATGAAAAAAGTGGAAAGCTCAAGTATTTTCAAGACTGTTAGCATTATTGATAAACGTTCAATACGACACAGCACCCTTATTAGCTGCATGTTTAAACGTTAGCCACCAGTGCACCATATCCGAGTTTTCTATGTTGTTTTTGTCAAATTGCCACATCCAGATGGAACTCTTATACCAGATAATTCTCTGCAACCAGCAATAATCCGTGAGTAGAAAAAGTACGGACAGGACAATTCTTTTCACATTCCACTTAAACCGATGTGTACCAAAATGTGTCGGCTCCAATACAGAGGTCATATAATAGTCCACAGTCGTGTCCATTCGATGTTCCAACACGAAGTAATTTTGGGCGTTTTTAACAAGTTGATCTGTTTCGCCATCCGGGTAATATCCGCTATGGAAGGTGTCCAGCAAGTAAATATAATACATGGTTTTGATCTTCTTGGTGCTCATTTTCTGGCGGAGAATATTTCGCCTTTGGTGAAGGCAAGATATGAAAACCTTTTGCGATTTGCTATCAGGGCGAATCAGTTTATGCGCAAAAGAAAACATATCTGAATATATTTTGTTTTGAGCAGAGATATTTTCTCTGTCTTTCATGGGGACGTAATGTTCTACTGTATCCCAAAATGTAACCGCATCAAATTTCTCATATAGTTTTTTTCGCAATTGCTCATCTTTATCAATATCTTTCCAATTTATCCAAAGTACATCCAGACCTCTTGATCTGCAAACTTCAACCTGCACTCCTGTGATATTTATACCTACGACATTCATGCCTTTTGAATGTAAATAATCCAACCAATCACCACAACCACAGCCTATATCTATCACCCACATGCCTCGTTCAAGATTCAACTGTTTGCTTGCATACTCGAACTTGTCATTTTGTGCCTTTACTCGTGATTTAGAATAATCGCCATTATAAAAATTAAAGCCGTAATCAATCCCTTGACCGAATAAAGAGTCATTAAAAAAAGCACTCACCACATAGCCCCGTTGTATTCTTTTCTCCGGATTGAAGATTGACACCCCTGCGACATAATTCAAAAATTCTAACACCAATAGAATGACAGGATACAGAAAGGCGTACCAAATGCTATATATCATGCAGTAGGTAACTACTAAGGCTATGATGAACAGATGGATGAGCCCATTTCTGTCAAAGATTTCAAGTAATGCAGTCCACATCTGTGGTTTCCTATTTTTTTAAGTTCATAATATCGAACGTAATGTTTGAATGAAGACCGCGAGTCTGCTTAAAAGGTTAGGGGTTTGAAGAAGATGATAAATAGTGGAAAGGTGCTTCAGGTCGAGAACGAGGCCAGCTCAAGTGTGTTTTATGCTGTTCAGCATCTGATCAGGTGTGATTCAGGTGTGTTTTAAAAACAATACATGACTTGCCAGGATGGGTCAAGAAATTAGCTATTTCAAGATTGTTTATTGCGGATACCATGACATAAAACCAAATATCATCGCAGTGCCGATAAATGGAGAATATTACCGGGTAACCACGCATTCTTCAGGGAGATCTAAGTTAAAAAATGTTTCGCCTGAAATGTATCCCGGCTGCCTGACTGCGAGAGACCTTAACTCTACTATAAGAGGCATAAGCTCCCTTGCATCAACACCAGGCTTTGTTACACGTTTTATTAGAACTCCAATGGCCATGTTTTTCACCTCTATTAAATATATAGCTGATATTTTCAGAGTTGTTGGAAGGCTGCAAATTTACACCAATTTCAAATATCATCAATATCACTACCTTTTTTTTAATTCTCATAAAGCTTGAATGTGTTGGAGCATCTGCAATTGTGGAATAAAAACGCAGGGCCATTTCTGACCCTGCATTAGATTCTCATTCTAGCCCCATCATTTTCATCGTGGCGGCTGCCCCCGATGCAAGTTTCAAAGAGTATCGAAACTCCGGTATGCCGTGATAAATCATGAAGCTGTTCGCGATCACCTCTGCCGCCTCGCCAGCCTTTGATTTGTCGTATTTGTATATTGCAACTGCCCTTATGCCTTCGTCCACGTCTGGATACATGTAGGGTCCGCTCACTTTAATAAAATCAGGCAACGGTTTTATATCGGCGGAACGTTTGCCTATTTCTGTGGCAGACTCTGGTGTCCATCTTGCTAATCCTATTGTAATCATGTTTAATCTCCCTTCATAGTATTACAGATGCTGCGCCTAAAGTTAAGGCATGTTGAAATATATCATTCAAAAAATGTTGTTATGTTTTACCAGCAATTACAGCCTGTAAAATTTCCGTTGAAACCTGATTGCCTCCAATACCCCAATTTTCAAACTTGACCTCCTCGATCACACACCATGTATATGGAACAAGGTTGTCTTTGGGGCTTGGGCTTGCTTCGATCTCTGCAACGGTTTCAGAAACCCTTTTAATCATTTCGCCTTTCTTTTCATTTGACAGAGTACCTTTCAGAACCTTAATAATGATGTCGTTATCAAGTATGGTATTTTTAAGCCTCCTTTCTTCAAAATTTACTGATTAATTTTGATCGTTGATCAACTGAAATGTTTTGACCACTGTGAGAATACTTCGGTTATACCATCTCCAATATAACCATTGATCACACCGAAATTCTCCAAACAGAAATTTGCTTCAATGGTAAAATTGATGAAAGTTTCTTCCCTTCTGACTTCATCCAGCTTGGTTGCATCTCCTCTTATTAATACAAATCCGTTCAAATCACCGCCATGATTTGCAAGTACTACCGGTTCAAAACTCTCAATCTTACCGTCATTCTGCAATTGACCATAATATTCCATTGCTTTCATGAAAAGGTCCATGGCTTGTTGCTCCCGTCCTGTAACACTACGATTCCAACCAATAAACAAAGCACTGTTAGGCATAATTACCCCTTTCTAATGTTTAATAAATTAGCCAGTTAAAGCAGTTAGCATTTCGTTCACACGATCTTCCCTTTAATTATCAATGGAATCTGATCCTTCTGATTGCCAACACAATTAACCTCCAGAGGGAACCAACTCCCCTGGAGGCATTACATCGGTAGTTTCAAACTTCCTGTTATTATGAATAGTTTCATGTTCATTCGGTTGTATTGGGATATGCGTATTAGAACTTGATGTGACTGAGCTGTTTGAAAATTGCTTTTATGTGGCGAAGCGTAAGAAAGAGAGGTCAGCTTGAAATAGAGTTGGATGATAGATACCAGAGATACGTCAGAATCAGGTGTGGTTTAAGTGTGTATTATAGATGTATACTGAATTGGATTGGTCTGGTCAAGTAGGAAGTGTGTAATTAGCTATGTGATGTGGATGATATCCATTCTAAAAGATCTCCGACTCAGGCGGTCATCATCACGTTTGGGATGGTGGTTTGGGTGATTTCTTGAATAAGCATGGATTTGAAATTTAGTCGGCAAATAATGGTATCACCACCTTTGAAAAGACCAGAATACTGGTGATGGGTAATACAGAATTTCAATATCAATAAAGCGGTAGAGACCTGGAGATCCCGAAGACACCTTACTTAATTTCGGAAAGTGTTTTCATAAATATGTAAGGATGTCTTCAGGATTTTTTTGGACGACACTAAGCAGAAGGAGATCCTTCTTTAAATTCCTTCACAATCTTTTCCCTAAACTCAGGGGTGTCTTCATAGTTATGAACTTTTGATCCGTGTTGAACAACGGCTTCTAATAGTTCCTCTTTTGTGTTTGCAGAAAGAGCCACAGAACACTTCACATCACTTGGGTAGTCTCGGCAATCAATATGGTATCTTGTCATGATTTTATCCTCCCTTTCTTTATGGGTAAGTCGGTCAAGAATATTGCTTGTTTATACGCCAAAAGTATCCTAACCGTAGTATTCAAGTTTTTCCGCGATAGCACCGAACCTGAAGAAACGAGGTGGGTAGATAGCTCGCAGTACTTATTGGCCAGCAGCTAATGATGCTATGGGCTTTAAATTACGCGATAGAACTGATCTTCGGGTAGGTCCCCTGTAGCGCCTATGATAGACTCGAACAATTTTGAATAATCCTCGTCGTTGTCCGCTTCGGCATCGATTCGCTCGTAATCAGCCAGTGAAGCATATCGCGTCTGAATTGTTGCATAGCCTCTCTGTCCTGCCAAATTGTACATGAGCTCAACCGATATTTCAGGGTATTTTTTTTCCATATATTCCTTGGCCTTGACAAGCGCCTCGAAAAACTCTGCATAATTCTCCCTATAACTGATTTCCCTCTGATGTATAATCATTTGATCCCCCTAAAGGTGTTATATTAAAAAATAGTGATAAGATATAAAAAAGTTGTATTTTAACTCTGACTAATTACGGATGATAGGAAATAACCACAATGTGGTATCACATAATAATAGGGAACAATTATAATTTGTCAAGAAGTCGGAAATTTCATATGCTCGACATATGAAATTATAGATAGGTCATAGTTGATATGAGATTTTATTTTGCCTGTTCATCAATTCATTATGCACGAATTCATCGGACTACAGATGTAATGGAGATATATTACCACCCTGATAAAACTGCAGATACCATCATTCAAGGGTATCAGATCAAGAATATTATACATTCCGCCATTGTCACTGATAATGGCTTGTTGAGCAAATTGCCCATTGATGGTATTAAAAGATTTATTATTGAGACGGAGTTGATACGAATCAAATATGAATAATAGGAGGGATCATGGAGAATGTGAAATGGGAAGTTAAAGACAACAAATTGATTATCGAAGTTGATTTATCATTAGAAAGCGGGCTCTCGAAATCCGGGAAAACGATAACCATCGCAAGTACAAAGGGCAACCAGAAGATTGAGGGGACTAATGCCGTTGTTGGTTTAAACGTTTATAAATATCCAGAAAGTTCGTAATATATACGATTGTCTATCAATTGACCTTCAACGGGAAATAAACCACAATCAACTATGTTAAAAATACCTTCTTTCACATCCCAGGAATCGGCACCATAACAGAACAACGTTTATGGTGATTCATGGTCGGACAACAGAGACACTGACCTTTACCAGATGTGCCAACTGGAACACGGAGAATTGCCCACATTTGAAGGATGCTCAAATGCAGCTATCCCATTATCAATGAGTCACATTACTGGCTGTTATAGGGGTTGTCAGAAAAATGTTCCGATTGAGGACCTTTTTTCTGCTACAACCCCTTATGCCGCCATCCTATTTTCGGAACATTATTATGACAAGCGGTATAAATGATCAGACCGTGGACATACTGTCAGAGATGTGCAAATCATGTCTGGAGGTTAGACATGGATGAGTATAAGAAATTATTTTCTAATATTGGCTCTAAAAATGAATACATCAAAATTGCTGTCTTGCTAATTTTCGTGATATTTATTCTGTCATCCATCCTTGGAAAGAGGGCCACACTTTTTATCGGGGTAATCGCACTATTTTTTGCCTGTCTTGGAATTGTCTATAAGCTGAAAAGAGTTACATCTGACCACACAAATGAAGATAAAGAGCATTGATTTTTTTCTCTCAGCCTACCTCTGCACTTACCCACCAGCAAGTTTTACCTTAAAACCTTGTTTCTGCAATTCGCTTTGAATCGTCTGCCGGTGATCCCCTTGAATGATGATAATCCCGTCCTTAATCGAACCACCGGAACCACAGTGACTTTTTAGGTTCTTAGCAATCTGTTTAAGGTCATCGGTACCTTCATGAAACCCTGAGATGGCGGTCACCGTTTTATTTTTTCGACCTTTCGATTCTTTACTGATACGAATGATTCCGTCAATCTGTATATTACTCTGAAGTTTGGCTTTCTGCCTTTCCGTTCAGCCTTTTGTTTTACACGGAACTTACCGAACCCACTGATCAGGATGTCTTCACCGTAAGAAAGGGTCTCTTTCATGATTTCAAAGAGGATTTCGACTGTTTCGGTTGATTTTACCAGGGTGAATCCGTTTCCAGTTCTGATATTTTCGATGAATATCCAAAAATACTGAAATAGCTTCGGGCTAACCGATATCACCCATCTGCATCATACGGTTTTCCACGAGACGTTCATTCATATATGCCGCATCTGCTCCGATTTCCCGCGCCAGGTGCTTCATCTGATCAACACTGATGATGTTCTCTTCCGAAAAGAGGTAGATAAGTGCTTTTTCTGCAATACAGCTTACCTTCAGGGCATTCATCATAATGGGTTCCGGGTTTTTGACCTGGATATATTTTCGTATGAAATGAGTGTAGAGCGCCGATTGCTCGATATGGTTTTTCAGCAGATCGAGCTCATTTTTCAATGGGTTTAGATCTCCTCCGTAGGCTTTTTCTCCGAGTGGTTTTAAAACCATAAAGGCGTACTCTTTTCCGGGAAGATAGTGGTGATGGTCGCAACGGGTGGAATAGTTCGGTGTTTTGGGGTCTTCACTGCGTTTATCCCCTCCCACGATGATGAGCGGATCGAAATATAGAGCAGGGCATTCAACACCGTCTACGGAGTAGTAGCGGTAGGTATAATAAGAATCGGTGATACAGTCCGGATGTTCGCAATACGCGGTAAGCGGGAACACATCTGTGGATTCTTCCATAACGAGTCTTGCCGTTCGGTTGAAGATGTCTTTACGGAAGTTGAGAATGAGCATGGGAAATATGAAATTGAGCCTATCCTGCTTGGCCCGGCGGGCAATAACATAGGCAATGCGTTCGTCAAAAAACTCCACCTCGTCTACGATCCATGTGCCCACGGTCGGGTTGTCCTCAAATACCTTTTCGAGTCCAAAGGAATCCGAGATACTGGCAATATTGTTTCCCAGTTCGACATGCCCCCCCCTGTAGGCGATGGCGTTGGTGGGGCTGCCCTCGAAGCGCTTGTCGTCAATTTTTGAACGCACATAAAAGACATTGCGCAGATCAACCTGACCGTTGGTGGTGAGATTTCTCACTTTTGCGGATTTCTGCATTGCGACTTGGGAGTCTCGGTATATACGGGCGGAGTATTCGGTCTTGCCGGACCCCATGGGTCCGATGATCAGTGTGCGGCGATCGGATTTGGTAAAGTCGAAGTGATTGATGGCATGATGAATCTGAAGATCAGGAAAACCTAAGCTTTTTAAAAAATGGCGTGTCTGGGCAGAATTTTCAATGAGGGCCAATTCGTTCTTCCTTTTAATAATTGTTTGCTCCCTTGACAGGTTTCCTTGCTGTATGATTTACATGAACCTATCTCAAAAATGTCTTTTGTCCCAATCTCTGTGTTGCTCTCTCATTTCAACTCCTCAAAATACAAAAGTATTCCTGCGGATTGAAATTCGAGAGCGCCTTGATTTTGAAACGAAATCCTATTTTTGAGATGGGTTCATATTAAAAAGCAAAAGCCTCTGGGATGTCAACAGTTATCCGCCCCGGGTGAGCGTTTCAGACTGAGCAAAAAGGATGCCCATGAGCGAGCAGATTCGAATCGGTATTATCGGCGGCAGCGGTCTTTATGACATGGAAGAACTATCCGAGGTCACCACGGTGTCGGTTGAGACACCTTTCGGGCATCCGTCGGATGACTATGTGATAGGCACGCTTCAAGGTGTCCGGGTCGCTTTTTTGCCCAGACACGGCCGGGGGCACAGGCACACACCATCGGAGGTCAATTTTAGAGCAAATATCTACGGGTTCAAGCAAATGGGTGCCTCACACATCATATCCGTCACAGCCGTGGGCAGCCTGAAAGAAGATATTCAACCCCTTGATATGGTTACCCCCGATCAATTTTATGATCGTACCAGGAACCGCAAGAGCACGTTTTTTGGCGACGGACTGGCCGCCCATATTGCCTTTGCACAACCCATATGCCCTGATCTTGCGTCATTGCTTCATGAGACAGCCGTTGAAACAGGTGTCAAAACACACAGCGGCGGGACGCTTATATGTATCGAGGGGCCGGCCTTTTCTACCCGGGCGGAGTCGAAACTGTATCGTCGGTGGGGTATGGACATCATCGGCATGACGAGTCTCCAGGAAGCAAAACTGTCGCGGGAGGCTGAAATCTGTTACGCTGCCTTGGCGCTGGTTACCGACTATGACTGCTGGCACGAAGATGAATCCGAAGTGAGCGTGGAAACAGTGTTACGGAATCTGAATAAAAACGTTTCCCATGCCAAAAAGATACTTCAAACGATCGTGCCGAGGATACCGGAGAGGAGAGACTGCTCATGTGCCACGGCATTGGAAAAGGCCATCATGACGGATGTGCATGCCATACCAAAAGAAACACGCAAGCAACTCGGTATCCTTGTAAATAAATACCTATCTACATTCCGAAATAGAAGTCATCCAATAATAAAATCGTGAAACGATTTTATTATGGTTGGTAATCCCAGCGCCGGAGATGGTCTTTTCTCATCTTGTCTTTCTCTGCCGGACTTGCGCTCCAATTGCCATTGATTACGGCCGCTTCCCAATCGCCATACATCGGATTCGGAATCAGGATAAACTTTTTACCCCATTCTTCCTTGATTTTATCGACCTCAGCAGAACGAGCATCAACCGGTTTCTTTCTAAAAACGCTCAGAAAGTCATTCAAGTTGTCACCCATCAAAAGAGCCATCACATAATCTTTTTCCACCATATCTCTGCGGGGCTGTTTGTCGCTGGTATCGGTCCTGAACAGAAGATGTTCTTTGTCGATATATGGGTATCCAAGGGCTGCGAGTTTTTTACTGGCACCCTCGTAGAAGTCCATTTTAATATTGGTGATGTAGAAGACTTCCACGCCTTTTGACTTGGCGTAATTCAAAAAATCATGCGCACCGGGATAAGCCGTGGCCTGGCCGGATGCTATCCAGGGACCCCAGGTTTTGGAAGAATACCCGAAATCTTTGCCAACGAGAAATGCCTGATATGCCGAGTTATTGATGAGGGTTTCATCCACGTCGACACTGATAGCAATCTTTTTGGATCCGGAATACGAACCTAAAAACGCATCAAGATTCATTTTAGCCAGATTAAAAGCCTGATAGCACAACGCCCTGAATTCAGCCGAAGTCTGGACCCAAAGCACCGCCATAACCGACTGTTCGTTCAGGTCTTTTGTTGTGTAATGACTATCTGCGAAACTGTTGTTTGTAAGTGGTCCCCCGATACCGAGCATGCCGGCTGCAACGAAAATGATGAAAAGTACGCCAAGTTGTTTTTTAAATTTTTTCATAAGGTCGCCTCCTTTTTAGGTCATGATAATGATATAGATTGTATTTCCGTTGGATATCAAGCTAATTTTCTTATTCCACGCTTATTTTTGATGAATTCGTAAAAAGCCGAATTCATCAAGTGTTTGGTGTTTAGTATTTTGTGTTTAGCTTGGAATATATGCTGATTATATAGCTGATAGACTCCGAAACACAATAATTAGCGACAACGTCGCGTTTTATAAAATCGTGAAACGATTTTATTGAGGATCCTCTTGACCGGTATGGCCAATTCAAATAATAATATATGGAAATGATTAACAGAATCGTACTTATCGTTTTGGACAGCCTCGGTGTGGGCGCTCTTCCCGATGCAGCCGCATTCAACGATGCGGGGGCCGCTACGTTGCCGCACATATATGCACATCAAAAGAAACTGGAAATCCCCCATTTATGTTCCCTGGGTTTGGGAGAAATCGTTTCCATGGCATGCGGTCCCGGTACCATTATAGGCAGCTACGGTAAAATGGCGGAGCAATCCTCCAGCAAGGACACCACTTCCGGGCACTGGGAGATAGCCGGTCTTGTCTCAAAAGAACCCTTTCCGACCTATCCGAATGGGTTTCCATTGGACATCATCCAAGCTTTCGAAAAAAAGATCGGGAAAAAAACCCTTGGAAATTACGCGAAATCCGGCACATTGATCCTGGAAGAATTGGGACAGCACCACCTTGATACGGGTTGCCCGATTATTTACACCTCAGCCGACTCTGTATTCCAGATTGCTGCCCATGAATCGATTACCTCGTTGGAAACCCTTTATGAATATTGTTGGATCGCCAGAAATATTTTAGCCGGTCCGTATTCCGTCGCCAGGGTGATTGCAAGACCTTTTAAGGGCAAACCAGGGCATTTTGAAAGAAAAAACAGCGATCGAAAAGATTATTCCATTGAACCCCCTGCTGAAACGCTTCTGGACATCCTGTTCAGGGCGGGTTTTGATACCGTCGGCATCGGCAAAATCGGCGATATTTTCGGACACAGGGGGCTTACGGAAGAGATTCATACCACAAACAATCTGCATGGCATTGAAGTGACTTGTGAAGCCATGCAGCGCCATAGAGACGGGAAAGGGTTGATTTTCAGCAATCTCGTGGATTTTGACATGCTGTACGGACACAGACGGGACACGGAAGGCTACGCCCTGGCACTCGAACAGTTCGATAAAAAACTGCCTCAAATCATCAAAAACATGTCGAGCGAAGATATCCTGATGATTACCGCCGATCACGGGTGTGACCCGACTTTTGCGCATCATACCGATCATACCCGTGAATATGTACCCCTGTTGGTATACGGCGAAGCAGTCAAACAGGGGGTCCATCTGGGCATACGGGATACGTTTGCCGATTGTGGTCAGACCGTCGCCGATCTTCTCGGAGCGGGCAGGCTCCTTAACGGAAAGAGTTTCAAAGATGATATCGTATGCGGATGAGCATGTTCTTGAAGCGGTTAGCTTCCTGAAGCAGCGTCTTTCTGTGGCACCGGCAGTCGGGATTGTCATGGGCAGTGGGCTGGGGGGGCTGGTGGAAGAAATGGAGCGCACCATTCGTATCCGCTATGCGGACATACCCCATTTCCCCGTATCGTCGGTAAAGGGGCATGCAGGTGAAGTTGTTGTGGGCTATCTTTCAGGAAGGCATCTTTTGGCCCTTTCCGGAAGGGTGCATTATTACGAAGGACATCCCTTGGAAACGGTTGTCTTTCCGATAAAAGTCATGGCGTCTTTGGGTGTCGGGACTGTTGTCGTGACCAATGCCGCCGGCGGTATCAACAAAAATTTTTCACCCGGCGATATCATTGTCATCACCGACCATATGGATCTGATGCGGGAAATACCCCTGAAATTATCAGCAGGGCGGCGGAGTTCGAAAGAAGTATACGATCCAAAATACAGAGACCAGGCCGCTTGTGCTGCCGCTGAGGTTGGTGTAACATTCAAGACGGGTGTTTACGCGGCGCTATCAGGCCCGTCTTATGAAACCCCCGCCGAAATCAGGGCCCTGCAGATCATGGGAGCGGATATGGTGGGCATGTCAACCGTTCCGGAGGCGACGGAGGCGCATGGATTGGGATTGAAGGTGCTGGGAGTCTCTTTTATAACGAACCAGGCCGCCGGTTTGAGCCAAAATCCGCTTTCGCATCAAGAGGTCATTGAAACGTCGGCACGCCATTTGCCGACTGTCAAAAAATTTATCAAACAGGTCATTAAGAATTTAGATCCGTTGTAAGATTTAAATAGTCCCGGGTAATTATACCATATTATCTGCTTTGCACGACAACGCCGGATTAAGCAAATGATGAACACCTACGAACTCATTAAAAAGAAACGGGACGGCCGATCTCTATCGACAGAGGAGATCGGATATCTGATCAACGGCTATACCAACGGCCATATCCCGGACTATCAGATGGCTGCCTTTTTGATGTCGGTCTATTTCAAGGGGATGAACGCCCGTGAATGCAAAGACTTGACCATGAAAATGGCTGATTCCGGAGTGTCTGTGGATTTGTCTCCCATCAAAGGCTTTAAAGTCGACAAGCATTCCACGGGAGGTGTGGGGGACAAGACAACCCTTGTTCTGGCGCCCCTGGTGGCATCCTGCGGGGGGATTGTGGCCAAAATGTCCGGCAGGGAACTGGGCCATACGGGGGGTACTGTCGATAAGCTCGAATCGATACCCGGGATGCGGACGGATTTTACCAAAGATCAGTTTATTGAGATTACCAACCGGGTTCATGTGAGTGTCATTGCCCAAACCGAGACGCTGGCACCAGCCGACAAACTTCTCTATGCATTGAGAAATGTCACGGCTACCGTGGACGCCATTCCGCTGATTGCCAGTTCGATCATGAGCAAGAAGCTGGCTGCCGGTGCGGACGGTATCGTTCTCGACGTCAAGACCGGCGCCGGCGCGTTTACACCCCTTTACACGGATGCCGTGAAACTGGCAAAAACCATGGTCGCTATCGGCGAAGGCGTGGGTAAAAAAACCACCGCCTTTATTACCGGGATGGCGCAACCGTTGGGGTATGCCATCGGAAACGCTTTGGAAGTCAAGGAATCCATCGATACGCTCAATGGGTCGGGGCCGGCGGACTTGACGGAGCTGGTTCTGACATTGGGGAGTGAAATGCTCCTGTTGTCCGGAATAGGCCGGTCCCATTCGGAAGCAGAAGCGATGTTGAAATCACACATTGCCAATAAAAAAGGAGCCCGGAAATTAAAGGACTTTATCGAGGCCCAGGGAGGTGATCCGGATGTGGTCGAGAACACCGATCTTCTGCCCCGTGCCAGGACAACCATCCCGTTGGAATCGGGCAGTTCAGGATTCATTCAGGGGATCGACGCCCTTGAGATAGGCATGGCCGCCAAGATACTTGGGGCCGGCAGACAAACCAAGGAGGATGCCATCGATCTGTCCATCGGTATTGTCTTACGTAAAAAAGTCGGTGATCCTGTCCGGAAAGGTGAACCCCTGGCAATGCTTCATTCGGACGGAGACACGGCCAAAATCGATCCGGCCGTCAAACGGTTGTCGGGGGCCTATGTCATCGGCCCGGAAAACATATCTCCGCCGAAGCTTATTCTGGCAAGAATTTCCGGTGACGGCGTCAAAGAGGTGATGTGATGATGGCAACCCGGGCAGACCGATTCCAATCGGTCTTGAGCACATTCCCGCATTCTGTACAGCCGCTTCTGCAACACCTGCCCCAACAGGGAGGGGAACTTTCCCCGGAGGCGTGTAAAACGCTCATGCGTCTACTGGATGTTTCCGTGGAAGAGCTGATGATACGTCTCCTGCCGCTGGCAAAGGTTTTTTCGATGGCACCGTATCCAATTTTCATGTGGGCGCGGTTGCACTGGCAAAGGCAAGTCCTGCTGATGGGCACATGAATCTCTACCTGGGCGCTAATATGGAATTCGAGCATCTGGCCCTGAACATGACGATCCACGCAGAACAGGTGGTGGTCACAAACGCCTGGCATCACGGCGCACGTCGTATCAAGTCCATTGCCGTTTCCGAGCTTCCCTGCGGACATTGCCGCCAGTTTCTCCAGGAGCTTTGCGGCAGCACCGATCTGATGATCCTGAAGCCTGTTGGGGAAGGAACTGCCTATCATGCGAAGCGCTTATCGGAAATTTTTCCCGCAGCCTTTTCCCCAATGGATCTGGGAAACGACAGGGGCTTTATGGCAGCGCCCCAAAAAATCCGCCACCTATCACTGGTACACCCGTCGAATGATCCTGTTGTTCAGGCGGCTCTATCGGCTGCCGTGGCGTCCTATGCACCCTATAGCGGGAATCTTTCCGGCTGTGCGCTTCAGACCCCGGAAGGAGAAATTGTAAGTGGGAGCTATGTGGAATCCGTCGCCTACAACCCGAGCATATCACCGCTCCATTCGACACTATTGCGGCTGAATCTGATGACGCTTGAGGACAAGTATGCCATCGAGCGCATTGTTTTGGTGGAAAGACCTACACGTATCCGCCAGAAAGATCTTGTGGAAATGCTGATCAGATCGTGGATGCAAGAGGCCGAACTCGAGTATTATATTGTCCAAGAGGAGGAATGAGCATGAAAGACCAATTGGCAAATGCCACCATCACATTAGAAACCATGGCAAAGGCGATCGATCATACCGCACTGAAACCGGATACACTGCAAACCGATCTGGATCTTCTTGCCGAAGAAGCCATGACACATGGCTTTGGTGCCGTGTGTGTCAATTCGTGTCATGTCAAACGGGTTTCCGACATGCTGAAAGATAGCGGTGTGCACGTATGCTCTGTCGTTGGGTTTCCCCTGGGGGCCACGCACACAAAGGCCAAGGTATGCGAAGCGGAAACAGCATTAGAGGACGGGGCTATGGAACTGGATATGGTCTTGAACATAGGCGCCCTCAGATCCGGGGATTTTAAAACCGCACAAGCAGATATTCAGGCGGTTCGTGAAGTCACCGGTTCCGACAGAATTCTCAAAGTGATCATTGAAGCCTGTCTGCTGACGGAAAAGGAGATAATGCTGGCCTGTAAAATAGCCATGTCGGCCAATGCGAACTTTGTCAAAACCAGCACCGGTTTTTCAAGCGGGGGTGCAACCATTTCAGATGTCAGATTGATGAAACAAACCGTTGGCGATACCATGCAGGTCAAGGCCAGCGGCGGCATCAAGGACTGGGATACCGCCGCGGCCATGCTTAGGGCCGGTGCCAGCCGCATCGGCACCAGTTCCGGTGTGACGATCCTTCATAATGCACCCAAAAAACAATGATAAAGCGCCTGTATAAAGGGTCATAATATGCTTGCAATAAACCTTCCGAGCATTTAGTATCGCTCTGCAAGGTCTGCAAAAATATTGCTTTTTTGCTGAGGTATCCTTTCCGGTATTTATGGGGCTATATTTTTTCGTCGTGTACATAATTCAGAACAATGAGGAGGACGTATGAAAAGATTCAGATTTATCCACCTGATGTTGGTCGTGATAGCATTATTGATCTGTTTTGGCACCCCGGCATTGGGGGCAAAACTAAAATTCGCCATGGTCACCGATGTGGGGGGTGTCAACGATCAGTCCTTCAACCAATCGGCCTGGGAGGGACTCCAGCGTGTGGAGAAAGACTTCGGTATCAAAGTGGCATACAAGGAATCCAAGCAGGATGCGGATTATGCCCCGAATATGGAAACCCTGACCGATGCCGGGTTCGATCTGATCTGGGGGATCGGTTTTCTCATGGGTGACGCCATCAAGGCCACGGCACAAATCAATCCAGACCAGAAGTATGCCATCATCGATTTTGCCTATGGCCCTGAAACCCCCAAAAATGTGACCGGTGTCGTATTCCAGGAAGAGCAACCCTCTTTTCTGGTGGGCTATATCGCCGGCAAAATGACGAAAACAAACAAAATCGGTTTTGTGGGCGGAATCAAATTCCCCCTCATCGAAAGATTCGAATATGGGTATATGGCCGGGGCCAGGATGGCCAACCCCAAGTGTGAAGTCCTGTCCCAATACGCGGAATCTTTTACCGATGCGGCCAAGGGCAAAGCCATTGCCAACAATATGTACCAAAAGGGTGCCGACATTGTTTTCCACGCCTCCGGCGGCGTCGGTGACGGCGTCATCGAAGCGGCCAAGGAAAAGGGCAAATGGGCCATCGGTGTGGACAAAGATCAAAACTTTCTGGCACCGGACAATGTGCTTACCTCGGCCATGAAACGGGTGGACAATGCCATTTACGATGTGGGCCGCAAGTTGAAAGACGATCAATGGAAGGGTGGCGAAACCATGGTTTACAACCTTTCCAACGATGGTGTCGGCATCGCTCCGACCTCCAAAAAACATGTTCCTGCCGATATCCTGGCCGAGGTGGATCAATTGGTTGCCAGGATTAAAAAGGGAGATTTCAAGGTGCCCTCCACCAAGGTCGAATTTGACGCATTCAAGTTCTAACCCGACAGGACAACGTTGCTGGCTACTTGTCTGATGTCGTTTCCCGGTTGTGCCTTGCAGGGGCTCTGACCAAGCGCGCAGGGTTTAGAAAGATCATGGAAAACGAGCAAACCGGCCCCTATAACAACAGGGCCGGTGACG
>CAWKCS010000011.1:0-257214 GCA_963848165.1 uncultured delta proteobacterium | reverse complement strand
GTGGCTATCGGGGTCCAAGGCGGAGCAGGGTTCGTCCATCAGCACGACTTCAGGTTGTATGGCCAGCGCGCGGGCGATGCACAAGCGTTGCTGCTGGCCGCCGGAGAGCCCAAGAGCGGATTCATGAAGCCTGTCTTTGACCTCATCCCACAGGGCAGCTTGTTTCAGGCTTTCTTCCACACGTGCCTCAACAAGGGCTTTGTTTTTAACACCGTTTACCAAAAAGACCGTAGGCCACATTTTCAAATGTGGTTTTCGGAAACGGATTCGGTTTTTGGAACACCATGCCCACCCGTTTTCTCAATAATCACGACATCCAGACGGGCCGCGTAGATATCTTCACTTTCCAGTCGGAACATTGCCCTCCACACGGGTTGCGGGAATCAAATCATTCATCCGGTTAAGACACCGCAAAAATGTGCTTTTCCCACAGCCGGAAGGTCCGATGAGCGCAGTTACCTCGCATTCATTAAAATATAGATCAACGTCATAGAGCGCCTGTGAAGCACCATAATAGAAATTCAGGTTTTCCACGGACATTTTAGGTTCTTTCTTTGTCATGTTGTTGGATTCCATTTTCATTACTGTCTCAATCGTTTCCGAAGATACGAACGATAGATGATTGCAATCAGGTTCATTCCCAGAACCAGGGCGATCAAAACAAGGGCGGTGCCGTATTGAAGGTGGCGTGTTTTTTCAATTTCAGTGCCGGCCGTTGCCAGTACATAAATATGATAGGGCAGGGCCATGACTCGTCAAAGATGGATTTCGGCAGATGGGGCGTAAAGAAAACCGCACCGGTAAACATAATGGGCGCTGTTTCACCGGCGGCGCGGCTAAGACCCAGTATCGTACCGGTGAGAATGCCCGGCATGGCAGAAGGCAACACCACCCGCCAGATGGTCTGCCATTTGGTGGCGCCGAGGCCCAAAGAGGCTTCTCTGTATGTATCCGGAACCGACTTCAATGCTTCTTCGGTTGAGCCGATGATGACCGGCAAAGACATGACGCCCAATGTCAATCCGCCGGCGAGGATGCTGACGCCCATGTTTAAAATTACCACAAAAAAGGCCAGCCCGAACAGACCGAAGACCACAGAGGGAACACCTGCCAGGCTGCTGATGCCCAGCCGAATAATGCGGATATATTTTCCCCGGCCGGCGTACTCGTTTAAAAAAATGGCCGATGCAACGCCGATAGGCAGCGCAACAATGATGGCGCAGATGCTGAGAGAAAGAGTGCCGACAATACAGGGGAGGATACCTCCCTGGGTCATGGAATCCGTGGGTGGCTGCGATAAAAAAGTCCAGTTGATGGCACGCCAGCCATTGATCACCATGAAATAGAGAATAATGAACAATGCGATGCCATTGACAAAGGAGGCTGTCCGAAAAATCGAAAATGACAGAAATTGCGTGAGATTCTTGCGCCGGTGATAGGTTGAATCCATGATCAGGTCTTTGGCCAACCCCTTCTTCGGGTTTTCTTCTGATCGCTTGTTTTGAGAATTTTTAATATGCAAGGCTTGACTGGTATCCATCTTCATTTTGGTACACGCGCATCCTTCATGCGGATAAACGTCGAATTTAAAGCGAGGCTTCACCCACCCGCCGATATTTTGTGGCAATATGGTCGGCAATAATATTGAAAATCAGTGTAAAAATAAACAATACAATGCCGGTAGCAAAGAGCGCATAATAATGATCACTGCCCACCGGTGCTTCCGCCATCTCAGATGCAATGCTCGCAGGCATGGGTCTTACCGGATCGAAAATGGATTCCGGTATCATTGCGGCACCACCTGCCACCATGAGCACCACCATGGTTTCACCGATGGCTCTTGAAAGGCCGAGAATAATGGCCGTGCTGATGCCGGAAATGGATGCGGGCAATGTGACCCGGATGATGGTCTGCAGGTGCGATGCGCCCAGGGCCACGGAGGCCTCTTTTAAGGCAGTGGGCACGCTGTGGATGGCGTCTTCGGATATGCTGCAGATGGTCGGGATCGACATGAACGCCAGCATGATGGACGCGTTGAACAGGTTCAATCCTGTGGGAATGTCGAATACACGTTGGAGAAACGGCGCCACCAATACCATGCCGAAAAACCCGATGACCACCGAAGGCAGCGCTGCCAAGAGTTCCACCATTGGTTTGACGATTTCGCTTACCCGGTCCGAAGCGATTTCAGCAATATAAATCGCCGTCATGACCCCCAGGGGGATGGAAATCAAGCCGGAAAAAAAAGTGACCACCAGGGATGCGACAATCAGAGAGAGAATACCGAAATCAGCGGGATCGGATGTCGGGTACCAGTATTTTCCGAAAACGAACTCCTTGACAGAAACGGTCTTGAATATGGGCAGCCCTTCCTTGAAGAGAAACAGGGTGATCAACAAGAGAACGGTCAAAGACGTCAGAGCCACCATGAAAAACAGGGTGTGCATGGACCGCTCGGTAATAATCCGCTTGTTTTGTGTCATAAGGAAAGGACCGGGTGCTTTCTAAATTTCGATCTAAATCCGCTCTGCGGGCGGATGTTCAGTTGATGGGGCCCAGACCCTGATGGGCCGGGGTCCCGTTATGTTAATACAGCGGTACATAGCCACTGTCTGCTACGTGTTTCTGGCCTTTTTCAGGATTCAGCATGTAATTGATGAAGTTCAAGGTGTCGCCTTCGGGCCAGCCGTTGGTGAACATGAAAAGGGGCCTGCTGATGGGAAACGTACCGTTGAGGGTGGTCTCGTTGGTGCCCTGGACGCCATTGACCGTCAGCACTTTGACGCTGCTGTTCACATAGCCGATGCCGATGTAGCCGATGGCATACTTGTTGTTGGATACGGCCTGCACGATGGCGCCGTTGGAAGCCATGATCTGGGCCCTGGGAGTGACGCGCTCGCCTTTCAAGACTTTCCCTTCCCATGTTTCATAAGTTCCGGAAGATGTATCGCGTGAGCATACAACAATTTTGAGATCCGGTCCACCCAGTTCTTTAAAATTGGTGATGTCGCCCTTGTAGATGGCTTTGAGCTGATCCAGGGTAATGTCGATCAGGGAATTGCTGGGATGAACCACCGGAATAATCGAGTCGTAGGCGACGGCGTAAGGTACCGGGTAGACACCTTTCCCAACGGCCATGGTGACTTCTTTATCCTTGATAAAGCGGGATGCATTGGCGATGTCCGTGGAGCCGTCGATAATGGCCTTGATGCCGTTGCTGGAACCACCCCCGGACAGCGAAATGCTCACACCCGGGTTGGCTTTCATGTAGGCTTCCACTGCCTTTTGGGCAATGGGCAGCACGGTGGTCGATCCCTTGATGACCAAATTGCCTGCAAAAGCACCGGTTGCAAAGATCAATCCCAATGCGCCGATCATAATCATGACTGTTAACTGTTTCTTCATTTCTTTCCTCCATTTTGTAATGAATTTATATTGAAAAATTGACCTAAATAAGAACAACAAGCAAACATAGTCGTTTAATAACGGTTGGAGGAAAATAGCATGGGATTGTTAGAATTTTGTTAGGACTCGGTTAATTTTTGATTAATATTATCGTTTCACATACTTTTGATTAAGGAAATAAACATTGAATTCCCTTAAACCTACAAAAATGACCAAGTCACCACCGAACCAGCACCATCAGTGACACAAGATTGACTTTATGAAGTCATGGAATACGAATTTTTTCAGACAAAGAACTTTAAAGAGGGGTCAGATCGTGAGGATATCGCAACATCTATCAAAGTGGTGAGCTATGGAGAGATGTCAAGTTATCAAACTCAACCAAATTATTGCCGAAACCATCTGGTTATGCCTAAGATATCACGGAAAGGCTTGCCTATGCAAGATTCTGTCGGTGGTGATAATAATCGCACACCGGTAATTTTTCAGGTGCCTGATGGATATCTACAGGATTGTTGGAGCTACATTGAAAATCGGAAGCCTTGAAAAGATTACGATACACAAAAATATATAAAAAGTTGGGATTTTTAATCTTTAACAGAGAATGGAATAAATCCAAAATCACTTATGACAAGGTATTCACTCTTCGTCTTTTCATCACCTTCTGGATTCCTATATACTTCGTGACAATATTTATTACCACCATAACGATTTTCAAATTGATTGCATAGCTCATCACCTTCGATCCATGATTTCCCTTTGTCTATACCTCCCCAAAAAGTTGGGGCCTGCGCTTCACCGTCTTTGCTTCTAAAAATCGACCATGAAAAACCAAAATAACTGCCAGTCATGGTTTTGCCAAACGTAAGCTTCTTAATATCTTGTCCATTTAGTTTGTTTTTTTCATCCACCTTGTAATAATTTAATGAATCTGCCTTGAAACCTGCTTTAATTAAACCTTCAATTAGACGATCGAACACCTCGAGATTCTTTCTCGAAAAAAGGTAATATAAAGAGTGAACATCCGGATAGCCGCTCTCAAAACAAGTCAACCATTTTTCAAAAGCCTTCTTCGCTTCAACATCATTACCCATAAACGCATAGGATGCTGCGGAAAAAGCTAACATGGGAATTCTTTCCGGATTATCAGTTAATCCGATATCAATGTATTTAACAGCCTTTTCATAATCACCCATAGAAAAATAGGCTGCTCCGATTCCGTGTGTATCCTTATGTAATGGGTCTAACATGATCGATTTTTTAAAATATTTTATTCCCGCCTTTGGATTATCAGCAAAGGTCATCACCATTCCCAAGTCGTATAACGCATCAGCGTCATTGGGAGAAATTGCTACTGCCATTTCCGCAAATTCAATTGCTTCCTTGAAATGCCGTTTATATAACTCCATTAGAGCCATAAGCTGATAAGCTCTGGAAGTCGGTTTCTTCATCGCTAACTCCAGATAATAACGTGCAAGAATTCTACTGGTTCCGATAGTCTATCCCAATTTTATCCCAAAATCTCTTTCCACCATAAAAAGTAGTCCAATATGTATAAGCCAATGCAGCATATGCATGGTTGTAATTTTGGTCTAATTCTATGGATTTTTTAAAGTAGTTTATGGCTTCAACATAATCATCGGGTGTAAAACGTCTCGCATGGGTCATGCCCTTTAAGTAGGCATCGTAAGCAAGAATATTATGAGTTCCTTTGTCAGCTATTATATTTTGCTCTGGAGTTGATAATTTCAATGCAAGTGCTGACACAATCCTTGCCGTAATCTTGTCCTGTAGTTCAAAAATATTTTCATACTTATCATCAAACCGTTCTGCCCATAAATGGTGATCGGTAGTTGCATCAATCAGCTGTGCATTGATCCGCACCTGATCTCCGGCTCTGCGAACGCTTCCTTCGAGAACATACCTGACGCCAAGTTCTTTTGCAGCTTCCGGTATTTTGATGTCTTTACCTTTAAAGGTAAATGTAGAGTTCCTCGAAATTACCATGAGACCAGATATTTTTGAGAGGTCGGTGATGATATCATCGGTCATGCCATCACTGAAATATTCCTGCTCAGGATCATCGCTCATGTTGGCAAATGGTAGGACAGCAATGGATGGTTTCTCTTCCGTTACTGATGTTGCTTGTTCTAACCCATCTTTCTCATCAGGACCTTTTTTAACAATGTTGAATTGCCAAAATATGATTCCCAAGCCTATTATGATAACTGCTGCGATGCCTACTACAGACCAATTTCGCTTAGGACGTTTTTTGTCTTCCCCAAGCAATTTACCCTCATCTTCAGGACCCATGAGGACCTTGTACACTCTGACCGGATCTTTGATGTTTTTAACGTCGTGATCACCAATGTACTCGTATCCGAAATTCAGCTTATCCTTTATTTGATCGTATGCGTTGCGTGAGATGGAAACCCCACCTGGATCAGCGAATCCCTCAATACGGGCCGCTACATTTACACCGTGCCATAAATCCGGTCTCCATCCTGTACCACATCGCCGATATTAACGCCTATCCTGAACTCCAACCGCTTATCTTCGACAAGGCGCTTATTCTCTTTTTTTAATTTATTTTGTATCTCCACAGCGCACTGAACTGCATCCACTGCACTGGCAAATTCAGCAAGAATATTGTCACCTGGACTATCCACAACACGGCCATTGTGTTGCTCGATGCAGTTGGTCATTATAGTTCGATGGGACTTTAACGTTTTGATGGTAAACGTTTCATCGTCAGCCATAAGAAGGCTATAGCCCTTGACATCAGCGGAAAGAATGGCTCTGAGTTTGCGAATGACTTTATCTTGGTCTGTGGGCATTAGATCACCTTCTGGTTAGGGGTTTGAAGAAGATGATAAATAGTGGAAAGGTGCTTCAGGTCGAGAACGAGGCCAGCTCAAGTGTGTTTTATGGGGCTCAGCATCAGATCAGTTGTGATTCAAGTGTGTTATAAGATCAATACATGACTTGCCGGGATGGGTCAAGAGATTAGCTGTTTCAAGGTTGTTTATTGGGGATATCATGACAGAAAACCAAATATCATCGCAAGTACCGATACATGGAGATAAGTCCAATTATCCATATTTTAACGGCAATTTTACCGATACCATATGGTATTGACCACGGTAGCATGGCAGAGGCTATGAATGCAAGATTCGGTCTGTTGTGATTATTTTCGCACACCGGTAAAATTTCAGGTGCCTGATATCTTTGTTTTCGTTGGAGATATCCACGGCCAAGCATATTTCAAAAATGGTGGAAAAGGTCAGTCGGGGAGACCTGCCTTGCGGAGGGCTTCAATGTATCTATCCAAAGATTCCTGATTTTTATGTGGGTTCATTTTGGCATAGTAATCAAGAGAGAAATTCGGGCTCAGTCTTAGGATTTGCTTAACTGACCTGTGGGCTTCCGCAGTACGACTTAAAGCAACATAAGAAGCAGCTAAGGTTAGATATGGCATAAGCTGATCCCTATTTCCACTGAGGCTTTTTTTTGCAGACTCTATTGCTTTCTCATGTTCACCAGTATTTCGGTAAGCTATTGCAAGAAAAGTGTAAAAATGAGACGGTGGAATTGGATTTAGCCGAATTGCTCTCATAAGTAAGTTGATGGCCGATTCTGTCTTATCTGACATGCAAAGTATGAAAGACAATGCGGCATGTGCTTCAGCTCCATTAGGATTAAGGTCAATAGCCCGTTGTCCTTCCAAAATTGCCTTGTCATGTTGTTTCTCATACAGGTATATCCAACCCAATAATATATGAACTATATCGAAAGATTCATTCAGTGAAAGGGCTTGATCAGTGTTTTTTTTAGCCTGTTCAAAGGAATGTATTGGTGATTCACTCCACCCATGAATTAAATCAAAAAGATGTGTGAAGCCTAATAAAGCATGTGGTGAGACATATTTCCTATCGATGCTGATAGCCTCCTTAAAATACTTTCGTGCCTGCTTATTATCTTTTTCGTTCCCACGAAAGAAGCACTCGGTTCCTCGCATTGCCAAATCAAAAGCCTGAATATTTTGTGTGCCTCCTTCCCATAGAAGAGCCTGCTCTCCCCTTGTCAACTTCATTCGCATGGCATATATGATTTTGAGTGTTATATCATCCTGCAATGCAAAGACATCTTTCAAACCCCGATCATAGTTCTCAGACCACATGTGATAGTCTGTCGTAGCATCGATCAACTGTGCTGTGATCCGAACACGCTCACCTGCCTTTTGCACACTGCCCTCAAGGATGTATCTGACACCAAGTTCCTGGGCGATCTGCTTGACGCTGATAGATTTTCCCTTATAGGCGAAGCTGGAGTTCCTTGCGATGACGAACAGGTTGGAAACCTTGCATATGCAAACCTGAGATGTCACGTCTAAAACCAAATTATCGCCAGTAACCTGAACCCCCATATCCAGACCCGTATTTTATCCTATCCACCGTTTTCAAGTCTGCCGTATAAGGATTCAACGGCATCCTCGGCGAAGGAAAGTATTTTTTAACATAGTTGATTGTGGTTTATTTCCCGTTGAAGGTCAAATGATAGATAATAGTAAATATTACGACTCTTCTGGATATTTATAAACGTTTAAACCAATAACAGCATTAGTCCCCTCGATCTTCTGATTGCCCTTTGTACTGGCGATAGTTATTGTTTTCCCGGATTTCGAGGGTCCACTTTCTATTGATAAATCAACTTCGATAATCAGTTTGTTGTCTTTGACTTCCCATTTCACATTTTCCATGATTCCTCCTATTATGCATATTTGTGTCGTATCAAATTCGTCTCCATAATGAATCTTTTTTTATGGGGTTTCAAGATGTAAAATATGAAGGCAAAATGACAATGGCGGAATGCACAATATTCTTGACCTGGTACCCATGAATTATGGTAACTGTAATTTGTCAGGGTGGTAATGTACTGCGCAAAATATTTTTCTTTTCGTAAACCAAGATCAAAATTCAGAGGTCTATAGTGGCTGACAAACGAAGCGGTAAAGATCGCAGGGTTAAAAGAAGTAGAAGAAAAGGTGGTGCTTCTTCATACAATGGCCCTGAACAACGGGGTACTAAATACCGGAGAAGTGACAAAAAGAGGAGAAAGAAGGACCAAGATTTGACAATAGATTGACGTAATATTTACTTGACCTAACATTCCAAAATGATGGTATCAGTAATTTTATCAGGGTGGTAATGTTCTCCATCACAGGTGGGGCCAAAAGTGGGATACTGTCCAGCTATACGTTTTACATTGCACCGCTGTTACGCCATAACCCCCAACAATAACTATCTTGCAAACAGAATATACATTAACGTAGTTTTCAGTTTCGGAATTATTTCTTCAACACCAAGATATGGTATCCGCAGTTTTATATGACTGGGGATATGGCTTGTCGCGACTAATGTTCAAGGTGCCCATATATATGAGGTAATCATAATGAACGATAGCATCTATAAAGCGGGTTTTCGATTTGGGATAATTGCCTTTAGCGCAAATGCCGCATTTGTGCTGGTTCAAATTTTACAGTTATTAAAGATTCTTACTTATCCACTCGATGAAATCTTCATTTATGGGTTCTCGTTATGTATAGTGATTCCATTTATGCTTGAAATGCTTGCCCTGCATCACATCACTCCTGACGATAAAAAATACTGGAGCCATGCCGCACTTATCTTCACGATAATTTATGCGGTTTTCGTCACCGCAAATTATGTCGTTCAGTTAGCAACTGTGATTCCCATGACGCTGAAAGGGGACGCTGATCAGATCCAGATCCTCATTCAAACACCGCATTCACTTTTCTGGAATTTCGATGCGATAGGATATATATCCATGGGGATTGCCATGCTGCTGGCAGTTCCGGTTTTTGAAAAGAAAGGTTTTCAGAAATGGGTCAGAGTATGGTTTATCGCCAATGCGCTGGTAACGCCTTTGATTTCTTTTGTTTATTTCTACCCGGATTTTTCTGAACGGATCCTTTTGCTGGGACTGCCCTGGGCAGTAACAGCTCCAATGGCCATGTTGTTTCTGGCAATCATGTTCAAACGGAACCTTTCATTGGATAAAAATCCATCGTAGAATTGACAAAACGCTTTGATCATCAGGCGCAAATTGAGAAAAACATCGCAGAAGAAAGTATTAAATTTTCACGGATGAGGTATATGAAAAAAACATTGGATTATACATTGCAATCATTTCCTTCGAGCAGAAAATTGACGATGGATGGAGGAAAGATCGGGATGCTGAAACATCACGTCAAAGCACTAATCGAAGTAGATGTCACAGAATCGAGAAAAAAGATTGCAATTCGAAAAGCTGAATCCGGTCAAAAGATATCATTTATGTCGTGGATACTGAAATGTATTGCCCAGGCCATATCAGAACACAAAGAGGTTCACGCGATTAAAAAGGGTTCAAACAAAGCAGTTATTTATAATGATATCGACATATCGATCCTCGTCGAAAAAAAAGTTGATGGAACGCTGGTCCCCTTGCCGCTTGTGATCAGAAACGTAAATAGCAGAGGTATTACTGATATTTATAACGAGATTGAAAAAGCAAAGGAACAAACGATTGAGGATGGGAAAAATTATGTCATAGAACAAAATCGTGAAAAAGAGCCGATCAAATTATTCACACTATTGCCACAGTTCATCCGTTTGTTCCTCTGGAAAATCATATTAAAGAATCCTCATCGTATGAAGAGAATGATGGGTACAGTGGTTGTAACTTCGATCGGGATGAGCGGCCGAGTTAACGGATGGGCAATACCATACAGTTTTTTCCCGGTTTGTTTTGCCCTGGGTTCAATCATGAAAAAGCCCGGTGTTGTCAATGACAGTATTGAAATCCGTGAGTATTTGGGAATAACGATATTAGTCGACCACGACGTAATTGATGGGGCCCCGGCTGCCCGATTTGTATCACGACTTTCTGAAATAATCGAAAACGGATTTGACTTGTAAAAACCATTCCCGATATTGATAACGGCGGCGAGGTTCGCCAATGGCGGTTATCATATTGACGGACTTGGTCGGGGCAGCTATCAAATGCGTATGATTTCGCATCTGGCAGCAATCCCATCTTTCCACTTCACAACGTCCGCACCATTCTGCCATTAAATCAATATAGGCCTGGTAGGTTGAATTTCATATATCTGGCATTCACAGTTAAAATTTGCATACCAAAACCCGTTGATGACTCCGACAATCCGGTAGATATCTGGCACCTAAAATTTTGCCGGTGTGCGAAAATAATCACAACAGACCAATTCTTGCATTCATAAGTCCTGCCGTGATACCGTGGGCATGACCATATGGTATCGGTAAAATTTGCATCAAACTTGATAACTGAACTTATCTCCATCAATCAAAGTTATCGTCAAAAATTTGATATATCGATTTTTATATATGATATCGGCACTTGAGAATCATCCAACCCAACCACAACATGCAGCATGCTCCTCAATCATATTTCTGTGGCACCGTGACTTTTGCTCTCATACTTCATTATTATAAAGCGACAGATCTGTCGTCTGTCATGACATTTTGGCGCACCTTCTCCTTGCTTGAATGATCCGAATAGACAGCCAATTGTTTTAGTGATTGTAACCATTTGTAATATCAGCATAAAAAATATGCTTTTAATTTGATGTAATTGGCATTTTTTATGCTAACTAAATCAAGGACAGTATATCGTCAATTATCCGAGCATGTGTCCTTTGCGATTCGATCTATATGGATATCAGATCTAATCGGAAGATATTGTTGGAATACAATCGGTCATCAATAATGCAAGTATTCATGACTCGAAAAGATTGAGAAGACACAGGTAAAAATTATGTCTGAAAAACCCACTTATGAAGAATTGCAGCGAAGGGTTAAGGAATTAGAGCAATCAGAATCTGAGCGCAGGGCGATCGAGAATGAACTTAAAGAAAGTAAGGATCGTTATCGGCAACTTTTCAATATCGCACCGGCGGGAATCTATGAAGTGGATTATCGTATCGGGAAAATGGTCTATGCAAATGATGCTGTATGTGAATATACGGGTTATACCAAAAATGAACTTCTTTCCATGAATGGGACAGATTTGCTTACTGAGGAAAGCCAAGAAAAATACCTAAACAGAATAAGTAAGGTGTTGAGTGGGGAGAGTGTGCCAAGCAGTGTTGATTATGAAATGATAAGGAAAGATGGTAGTGTAATCTGGACAAACATTAACAGCAGATTTCTCTACGAGGGTGAAAATATTGTTGGAGCAACAGTTGTTGCCATTGACATCACAGATCGCAAGAAATCCGATGAGGCGCTACGGGAGAGCGAGGAGAGATTCAGGTATATTACTGAAAAGATGTCGGATATTGTCTGGACGATTGACAGAGATTTTCAAACCACCTATGTGAGCCCCTCGATAGAGAGAATATTGGGCTATACGCCTGCAGAGAGGAAACGCCAATCCATTGAAGAGCAGATCTCTCCGGAATCCTTACGCCATATTATGGCAACATTTCAGAAAGAGCTTGAAATTGACAATTCGCAAAAGTCTGACCCTGAAAGAACGGTCAAGATTGAAGTCGAATACTATCATAAGGATGGGTCCAAGATTTGGATGGAAAACAATGTCAGGGCGATAAGAAACCAATCCGGGGAATTGGCTGGCATACATGGCGTATCAAGAGATATATCTGATCGCAAAAATGCTGAACTATCCTTGAAAAAAAGCCAGGAAAGATATCTTTTGGCCACCAGGGGCGGAAACGTGGGTGTATGGGACTGGAATATACCAACGGGAGATATGTATGTTTCTCCCGACCTCAAAGCGATGCTTGGCTATGACGATCACGAAATCAAGAATCATAACGAAGACTGGGGCAAGAATATTTATCCTGAAGATGTCGAAGCCGTCATGAAGGAGGCCAATGCCTGTATTGAAGGGACAAAAAAAGAATACCGTGTCGAACATCGCATGGTGCATAAAGACGGCAGCCTGCGTTGGTTTTTGGCATCAGGAACGGTTGAAAGAGATAAAGACGGTCGGGCCATAAGATTCTTGGGAACGGATACAGAAATCACTCATTTGAAGACATTGGAGGAAAAACTTCGTCAAACTCAAAAAATGGAAGCCCTCGGCACTTTGTCGGGCGGTATCGCTCACGAGTTCAACAACATCCTGGGTATCATTATCGGCAACACCGAGCTGGCTATTGACGATGTGCCGGAATGGAATCCTGCCAAAGACTGTCTGGAGGAAATACGTACCGCATCCCTGCGGGCTAAGGATGTGGTACGGCAGATCATGAGCTTTTCCCGCAAGACTCCGGCTACCCGAAAACCGATACAAATCAGCACCATTATCCAGGAATCTCTGAAGTTGATGCGTGCAACGATTCCAACCAACATCGAAATCCGTCAGGAGATCCTGTGTAATGATGAGATGGTCCTGGCAAATCCGACTGAAGTCAATCAGATTCTCATGAACCTGTGCAGCAATTCGGTTCATGCGATGGAAGGAGAAACTGGCCTGCTGAAGGTCCGGTTGGAAACAGCTGTTCTTGACGATCGCAGTGCAGTTCAATACAACGGTTTGACATCTGGTGAATGTGTAAAACTGACTGTCAAGGATAATGGGTCTGGGATAGATCCAAAAATAAAGGGCTTGATATTCGATCCGTACTTCACCACCAAGGATGTCGACAAGGGATTGGGTATGGGCCTGGCCATTGTGTACGGCATCGTGAAAAAGCATGATGGTGCCATAAGAGTGAACAGCAAAGTGGGCAAATGCACTACAGTTGAGGTGTTGTTCCCTATAACCAAAGAAACTGCACAAATCGAAAAGGAAGTATCGAAAGACTCGCCAAGAGGCACGGAGCGGATTCTCTTTGTCGATGATGAGGCATCTTTGGTGAAAATGGTCACGCAAATGCTCGAGCGACAGGGATACGAAGTTGTGGGGAAAACCAGCAGCACAGAAGCCCTGAAGCTGTTTCAAGAAAAATCAGACAAATTTGACCTGGTCATCAGCGACATGGCTATGCCGGAACTTCCAGGGGATCGTCTTGCACAAGAGCTTATCAGGATTCGCCCCACCATTCCCGTTATTATATGCACCGGGCACAGCGACCGTATGGATGAAGGGAAAGCCTTGAAATCGGGAATTGCGGCTTATGCCATGAAACCTTTGGTGAAAGCAGACTTGGTGAACACAGTCCGAAGGGTCCTGGATAAGTCAAAAGGTTCGAACCAATAATTACGAATCAAAATAGCTATCAGATTTCAAAGCTCAAACGCCCCGTTATTAAGCATAATTGGCCCACCAACATATAGTGGTTGCTGGATTGAGGTTAAAGCCTTCGATAGCTTTCGCATATCTCAGCCGAAATCACCACTGAAAAACCTGGCATTGCTCCAACAAAAACAAGGTTATCAGACCCCTCAAAATATTGCCGGTGTGCGAAAATTATCACAACCGACCAGACCTTGCATTCATAGGCCCCTTCGTGGTACTTTGGGGATGTCCATATGGTACCTTATATTTTATGGAGATAACAGACAGTTGAGATCGTCTCCATATACCTTTATGCAGATGATAGTTGGTTTTAAACAAGATATCACATTTTATCATTTCCTAAAAATGAATTGATCATTTCTAACAAATGGTAGTATAATACATAATACTCCTGAAGCGCTGTTTAAATCTGAGCTAAATCAATCCCGAAATCGGCAATTCGTATCCTCTAATTTCTACTGAGCTTAATCACCATATCAAGTTGATCTCCAGTTGAATATCACCTAAAAAATAATACGTCCGCAGGGGCATGTCCGCATGAAAGATTGGTGTAAACGCAACATAATCTTACGATGCATATTACCACTCATGTTATTTTACCTGATGGCAGTGCCCTCTCATGCAGATATTCCAAGCAGTGGAGACTGGATTGTCACTGGTCTTGAAACGGTAGATAATCAAATCATCACGCTTAACGGAAACCTGATTGTTCAAAATGGAGGGGATCTTACACTCAGCAGTGTGACTCTTGCAATGAACAACATCTACAATGGAGAATATGGCATTCTCATAAATTCCGGGGGTACCCTAACCATAGAAAAAGGGACTGTCATCACCGCAACCTCCGATTCTGCTCGCTTCAGCTTTGCAGTTGAATCTGGGAGCCAATTCCTGATGAAAGATAGCGAACTCCATAGATGTGGGTGGGGCCCAGACAGTGAAGATCTTTGGGATATCGTTCCGATATTGTCTGGGATGAGGGGTTTGGTTGTTGACACCAGCAGTGCTGTCATTGAAAACACTACGCTGTCTGGCAATCACATTGGTATAATTTTGACCGGGGAAGGAATTACCTTTGATAATAACCATATCCATTCAAACAAAGTACATGGCATATACCTACGTGGCGGCTCAGCCTCTCAGATTACCAACAACTCAATTCAGCATTCATCAATCAGCAGCCCTTTCAGGATAGTGGAAGGGGAAGACAATACAATCAAAGGCAATATCATTACCCTTTCAACAATACATAGAGGTGTCATAGAAACGATGTTTTCACACGGAAACGTGATTGAGGAGAATGATCTCTCAGGTCTGGGCGTAGGTATTGCTTTGATGTTCGTATGTAATAACAACTCAGTTAGAAGCAACACCATCTCGACAGATGAGACCGGAATCATGGTTTGGGGTTGGAACAACAAGATAGAAGGCAATATTATTTCAGATCCCTTAGAGCGTATGGCTAACGGTATATACATGGTTTATGCCTACAACAGCACGGTGACCGATAATACCATATCCAATGTAACAACCGAGGGTATTTGGGTAAGAAGATCTTCAAATAACACTATCAATAACAACCAGATTTCTGCTTCATCCAAACCCGGGGCGGTCTGGTCAAGTGGTTTTTTGCTCATGAGTTCGAGCAAAAATAATCTGATATTCGGAAATACTACTTCAGGTTTCCTTCGGGGTATTTCAGTACTTTTTTCCAGCGATGGCAATACGATAGCAGGCAACGGAATCTCCTCTACCGAGTACCAGAGTATTGTCATCGATGATTGCACAAACAACGCCGTATATGGCAACAACTTCGTTAATTATGGACGATTGCCTTACGACAACGGCGAAAACCACTGGGAACATGATGGGATGGGAAATCACTGGAGTGAATATGTTGGAACAGACACCAACGGGGATGGGGTAGGCGATGCACTTTACATGATCGGCCCTGAAGGAGCTGATAATTTCCCACTCATGAATCTTGTTGCTGTTGGCTCGCTGCCGGTTCCTGAAGTAACGCCGGCAACTCCTCCTGAATACGATTCACTGTTAGGGAAGACAGTCACTGGTGAAGAAGTCATCGAGAATCAAACGATTGTGTTGAATAACATAAATGTTGAGAGTGGTGGAAGCCTGACCTTGAGAAATGTAGACTTGGTTACCGGCGCTTCGAAATGGTGTTCGGACTTGGGTGTAACATCCGGTGGTTCACTTTTTATCTACAACTGTAAAATAATCCATTTGGATAATGGTTATGGGTTTCAAATGCAGCCGTCAAAAGGTTCAACCTTTGTAATGAAAGACAGCGAGATTGTCGGCTGCGGACATGAAATGTGGTATGGTGGCATTCAAATTTATGCAGATAATGCTATTCTTGAAAACAACGTGATAACAGATAGCATGATAAGTTTCTTTAATACCACTGGCGGGCAAGTGACCGGGAACACCATATCGGGAAGTTATTGGGCCGTCAATATAGAAGGCTCAAGCGATATCACTGTCTCGAACAATACCATCTATAATTGCATCGAACGTGCTATGGGGGCCTATGACTCGAGCAACATCATCCTAACGAACAACACCATCTCCGACATTTGGGGAAACGGTGTTGGTACATGGCTGAGCTCAAATAGCCAAATCCAAGGCAATCGCATTTCAGATATGAACGAAGTTTGTTTTGAAGCAATCGGTGTTTATGGAACTAATGGAGTAGCTAATGAAAACAATGTGTCAGATTGTTCCTTTGGTCTTATTTTGGGTCAAGGAAATACTGCAATAAATAACAGAGTATCAAATTGCTCAACAGGGATCCAGCTGAATTGGGAAAGCATTGTCGAGGGCAACCTGATTGTAAACTGCGAAGCGGGAATAGATCTGAATGGAGAAACTAACCAGATAATAGGCAATACTTTGTGGAGGTGCTATTCTGGTATCCAGGGCAGTTTTTGCAGGAACAACCTTATCTATCATAATAATCTCATAGAGAACACTATTCAAGCATCTGCTGAGAATAGTGACAATCAGTGGGATAACAATAGTGAGGGAAACTATTGGAGCGATTACACCGGAGTGGATTCCAATGATGATGGCATAGGGGACATTCCATATTACATTAAAATAAATGGGACAGATAATTACCCATTGGCTTTGCCCAAGGGATTTGCGATCAATTCAGTTGATCCAAAACGCAATTCTGAAGATATATCTGTAGATACCAGGATTGATGTAATATTTACAAAAACTATGGATGCTTCAACAATTACCTCGAATACATTTATAATAAGTGATAGTTCAAACAATATCATTGGTACCATAACGCATAGTGACAAGACGGCGACGTTTACACCAGATGCCGATCTCGGTTACAGCAAAACATATACAGTGACTCTGACGACTGGTGTTGAGGACATGGCGGGAAACCCTCTTATGGCCGATTTTGTGTGGTCATTTACGACTCAATCTGGAGACGTGAATGGATATAATGGGGACAGTGGAGGCAGTAGCGGGAGTGGCTGCTTTATTGACATATTGAGATATTAATAATCGTTTGTATCATATCTGCAGTGAAATTAGCTCGATAAAAGTTTGGATCACTCCAACAAAAGCAAAGATATCAGACACCTGAAATATTACCGGTGTGCGAAAATAATCACAACAGGTCAAATCTTGTATTCATAAGCTCTGCCGTGATACCGTGGACATGACCAGATGGTATCGGCAAAATTATTATAAAACTTGATAGCTGTTAGTATCTCCATGTATCGGTAGTTGGGTGATATTTGGTTTTCAGTTAGAATATCCCCAATCAATATCCATTGAAAACGCTAACCCCTTGACCCACTTTTTCCAATCATGTATCTAATTAATAACACACTCAAATTACGCCTGATCTGAAGCCGAATCTCAATATTCTCAGTGGTTCTAACCTCAATTCCGACCTGTCCTTAACTTCATTCTTATTAGATGGAGGGCAAAACATGAAATGCCCGAAGTGTCAATTTGATAATCCGGAGGGAGCCAAATTCTGTAACGATTGCGGCGATAGATTGGAAAGTACCTGCCCTGATTGTGGAAAATCGAATCCGTATGGCAGTAAATTTTGCAATGAATGCGGATACGATCTCGACAAAGCTACAAAAGTCCCAGGGGATGATTTTTCATCTTCCGAGACAAACATTACTGCACAATCAGCCAGTAAAATCCTCTCATCTCGTAGTTCCCTTGATGGTGAACGGAAACATGTTACGGTCCTTTTCTCTGATCTTACGGGTTATACAGCAATGTCTGAACGTTTGGACCCTGAAGAAGTAAAAGACATTACAACAAGTATATTTGATAAAATTTCAAAGATAGTGAGCAATTATGATGGTTTTATCGAAAAATATTCAGGTGATGCGGTGATGGCACTTTTTGGGGCACAAGAAGCTCATGAAGATGATCCAGTTAGAGCCATAAAGGCGGCACGAGAAATCCATTATTTGGTTAACGACTTAAGCCCAAAATATGAGGAAAAAACTGAACAGCCATTGTCGATGCACACTGGCATTAACACAGGACTTGTTGTTACGGGTGATATAAATCTTGAAAAGGGGACTCACGGTGTCACTGGTGATACACTTAATATCGCAGCTCGATTGAGTGGTATAGGTAGTGCTGATGATATCCTGGTTGGTCAAAATACCTTTTATCAGGCAGAAGGATTTTTCAATTTTCATGAATTAGAACCGACATTAGTCAAAGGAAAATCTAAACCTATAAAAGCTTATCAAGTTCTGTCTCCCAAAGAAAAACCAATAAAAATTCATCGTCTTCATGGACTTCGTGCCGATCTTATCGGTCGAAAAGTAGAAATGAATCAACTTTCTTTATCTTTACAGAGATTGACTGAAGAAGACAAAGGTTCCGTGGCTATAATTTGCGGCACAGCTGGAACTGGAAAAAGCCGACTGGTTGAAGAATTTAGATCCAGTTTAAAGCTCGAAAATATACAGTGGTTTGAAGGTCATGCGTATCCATATTCTCAAAATATACCTTATTATCCAATAATTGATCTATTAAATAAGTCACTTGAAATAGATGAAGGTGATTCTTCAGAAGCAATCAGGGAAAAAATTCAATCAGGTATTTCAGGATGGCTTGGAGGAAAGACGAATCTTATCCCATATATTGGAAGTCTTTTTTCCATCAATTATCCTGAAATCGAAGAAGTAAGCCCTGAATATTGGAAGAAACAGTTAAAAGAAGCGTTCCAAACAATTATAGCGTCATTATCCCAAGACGGTCCGATGGTAATATGCTTTGAAGACCTTCATTGGGCTGATCCTTCATTCTTAGAATTAATTCGTACAATATTACCTGGGTTTAGGAATCCAATACTTTTTCTTTGCACACACCGACCAGTTATCTCTTTATTTACCACTCATCAAATAGATTCAATGTCTGCTCCCTATCAAGAAATCAGACTTCAGGACCTTTCACCATCTGAGTCTCAGATTATGGTGGAGTCTTTGTTAATGACAGACTCAATTCCCTCAGAATTGCAGCAGTTCGTCCGAGACAAGATTGAAGGAAATCCTTTTTACATTGAAGAAGTAATTAACTCGCTAATCGAATCAGAAGCCTTAATAAGAATAAAAGATAACTGGCAAGTTAAACGACAAATTAGTGATTCAGATATTTCATCATCTATTCATGGCGTAATATCCAGCAGGCTCGACCGCTTGGAAAATGACACTAAGCGTATTTTACAAGAAGCGTCTGTGATCGGCAGGTCTTTTCTTTATGATATTCTCAAAAGAATCACAGATCTAAAGGATCAAATTGATAGTTGTTTAAGCGGCCTTGAAAGACTTGATTTGATAAAAACAAGGACAGTTCAACCAGATTTAGAATATATATTTAAACATGCTCTAACTCAAGAGGTAGTATATAACGGCCTACTAAAAAAAGAGCGTCGAGAAATACACGAACAAATTGGACTTGTCATTGAGCTGCTATTTCAGGATAGGCTCCCGGAATTTTATGAAACCCTTGCATTTCATTTTAAAAACGGCCTCACAGTTTCTAAAGCAATAAACTATTTGATGAAATCAGGTGAAAAATGCCTAAAAAGGTATGCGGTTCAAGAATCACATGAACACTATAATGAAGCATATAATCTAATAATAGAAAAGAAATTAGAGACAGACAAAGACCGAGAATTATTATTTGACCTCTTAATAAAGTGGTCGTTGGTTTATTATTACAGTGGTGATTTCAATAAACTCACTTCTATTTTAAAAAGGCACGAAGATGAAGCTGATGATATAATGAATAAAGAAAAGCAGGGTATGTTCTATGGATGGCTTGGTTTTATTCTTCATTTCATGATGGAACTGGAAGATGCTTATCGATATCTTAAAAAAGCGCTTAAAATTGGTGAAGAGGCAAATAATAGACGTGTGATTGGCTATGCTTGCTGTTGGCTAACATATGTCTGTGCGGTAACGGATAAATATGAAGAAGGCTATTCTTATTGGAAAAGGGCTACTGAGATTGCAGAAACGATAAAAAATGATCATTATCTGTACTTCAAATCTAAGGGTGGACTTCCTCATTTAAATTCCTTTAATGGGCGGATAAAACAAAGCTATGAAATCGGAGAAACGCTCATTCAATATGGTGAAAGACATTCTAACATCCGGAGTCAAGTCGTTGGAAACATTTGTATTGGTTACAGCCTCATTGCTGATGGGGATTTGATAAAGGCCATTTCATATTTTCAAAGGGCAGTCGATCTTGCAGAAGATCCATTTTACACACAGTGGCCCAGGCTTTTTGTTGGAATGTGTCATATTTTAAATGATCAGATAGAAATAGGAGAATATCCTCTAAATGAAGTAGATATTTACAATAAGAAATCTGGATGCGAGTTGTTTAGTGCTGCAATTCAATCATTGATTGGGATTATCAAAATTAATAGTGGAGAGATGTCCCAAGGTTTAAAAATGATTGAAAAGGTTTACAATCTCAACAAAGAAAAAAACTGGGGATGGGGAATTACTCTATCTGAATATGTTTTGGGAAAACTTTATTTTAATATCGCATATGGTGAAAAACCGAAAATGTCCATAGTAGTAAATAATATTGGATTTCTTACAAAACACGTTCCATTTGCCTCTAAAAAGTCAGAAACTTATTATCAAAAAGCTATCGAACACGCTAAAAAATATGACGCTAAGTATTTCTTGGGGCAATCGTATATTGAGTTAGGACAGTTGTATTTAAATAAAAAAAGAATCGAACAAGCCAGAGATTGCTTTATGGAGGCAGCCGCCTTATTCGAGACAATTGATGCAAAAACTAATTTGAAAAAAGCAAGAGAAGAAATAGGAAAAATACAATGATCAGTAGATTAAACGCACGATATACACATCACAATGATTTCAGAGTTTCAAAAGCTTTGAATACCTCCAACTCATCACTATTCGGAAATAATCCTAAATTAAAGTTAAGATGGGAGAACGGGATACTGTGATACCATCATCCAGAGAAGTATCTTTGCTCCTGTGATATCATACAAGCCGATTTTAAATATTGTCTTTCAATACCTGCGTTCACTACAACCAAACAGCGTATAAGTTGCAGATCGAAAAAACACTGAGTGCCAGATGCGGATCTTAAAAATACGCCCTCTCTCGTAATTGTTCTAAAAATTTCATTTCAAAAAACAATTTGAAAAAATCACATCCCATTCCCACATCACCCTATTATCCATTATATCCCCCCACTACTATATATATTAATTGATGAAGGATATCCGGAGTTACAATTTTACAATTCAAATAGAAAGAAAGGAGACTGCCTATTGAAAAAATTATGCTGGAATTGTCTTAAGTTTACGATACTGATCACGTTTATAATCTCAGCAGCATTGGCCATCTACCTAAACCACACCGGATCAAGCTTCGATCCAATCAAAGAGATACAATCGTTAAGAAACCATAACCGCCGGGATGATGCCTTGGATCTGGCCAAATTCTACAATGAAACCCAATCAGAAAATCCTGAAAGAATAACCACCCTAAAAGATGACCTTGAATACACCAATACCGAAAAGATCAAATCAATGGCTTGGGATGGATTTATCAAAGGTCAAGTGTACGACAGTTATTCAGGCATCGGGGCCATATCATCAGATTTATGTGTTGCTGGAGATGTTCGGGATCTGGGTATTCAGGGTTGGAAACATTTGACCAAAGCAGATGATGCAGATGGTTTAATTGCCATTTTGTCCGCCGCTGGTATTGGTCTATCGACAACAGCATTTGTAAATGGTTGTAACGCCCTGGCCAAAAATACACTCAAATATTTGAAAAAGGTTCCCGAATCGATCAATACTGGTCTCTTGAAAAAATTCCTATCCGGAAAAGTATCCCCCGCTGAATGTGAAAAGATCTGGCGCCTATTAAAAAAAACCAGTTTTGCATACCTCGCACAACATCCTGCCTCAGAAACATCCACAGTTTAAAACACCTTGATACCGCATCTGAATTAATCTCTCGTAATAGTCGAACCGGTAATGCTTTTATCAATATCACCGGTGATAACGGTCTTACACCCTTTCAACCGTGTCATACACATTAGAACTAATCAGGAGGAAATATGACCGCAAAAGAAATTCAGAAACGTAACATAAAAGCTGAGAGCCTCAAGGTGCTTCAGTCAGAAGACGGAAAGTTCTTTGTTGAAAGTGAGAAAGGTACGCTGTGTATTGGGTGGTTAAGAGGATGGTTTGATTGGTGTTTACTTTATAGCGGAAAAAAGCGCAGTATCCTGCGTATTCCTGTATATGTATTTACTCTGAGTTACCCTGATTTCTATTTTAGTTGTGGGGAATACTGTGGGGAATGAATCTTTTCTAAAATAAAACAGGGACTCAGAATTTCTTCTAAGTCCCTGTTTTTATTGGGTGGCGACCCCAGGGGGATTTGAACCCGCGTTGCCGGCGTGAAAGGCCGGTGTCCTGGACCAGGCTAGACGATGGGGTCGTGATGGTTTGGTTTTGTGTTGGTGGGCCGTGCGCGGCTCGAACGCGCGACTCTCTGCTTAAAAGGCAGATACTCTACCGACTGAGTTAACGGCCCGTGTAAAACAACATCATTTAACGGTAATTTCCGTAGGTGTCAATAAAAAATTGTCGGTTTGTTCGATTATTTTCGCCAGAACTCCGGTGCAAAAAGGATGATGACGGTATAAATTTCGAGTCGACCCAGGAGCATGCACCAGATAAGGAGCCACTTGCCCAGGGTTGGGATGACGGCATAATTTTCCGCAGGCCCCACCATGCCGAATCCCGGGCCGATATTGCCGATGCAGGAAGCGACAGCTGTCAGGGATGTCATGAAATCGACGCCGAGGCTGGACAGGATCACGGTGCAGATGGCAAAGAGACCGATATAGAGGGCCAGAAACCCGATAACACTACGGATAATCTCTTCCGGGATGGGTTTGCCATTGATTTTGATATGGGTAATGGATCTGGGGTGTACCAGCAGAAAGAGCTCTCTGGTGCAGTACTTGAACAGGAGCATGATTCTGAGGCACTTGACGCCGCCGCCGGTGGATCCGGCTGAGGCTCCGATGAACATGCACAGAAACAGTATTATCTGGGACATGGCCGGCCATGTCTCATAATCCGCCGTGGCAAATCCTGTGGTTGTCAGAATCGACACCACCTGAAAGGCTCCATACCGGATGGCATCCCCCAGGGTGTGGTAGACTTCTCCATAGATGTTCCAGCTTACCAGCAGCACCAGCACCAGGGACAAAAAGAGGAAAAAACGGCCTTCGGCATCGCGCCAGATTGCCAGAGGTTTTCCTTTCAGCATCTGATAATGCAGGGAAAAATTGATTCCGGCCATCAGCATGAACAGGATAAAAACAGTGTCGAAATAAGCACTGTTGTAGTGGGCAATGGAAGCGTTTTTGGTGGAGAACCCGCCGGTGGGCATGGTGGTAAAGGTGTGGCAGACCGCTTCATAGAGATTCATGCCGCCGGCCATAAGCAAAAGAATCTGAAGAAAGGTAAACAGGATATACACTTTCCACAGGGTAACGGCGGTTTCCTGGATGCGGGGTTTGAGTTTGTCCGGGACCGGAGTGGGGACCTCTGCCTTGTAAAGCTGCATGCCGCCGACCTTTAGAAAGGGGAGTACGGCCAGGGACAACACGATGATCCCCATTCCACCGAGCCACTGGATAAAGCTTCGCCAGAACAGAAAGCCCTCGGCATGCCGCTCGATGTTGGTGAATATGGATGCCCCGGTGGTTGTAAACCCGGAGACCGACTCGAAGAAGGCATCTGTAAAAGACACCCCTTCACCGGCCAAGAAAAACGGCAGGGCGCCGAAAAGGCCCATGGCTGTCCAGCCGAAAAAGACGATGGCCATGCCTTCCCGCTGGCGGATATCGGCGATTTGGGCTCCCCGGAAGCCGAGGGTGATGGATGCGCCGAACAGGATCGTGATGGCCAGCGAAATCAGCATGGGGAACCCACTGCCATCCCTGAAATAGAGACTTACCGCTAGGGGCGCTGCCATGGTCAGACCGAAAAAGAGGGTCAGCAACCCCACTACATAGAGTATGAGGCGCCAGCGCATTAGAAAAATTCCAGTTTGACGGTGAGGATTTTTTCGATTTTTGGAATGGCCTGTCTTTTGGCAAAAAGAATGACCTTGTCCCCCGGCTCCACCACGGTATCGCCCGTAGGAATAATGATGTCTTCCTTGCGGACGACACTGACGAGCAGGGCACCTTTGGGGAATGCAACCTTCTTGATGGGTTTTCCGACAATAGCCGATGTCTCCAGGGCCACGGCTTCGAGCACTTCCGCCTGCTCACCCTTTAGTGTCGTGGCGGACAGGATTTTCCCTTTGCGGATGTGCTGCAGTATGCTGTTGATGGCGGAGCGCCGCGTGCTGACCACCTGATCGAGACCGATGGTGGACAGCAGCGGAAAATAACTGAAGCGGCTGATCTTGGTGATGGAATTTCGTACCCCCATTCGTTTGCCGAGAAGGGAAACGAGAATGTTGGTCTCTTCATTATCCGTCACGGCTACCAGGGCATCCATATCCTGGATGTTTTCTTCCTTGAGAAGTTCCTGATCCGATCCATCACCGCACAGAACCACTGTCTTGTTCAGGGTTTTGGCGAGGGCATCACATCGTTCGTTGCTTTGTTCGATAATTTTGGTGTGGATCGATTTTTCTTCGAGCAGGGCTGCAAGGCGGTAACCGATTCTACCACCGCCGACAACGAGAACCCGGTTGAGGGGCGCATCGTGTTTGTCGAACATCTGGAGAGTTTCGGAGAGAATATCCTGCTTGCAGATAAAATAGACCAGGTCGCCGGGTATCAAGCGATCATTGCCGCTGGGGACGATGAGTTCTTCATTGCGAACGATGGCGGCGATCAGGGGCCGGGAATCTCCAAAGATACCGGGAAGGTCGGAAAGTGCCGCCCCGGCCATGCGTGAGCTTGCATCCAGAGTAACACCGACGAATTTGATGCGGCCGTTTTCAAAATCGCTTACATCCACGGCACCTGGAACACTGAGGAGTCTGTGGATGGTGTTAACGACTTCTATCTCCGGGTTGATAATGGTATCGATATGCGGAGGGTTATCCCGGAATATCTGATGGTACGGATCATATGCGGCATCGCGAAGGCGGGCCAGTTTCTTGGTGTTGGGTGAAATGATGTGGGCGGCAAGGCAGGCCACGAGGTTTGTTTCATCACTGTCCGTGACGGCCAGTAATATTTCTGCGCCTCGAATACCCGCTTCATCCAGAACGGCGGGGCTGCTTCCGGACCCATGGATGGTCTGGACGTCGATGTGGTCGGTGACGCGGCGGATCGAGTCCATCTCCTTGTCGATAAGCACCACATCCTTATTTTCCAGGGCAAGACGGCCGGCAATGTGAAATCCTACTTCACCAGCCCCGACGATGATGATTTTCAATGGGTTCTACTCCCCCTGTTTTATATTGTTTGTCAGAATAACGTTCCGAAACTGCTTCGGCAAATAACGTCAAACAACCGCTCGAACATGCAAACAAGCGACCGGTTGTTTGCCGTCACCCGCCGAAGCGTTAGCCGCAAGCCAAACGGAACATACTTATGACAAGCGGTATAATATCTATGATATTAGCTATCATTGCAACGGTGACTTTATTATAGGGCGGAGGAGGTGTCAATGGGCAGGCATTGAAGAACCTCGCAGCATGCGAAGCACTGCCGAACGGCAGAACCTACGGGGAATGCGCTTGCTGTCGCGGTTCAAATTACCTGGAGAAGAAAACAGAACAACGCCCCGCATGCCAGTACCAGCCAGTCGCTTTTGCGGGCTGCCGGTGTTTCGAAAGACTGGTTCTCATGGTAGCATCTTGCAACCATAGCCATGGCAAGTTTGTCTGCGTCCTGAAATACGCCGCGCATGAGAGGCATGACAAAGGCTTCGAGCCGATAGAGGGGATTTTTTCGGAGTTCCACACAGCGGGCTTTCTGGGCTTCGGAAATATCTCGTGTTTTTTGAAAAATGACGGGTATGAAACGTACAATCAGCCCCATCATGGTTGCCATGCGCTTTTCAGGTACCAAGGGAACAGGGGCCAGGAGCTGCTGTACAGACGTTTTAATAGCCGAGATACGGGTCGTGGAAATAAAGAGGAAACCCAGCAAAACGACCATCAATAAGCGCCAGCAAACCATGGCACCTTCCTTCAAACCCTGTTTTGACAGGATAATCCATGGTATTTTGACAAGGGGATCGCCTTCAGTTGAAATGAGCCTGAGAATAAACACAACCAGAAGCAAAACAAGAAAATAGCGCAGTTCTGCAAGTACGGATATGATAGGGATCCGGGTCTGCAGAAAGAGAAGTGCCAGCAAAAGGGTCAACCCGAAAAGCCCCAGGGGCGATGCATGGAGGAGAGACAGGCTGAACATCACCATCAGCACGATCTTGAACCGTGCATCGAGGACATGCAGGATCGAGTTTCCGTGGCGGTAATGAAAGGGGGTCAGGGTTGCCATGGATCTTTTTCCGGGACCGAAGTGTCCATAAAAGGCAGCTTGAGGCCGTAACCGGCGGCATCGGTCAGAACGGTTCTGGGTTCGCCGTCTTTTACGAGCCGGCCATTTTGCATGATGATCAGTCTGTCAGCCAGGCGATACACCCTGTCGAGTTCATGGGTGGCCACGATAAGTGTGTGCCCGTTTTGCTGCAGTCGAATCATCTGATCCAGAACCTGACAGGTGCCTGGAAAATCCAGATTTGAAAAAGGTTCGTCAAAGGCGATTACCTGTGGATCCATGGCGAGTACGCCTGCGATGGCAAGCCGTCTTTTTTCACCGCCGGAAAGGAGATAGGGCGGTTTTTCTGCCAGGTGTGCCAACCCTACCGTTTCCAGGGCTGTCTGTACTTTTTCTTGGATGATCGATTTCTTGAGGGAAAGATTTTTAGGCCCGAAAGCAGCATCCTCCCAGACGGTTTCCCCGACGATCTGGCTGTCGGCATCCTGGAAGACCATGCCCACCAATCGACGCGCCTGCTGAAGATCTTCCGAAACGGGACGACCTTTCAAAAGTATGGTTCCTTCCGAGGGGGAGAGGATGCCGTTCAGGTGTTTCAGGAGGGTGGACTTGCCCGACCCATTGGGTCCTGCGAGTATGACGAATTCCCCCGAACCGATGGTGAGGCTGACATCATCGAGACCTAGACCCTGATCTGAAAACCGATGGGAAAGGTGTTCGATGGTTATGATCGTCTCCCGGGGAGAAGCTGACTTTTTTTCTTTTATAGGGTTTGTGTTCATATTGCTGTGTATGTTCACACCAGACTTTAAATAGCGACGAAGTCGCGTCATATAAAATCGTGTAACGATTTTATTTTTGCATTATCGGCCGCAGGGATCTGGCGATGAAAAGGGCCGCAGTTATTTTTACGGCATCCCCTAGAAGAAAAGGAACCATTCCTACGACCAACGACCGGACGATCGTCATGCCGGTAACGATACTCAGCCAGGTAACTCCGCAGGCGTAGATGACAACCGTTCCTGCCACGAGGGCGGCAATGCCAAACAACATTTTCCCTTGGGTCTTTTCCGTAACAAAACCGATGAGCGCCACGGCAGGCAGGAAGCCCAGGAGATAACCACCGGTCGGACCAACCAGATGACCGATGCCGCCTTTACCGCCGGCGAATACCGGAAGACCCACCGCACCGGCCAGCAGGTATGCAGCGATTCCCATCAACCCCCATCGGCTGCCGAGGAGCAGGCCGGTCAGATAGACAAACAGATTCTGGAGAACAATGGGCACCGGCCCGATGGGTATGGCAATATAGGCGCCAACCGCTGTCAAGGCGGCCAGAAGGGAGGCATAAGCGGTCATTCGCAGTTGATCCATAAATTAAATCCAAGGAAGCACGAATATCGAAATTCTAAACAATATCCAATGACCCAAATTCGAATGATCAAAACAAACAGGATAACGTATAAGTCCATGGGCTGTTTTGGTCATTTGAACATTCGATATTTGGATTTGTTTATCCCCGTCGGGATATTTCATACGTATTTCGGTATTCGAATTTATAGTTTGCCACAGGTGAAACCATCCAAAAATCTCTTTTAGGGTTCCATTATTGACGAGTCTTTTCAGTCTGGGTACTTAATTCTTGTGGCGATGCATGAAAGCAGTCTCCATAATAAATCTTTTCTATAACACCATCTGCCGTGCGCACGACCAGGGCGCCAGTTGGGTCCACATCGATAGCCTTTCCTTCCGTAACACCCTGACGCGTGACGATCCTGACCGGCTGTCCCAGGGTGGCGGAACAGGTCTTCCATTCCGCAATGACGCTAGCCAGATCCGGCTGGTAAATCCTGGTTTCCAGACGATCCAGGAATTCAGACTAGAAACGCTTTTCTGGAACAGTGTTTTCCTGAGATATTCTTGATGGAGGTTGCGTATGGCAGGTCAGGGGGCAGATCGTTGTTCATGTTGATACCGATACCGATATTGACGAACGAGACCTGGTCGCCGGCAGCCTCCATTTCAGACAGCATTCCAGACACTTTCCTGCCATGTATAAGGACATCGTTGGGCCATTTGACACGGGCATCGACACCACAGAAATCCTGGAGTGTCCGGGCCAGAACAAATGCCGTACCGAAATTGATCAGGGGGCTCATCACCGGTGGTATGTGAGGCCTCAGCACCAGGGTAAAATAGAGCCCGCCTTGCGGTGACCACCAGTTGCGGTCCATTCTGCCACGACCGCTGGTCTGGGTTTCGGCAATCACGACGGTAAAATCCGGGCAGCCTTTCCGGGCAAGTTCCCTGGCGATGTCCATGGTCGAATCCGTTGTTTCGAAAAAATGTATACAGGATTCTCTTTCGGGAAATTCCCAGGGAAAGGGAGTATCAGGAGACTGGATGAGACGGTATCCCTTGGGGCCTGAATGGATATTGTATCCGCAGGCCTGGAGTTTCTGAAGATGTTTCCAGACAGCCACCCGGGAGACGCCCAAATGCTTGCTGAGCACTTCGCCAGAAATAAAATCAGTATTTACCTTAAGTATTTTGAGCAGTTGGGACTTCACTTAATACAGTACTCCAAGAGCGATGGGGATGATGGTGAAATGTCAATATTTCACCATCGTCCCCTAATCGTATTGTTTGGTTATCTATACAGTGGAGGGAGGTTAACGAAAAGAAGTGCGTGTGTCAAATACAAATAACATCGTGAAACGATTTTATTGAGGCGCCACGATTTCCACACGCTGGCCGGTTAGAATATCCTTATTGTCGCTGATAATGTCGGTGAAACTTTTGTCTGGAGTCACCGAGGACACCTGTAAGAGAATATTCTGTTGAAGGACTTTGAAGGTTTGTCCGGGCATCACTCCGGCATTTGAGCCGATATTCAGGGCGGCGTCTTCACCTTCCAGGCTGTCTATTTTACCCCGGATGGGATAGGCGGTTTCAATTTTTTGGATCAGGTTGCCGGTCAGTTTTTCAGCCAACACAGATATGGGGACGGCACTGCCCACCGTTTCATTCAGCGCTGTGGTTATGCGGCCGGTCTCGGTTTCGAACATACGCAGGGAAACCTGGGTGTGGGGTCCAGCATAGATAATTTTACCCGTAATGATCAATCGCGCGGCCAGTAGTTTGCCCAGGGCGAGTGCTGTGCGTTGATCAGTCAATTTGGATGTGCTGAGTTTCAATTCCGCCAGCAACTTGTCAAGCAGCGCACGTTCCACAACCTGTACCCGCCCATGCTGAAGCAAATGATCCGTCATACCCGAAACCAGCAAGGCGTCTTCACCTTCCTGAAGGGAGTATCCCTGGGTCGTGAAATCAATGATCCAGACCGTCAATGGCAGCGATGTCCATCCATCCGAGGGCAGTGCCTGGGAGGGTTTGTCCATTCCTTGCAAAAGCGATTCCACCAGGTTGTCTATGCGGGCCTGTTTTTTTTCGTCCGCGGCCACCTCTGTCTTGAGCCGTATTTCTTTGGTTATGGCAGCAATGGATGGGTTGTCAGGGGACAGCTCACCGGCTTTTTCAAGAAGCGACAGGGCCTGGGTTGTGTTTCCGCTTTTTTCCATGAGCATGGCCTGGGAAAGATAGGCAGCACTGCTGGCCGGAGATGCATCCGAGGCCTGGCGATAGAATTCCAGCGCTTTTTTATCCTCTTTGTTCAATGAGGCGATACGACCGAGACCGATGAGGGCGCTGGCGAATTGAACCTCAGAACCCTTGGAAGCGTCCATGGCCTGCTGATAAAGTTCCCGAGCGGTTTCGAGTTCGCCGTTCCGCAGGTGAATATTGCCCGGAATCAAGTAGGCCAGGCGGACACCGGCATCCTTTGTCTTGAGCGTTTCCGCCGTGGTCAGGGCATTTTCAAAGTCGCCGGCCTGATAAAAGGATATAAGGGCTTGTTCAAATTCCGTGGTATCTGTTTTGAAAAAAGTAGGGGCAGTCCATATGATCAGAGCAATGATGACGGCTAAGCCGGTGGCAGCCATCCAGATCCAGGTTGAGCGCTTTTTGGATTTTTCCGGTAAACCTTGAGTTGAGCGGGTCTTGGCGGCCGCAACCTGCTCAATTTCCGGAGCAGGTTCGGCTGGTTCATCCGAGATCTCATCGGGCAGGATATGGGACATGTAGTTGAATGTGGGGTCCCCGTACAACAGATAACTGGCCCAGACAATGGCTTCTTCCCCGTACTCATCCATTAAATCGTGGCGCGCCAGTCGAACAGCCTCACCAACCGTTTTGCTTTCGAACAGGTGCCGGTAGAATTCAATGGCAAAGCGTTTGCTCGGTTCATCCAGAACCTCCCAGAAGGTGCCGATGTAATGCTTGACACCTGACAGGATAAATGCATTGGCCAGCCCGAAAATCTCATTCTGAAAATGGGACTTCAAATTCCATTCATCGGTTCTGGCAGACTGGCAGGCGTTGGAAAAAATGAGGGCGGGCATAAATCCGGTGTCAGTCATTTTTTTGATTTCATGGGCATATAGATTTCCGTCGGATAATCGCCAGCCGCTCTTTCCGGGATTTTCCGGGGAGTAGTCTGCATGGCCGGCAAAATGGACAAAGTCAAAATAGCGGATTTTTTGCCGGACGTATTCTGCAGGGATGTCCTGGGATCGAAACGAGACATTGATCAGATCACGTTTTCGTTCCATGTAATCTCGAATCTGGTTGCCTTCTTCATAGGCGCTCTTGAGGTCGCCCTCGGGATCAGCCAGTACCAGTACCTTTAAAGGATGCCCCAGGATCCGGATTTTTCCGCCGGATATACTTTGCCGTGTTTTGACCAACCTTCCGAGGTTGAATCCCTGGCATAAAAACTGCCGGCCGTCGTGCAGCAGTTCCCAGGGGACCTGAACCAGCTGGTCATCCATGTTGATAACCAGGTGCTCTGCCTTGGAATTCTTGAATGTTTCCTCAACACTTGCTGTAAAGAGTTCTTTTCTAAATGTCTGTCCGATATCCCTCAACCTGGCAAGTATATCTCGGGAGAGATTTCCATTGCGATTGCAGCTGTTCAGGGTATCCACCACCTCGTTACAACGATTTCTCAGGTTGTCGATGGAGATGGGGATCTCTTCGTATTGTCTGACGGTGGAAACCTCACCGGTCTGGTGTTCAAAAGAACTGATTTTCAGCCGGTTGTTTTCCCTGGTGACTTCGAGTTCCAGGACTTTTCGGGCGGTCTGTTTCCTTTTTTGGCCGTTATCCCTGGCGGAGCGCACCCTTGGTTCCACACTCAGGACAATTTCCTCGTCCTGCCAGATAACCCTGTAGAGCTCCAGTGGTATGTCCTTGCCTTTTACGACCACGGAACCGTGTTTTCGGCAGATGATATCCTCGCTGCCCCTGACATCCTCGTAGGCTGTCTCTGAAATGAGAATCTGGTCGGCTTCCGCCTTGGATTCAATCCGTGAGGCCACATTGACCGTATCACCGGCAATGTGATCGTCATCAACGAGTATTTCTCCGGTGTTGACACCGATGGTGACATGCAGTTCGTCCACAGGCTCCGCTGACTGGTTATACGTGATGAGCCCCTTCTGGATGGCAATACAGGCTTTTACGGCATCCAGGGTTTTTTCAAAGGAAGACATGACACCGTCGCCCATGATCGACAAGACTTTCCCCTGGTGCTGGCCGATCAAAGGAAGAACAATGTCATTGTGCTTCTGCATCCATGCTCTGCCGGCGATGTCGCCCCGGGTATCCATATAGTGTGTGTAGCCACAGACGTCGGTAAACACGATGGCCATCCGCTTTCGGAACTTCTGGTGCAGGAGTTTGTCGAGGAGGTCCCGTTCCCGCATGATATCTTCAATCTTTTGGCGGCGGGGTACATCATCCGAAGAATTTTTGTCATTCATTTTATGTCTCCTCTAATATGCATTTTTTCCGTATCATAAACATAGTCCTCTGAACCAGGTCAGAGACAGTTGGCTATGCCGATGACGATAATTGTTTAAATCCAAAGCACGAAGCACGAAATACTAAACAATACCCAATGACCCAAATTGGAATGATCAAAACAAACACATACAACGTTCAAGCTCATGGACAATGTTTGGGCCATTTGAGTATTTGATATTTGGATTTGTTTGGTATTTCGATATTAGAATTTAGAATTTCTTACAACCAAATGATCCAAGAAACCCTTTCAGGGTTTAATCAGTGCCCCGGCCCTTTGGACCCGGGTATCTACTCGCTCAGGGTCATTACCATTCTGAATCCACGAAAATCGGCTACATCTGAAGGGCTGTGCCCGTTTCTGGCGGCACAACGCGCATAGTTTTCTTCCACATAACTCCATGCCCCCCCCCGATCTATTCGAATATTGTTTTCCTGATCATATAACGTTCCGCACCATTCAGACACATTCCCTGCAATATCTTTCACACCAAAGACAGACTCATCCAGGGAAAAGCTTCCCACGGGATCCGGCCCGTTGCGTTTGTCTTTTGTTGAGTTGGCCATGGAGCAGAATTTATAATCGAAATAATTACCCCAGGGAAAATGGCGTCCATCAACACCCCTGGCAGCCTTCTCCCATTCCCAGTCTTCGGGCAGGCGGAAAACCCACCCTTTTTCCTTATACCTGAGACTCATCCATTTGCAATAGGCTCTAGCATCGTTCCACGAAATACCTAGTACGGGCCAGTTCTCGGGAAATGAATTTTGATATTGTTTAGCCTTTTTTTTCCAGTAATATCCCCCGGCAGTCGATTTCCTCGGCAAATATTTCTCAGCAGATCCCGGGATCCTGTTTTCGAGCATGTTGATAAATCTCAGGTACTCTCCGGTGGTAACTTCATGTTGTGAGATAAAATAACCGTTAACTTCTTTTACCACCCTGCCGGCCGCATGGGGTGCCTGCTGATCGCCACCCATGACAAATGAACCTTTGGGAATATAGACAAAACCATCCGGCACCGCTTCTTTTTTAAACAGCGGTAGATCTGAAATTGATTTTTCTTCTCCACGCTGGATCAAAATCGGAATCCGTGAATCCAGATATCCTTGTTTTCTGGCAACAATCAAATAGGATCCGCTTGGGAGTGGGGTATTGTCGATATGTTTGAGCTGATTATAGGTGTTGAACATCAAAAGTTTTTTAATCGACGTGAAAACGGTTTGCTGCAGGTTAAATTCAGGATTGATGCCGAAGAGAATTTCATTTTTAGAAAACTGTTCATTGTCGGCAATAAATGCCGAAGGGCTGAATGGCGCGGGAACCATCCGTCTGTCTGCGCCCTCGATAAAGCGATAGACATAATAAGCATCCGCCCCGGGCATTGTGGTAAGGGTCAACATGCCGGATTGCTGGAGAAGATTTTTAAAACGACCGTCATCGAATGTCAGGGTTAAGGCTTTATAATAGGCCATTTCTTTCTGGTTTTGATGTACCTCACCGGCCTGATACTTATCGTAATATATTTGAGATAGCGCTATCCGGGCGTCCTTGTTGGCGCCATCGTGACTCAACACAGTCATATACCTGGAAATGATCTCGCTTTCGATTTTTAGTTTTTCGATGTTGGTGGAAAACAGTTTTTTTTCTGCCTCCCAAAGCGGTTTTTTTGCTTCAACCCCCTCATATCCCTTTGTTTTGTTTTTCAACTTGTTCAGCTGGGCCTCAAGGCTTTCAAGCCGGGCGTTGATTTCCGTATTCGCGTTCGACAAGGCTTTCGCTTCATTAAGAATCGGTACGATCTTCATCTGCGTCTTCTGTTTTTCGGCCATAACCGCCGCTGTCTTGATTCCGTCAAGCGCTTCCTGGGAGTAAGAGTCCAGTGTCAGCGTGGCAACATAGGCATCATAAGCTTTTGAATAATGTTTATTTTCAAAAAGCTGCTTTGCCTCCATCGCCTTGTCTATTGCCAGCCGTTTGTTTTTTTCCCCCAAGGCCTTGCCACTCACCCTGGCAATACCCTCACGTGCCTTTAGATTGCTGCTGTCTATCCCCAGTACTGCAAAAAAGGTTTTTTCGGCTATTTCGTATCTTTCAGCGATGCTGAACTGTTCGGCCTGATTCAATAGAGTAATAATTGTTTCCTGTTTCTTTTTGTTTTCATAAATGGATGTGAAAACGATACCAAGGATAAGACAAATAAGTGCTGCCGCGATTCCCAGGGCTGTAATTTTATTTCTAATGATCCATTTTCGGGTTCTGATATAAAGATTGTCTTTTTTTGCGGATACACTTTTTCCATCCAGGTACAATTGGAGATCTTTTTTCAGTTCCAATGCATTGGCGTAGCGGTCTGTCTTGTCATAGGCCATGGCTTTCATACAGATGGCATTCAGCTCCGGGGGGATGTCTTGATGGGGAGTTCTGATATCGGGTGACACAAGCTCATGATTCTGGGCTTTTTCAAGGATGGACAGGACTGTTTTTCCAACATATGGGGTCTCATAGGTGAGTATTTGATAAAGGATGGCCCCTAATGAAAAAACATCGGACCTTTCATCCAGTTCGGATATCTTGCCCCAGGCCTGCTCAGGTGACATATAGGAGGGGGTGCCCAGAACGATGCCTTCCATGGTCAGGGTGTGCTTGAGGCCTTCAACAGGATCCGATGCCTCTTCATCGAGCACAGAATCTTTTTGACCGAGAATTTTTGCAACGCCCCAATCCATCACCAGGACTTCACCAAAAGGGCCTACCATGACATTTTCCGGCTTCAGATCTCTGTGCAGCACACCTTTGGAGTGGGCGTAGCTGATGCCGTCGCATAACTTCAGAAATATCTGTATCAGATTTCCCAGGCCGTATCTTTGTTGATAGGCCTCATCACCTTCGGCGCATTTTAAAAGGATGACCTTCAGGTCTTCCCCCTGAACAAGCTTCATGGTGAAGTAGATCTTGGCGTCTTCATCAATACCGATCTCATGAACCGGCACGATGTTGGGATGTTCCAGCTGACCTGTTATCTGGGCTTCTTCCAAAAAGCGCTTGAGTTTCCGTGTGCTGGTCCTGTCCCCCGGCAGCATCACCTTCATAGCAACCTTACGGCGGATGTCCTGATCCACCGTACCCAGCACGGCGCCCATGCCGCCTTCTCCAATGACCTTGTCAATGATGTATTTGGTGTCTTCATGCGCGTGCGAGATTATCTCCCGGACGGAGTTGCCGGTATCTCCCGCATGGGGTTTGCCTCTGGAGGAAAAATAGGATTTTGCGGAATGGTCAAGGTCGACAGTCGGTTCGACCTGAAGAACCTCCCGGATTCTTTTGGTTGCCGACAGACTCTTGTCCAGGCGTATCGTGGTCGTAAGGGTTTCTGATTTAGAATTCGGCGGATTGACGGCCTTTTCAGCGGATCGCTTGCTCCCGCATTTCTTGCATAGAAGCTTTTTACCGGCCAGTTCTCTGGGAACTAGAAGTCTTTGACCACAGGATGAACACGTTGTTTTAATTTTTTCTTGCATGTAATTATTTTACAAGACTTATGTTTATTTCAATTTTTATTTTCGTCCGACATATCTTGATACTCTTGAATTTTGAGGGTGAGTAAATCGCTTTTAAAACTTTCCTGATATAGACGTGCCACTAATTTTCCCAGAAGAACGGCCGCATTTTCATCCTCGGTCGCCCCTTGCGCATGGGCACGCCTGGCTTGTTCTATAAGCCAGGCAATCGTTTCCTCAGCTTTTTCTTTCTGTCCGAGAATAAGTTCTTTCATCCGCTTTTCATCGTTGTTGTCGACCGCTGCAATAAAACGATTCAAAAATGCTTCCAGTGTCAATGCTTCCGTGACCGGCACCAATATTTCCTCTGGCGGGGGCAGGGCCGAAATATTTTTCCGGGCAATGTCCAGCACGCGGCGGTTGCCGGCTTGTTCGCTGAGTGCAATCGCTTTTGTGTAATATTGCCTGGCTTCATCGTATTTTTTTTCGACAAATTGATAAATAGCGGCTCGATTGTTCCATGCTTCAGCCAGATTTGCATCTAGCTGAATGGCTTTATCAAAAAGAAGAGTTTTTGTCATTCATTTTATGTCTCCTCAAATATAAATAATATCGTGAAACGATTTTATTTGGTAATGATTAAGTCCTGAATCTGAATTTTACTCGCATCAAAGTCAGCGATCATTTTACCGATAGACATATCTTCAAACAGGGTGACGACTGTCGCTATACCCAGTTCTTCTGTTTCGCTCCCCAGAATCTTTCCGGTAACCGGGTGCGTGATGGTCTCACCTTCCTTGAAAACAATAAATTTCATTTCCTTCTTTATCTTTTTGAATGTACCGAAATCAGCATAAATTTCATTTCCCTTAACCTTGATCACCATTCCCTCGATGAGTGGAAAGCTGTGTTTCAGTTTCAACGCCAGACCGTTGGTAATATACTGGATCTGGGGGATCGCTTTGTCCTGGCTGAACACATCTTTTGCCTCCAGAACAGAGGATGTTTCGGTGTTGATCAAGCGGGCGTAGATTTCAAGGGAATCTTTTGTCTCCTGAATGGTTCCCATGATGATGCCTTCTGCGGCAATCAGCTTGCCAATCCTGACTGCGGTGTTCTTGTCCACGAGGTCTGTCTGGCTCAATTTCTGTTCTCTGAGGATGGCTTCGAGTTCATCGCCCCTGGTGACGACATGGAAACGTGCCTGGTCCACAAACGCACCTATCAGGTTGTCATAGACCATATTGCTGGCCATGGAAGGCAGGCCTTTCATCTCGAAGGGCAGCACGGCAATACTCATTCGGGAGCCGATCTGGTGGACTTTTTTAATTTGACGGATAACGGTAACAGTTTTGGATGTCTCATTACCTTTGGTGTCCACAACCTCGATGGTGATCTGGTTTTCTCCTTCATTCAGTTCCAGCAACTGGTTGAAATAGACGGTCCTTCCAGGAATGATGAGCAATGGTTCGCCGTTGACGGCAATTGTTTCAACCTCATATGTTCCGGTGGCGCTGCCGTCAATATACAGGGTGTCATAGTATACGGTTTGCGTGTCGGTAAGGTCCTTGACGTTAAGCCTGAAGGCTGCGTTTGATTTCTTGGCGGCATAAAGCACCCCCTTCCCGGCATCCGAAACGACCGTCCCGGAGAATGCCAGTAAAATAGGCGCATCCGTGTTGAATTTTCTTTTTGATGCCATTTTGTGAAACCCGGGTATGCCGGCCAGTTGAGGGATGTAGGCAAGATTCAACTCACCGGTGGTGGTGTTGCCGGCAACATCCGTGGCGGCAAGCATGATCGTGTTCTCACCCTCTTTTAACTCCAGGTTAAAAGCAAATTCGATTTCCTGTTCTTTGTTGTATGTAAGCACCTCATCATTTATTTTCAGGGATGTAATTCCTGTGGCGTCCACCAATGCGCCGTTCAACACGATGTTATTTTCTTCCACGCTGTCGCCATCGGCAAAATTTTTCAAATTCAACGCAGGTCCTTCAAAATCTCCCACAACCCTTACTTGTTTTTCCGTGATTTTGCCCAGAAGGTCCATGGTCTTGATCTTTATTTCATTCAGGCCTTTTTTCAGTTTGATCTTTTTGGAAAAGGGAATCTTCTGTGCGGAGAGTTCAATGAACTCAGGATCATCGTTGATGGCGATCTTGTGGGCAAAAAAATCATCTTCCACTTCGCCCTTTACTTCGAAGCTGAGACTGTTGGAAACGGGCTTTTCAGAGCTCGATGACAATCTGATAACGGGAGACGCTTTGTCGGTATTCGACAGCTCGAGTATTTTTTTTCTGACCAGGTTTAAAAAGTGTTTGGCTTTGCCGGTGTCCACCATGGCAAGGGAGGTTTCCAGCTCTTTTAAAGCGTCATCAAATTTTTCCTGATAATAATAAAGCACACCGAGTTCTCTATGGGGAAAATAATCCACAAAATGCATGCCATAGCTGCGGGCCATTCGCTGGTCTTGGGCACGCTGGCGAATCGCTTCCTGCAAATCGGCGACAGCCTCTTTAAAAAACTGCCCGTCGGCATAAGAAAGACCCCTTTCATAAAAGTTCCACCATCTATGTCTGAAGGCGCCGCTGGTGACGCCAAACGTCTTGCCGTCCTTTTGATACACAGGGGCGGTCGCGGTAGGGGCACAGGTTAAAAGGGAAACTGTGAAGGTAACAGCAACAAGAAGATAAATTATCGCAAAAGGTTTTCTCATCATCCTATCCTTTGATATTTTTTCAAAGAATAATTTTGTTATTTCCCACCTGCATACTTAGATAATATCAACATCGAACTTTTCTATTAAGGTTCGATATCATTTTGTTAGAGTTTTGGAGGGATAGTCGAAATTACAAAACTTTACGTTTTCAGTACGATAATATTTATCAAAATACCGTTCCGGTTACTCCGAAAATATGGAATCCCTTGACCGAGAAACTTGTTCGGAACATATATATGACACTCCCTATATCAGATAATTGAGGCTACCAAACTATAAAAAGATATGCAAGAATTATACAAAATAATGAAAAATCATAATATTACTTTATTTCTATTAAAAACAAATGGTTATTTTTCATAAAACCACGAAACATATGATGAAAATGAGAAAGTTATAATACATACACAATGTAGTATGAAAAAAATTACATAATTATAGCGATGTTAAAATTGCGTAACATCACGGCCGTTGATAATTGGCCACATAAAAATCGTCGATGATACCCTTGGCTTTCAGGGTGTCGCCATAGGCACGCGCAGAGGCCTTGTCGGCAAAGTGGGACAACCTGACCTGATACCACTTGCTCTTGGCACCCTGGGCTTTTGTCCAGTAGGCATCCAGGTCCAGGCTTTTTAACTGCGCGACATACTTTTCTGCATGTTCGATCTTGAGATAGGCGGCAACCTGGAGGGTATACGGGTCGGTGATCACCACGGTGGGGGGTGTTTCGACTTTTTCGGGTTCCGGCTTGCTCTGCATCAGATAACTTGCCGTATTGATAACCAGTATCAAGAGACCTGCACCGGCCAGACTCACGGCTGTCCACTCTGAGTATCGGTTTCAGATTAGGGTATTCCCGGATGCGTCGATAGGCTGCCGTGAGCATTGCGGCGGACAGTGTTACCGCGGATGTGATGCCGGCAACCAATGTCCGGGCTGCCCCTATCGTCGACGTGGCCAGTGTTTTCACAAGGCTGGTTTTTGGGGGTGTCTCCGGTTTTTCTGCAGGGGAGACAGCGGGCTTGAACCCTGCAACCATTTTCTTCAGCGCTGTTTCGTCGATTTTCGCAAGCAATGCCCCGGCTTCCTCCAAGGAAGCTGAATGGGTACTGTCCGCCTGTGTCCCGTGCAAACAGGCGGCAATGCCATGGAGGAGGTGCTGTTTCTTTCTATCCAGTTTGTATGCCGTTATATAGGCTTGCAGGGCCAACCCATCCATACGTCTTTTTTCAAAGAACAGCTCAGCCATGTGGATGATCATGGGTTCATCCGGAGCCTCGTTGTTTTCCATGAAACGGCGATAGGTCTGCAGGGCTTGAAAGTCGGTTCGCCTGTCCGCAAGATAGCGCCGGGTAATCAATGTCTGAATCGTGGGGTTGTCGCTCTGGGCTTTCCCGAGGGAGAACAGCAGGCCCTCGAACTCTTTGGGGTCTCGGTCTTCGTTTTCGAGACGTTGCAGCCATGCTTCGGCCACCGCATGGTCTTCCGGTCGCATTTTCAGGTAGGCCATAATGGCGTCCCCGGCTTCAGGGTTGATGTCCGTCTGTGTCAGGTAGAAACGGGCCATGTGCCCGGTCAGCTCTTGCGCACGCCTTTCTTTGTTGAACGGCGATATGAGGAAGCTGTCAAATACGGCAACAGCTTTGCGGAGCAGTTTTTCAGCCTGGGGTGTTTTGCCGGCCCTCTCCCAGACGGAGGCTTCGTTGATAAAGCGCTGAACCAGATTCAGCCCAGACCGGTTGAACAGCCAGCCGATGGCATAGAACACCGCCACAAAAACAGGGGCCGCCAGAGCAAATGCCCATTCGAGTCCCAATGGCATCTGAAGCGCCTGTAAACCGGCCAATGCCACGAGGCTTCCAATCAGAAGGGTCAGCCATAATCGGATGGCGATATGTTTCAGTGCATGGATCATGGTTCCTCTATTTTCTGTCGGGAAAAAGAACCTATACATCAACATGTGTTGTATGTGTTCGCGATTGACTTTGATATGTGAGCATGTAAACGATAAGCAGTTAAGTTTTAAAACAGCCGATTGAACTTCGCTTCAGAAAGCGACAATCGCTACAGCTTAAACTGAACTTTTATTGCCATAATTTTTTTAACACCTGACCATCCTTCAGCACCACCTGTACGGGCGCATCCGTAAAAAAGGAGGCTTTTCTGCCGCTGACGGCATCGACACTTTCCATGTGGATATTGGGTGGTATGCCGAACTCTCTGGATGGCTCCCCGGCCGTGGCCTTCATCATGAAGTCCACCCAGATGGGCGAAGCCCCCCGGCTGCCGGTGATGCCCACGCGATTGGCATCCCGCAACCCCATTTCCTTGTCGTAGCCGACCCAGACAGAGGTGCAGAGTGTGGGGGTGAATCCCGTAAACCAGGCATCCTTGTATTGATTGGTGGTGCCGGTTTTGCCTGCCGCCGTCAACTTGAAACCCATCTGCCTCACCATGCTGGCCGTTCCCTCGTCGACCACCCCCCGCATCATATCCACCACCTGATACACGCATGCCGGATCGAGATGTTTCTCGCCCCTGACAATGTGCTCCTCCAGAATTCTGCCCGCAGCATCTTCCACACGTCTGATAAAAAAGGGCTTATGGCGGACGCCATTGGTGGCGAAGGTGGCAAACGACGACGCCATTTCCAGAGGGCTGACACCGGAAGTGCCCAGGGCAATGGAATACACCGGTTCCAGGGGACTGGTAATGCCGAAATTTTTGGCCGATGCGATCACGGCTTCCGGTCCCGTGAGCTCCACCAGCTGGGCCGCAACGGCATTGACGGAATGGATGAAGGCCTGTTTCAAGATCATGGGGCCTTCGAACTTCATGGAAAAATTTTGTGGCTGCCAGTCACCGGTGCCTGGTATGGTAATACGAACGGGCTGATCTTCAAAAACGGATGCCGGGTGCAGGTTCAACTTGTCAAATGCCGTGTAATACAGGAACGGTTTGAACCCTGATCCCGGCAGGCGGTGATTTTGTATGGCCCGGTTGTACTCGGATGCAGCATAGTTCCTTCCGCCAACCAGGGCTTTTACCGCACCGGTATTGGTTTCCACGGCAACCAGTGCGCCCTGGGGGCGTTCCCTCCCATCACCATTGCCGCTGGTGCGCTTGTTGTTCAGCCCCATGATGTTGTCCAGGGCTTCCAGGCCGTCCTTGACGGAGTCCACGGCCCAGCGCTGCATTTGCGGGTCGAGGGTGGTGGTGATTTTTAAGCCCCCGTGGTAGACGATTTCGGGTCCATAGGTTTCTTCCAGCTGTTGAATAACGGCGTCTATAAAGTAACTTCCCGTGCGGGTGCCGGCACTGAGGGGCTGAAACGGCAAGGGATTCTGATAAGCAGTGTCGGCTTCTGTCTGCGAAATAGCGCCTACGGCGACCATTCTTCCCAGAACGATTTGCTGTCTCGCTTTGGCACGATCGAAATGGAGATAGGGATTGTAGCGTGTGGGAGACTTGGGAAGACCGGCCAGGAGAGCGGCTTCGGCGAGATTCAAATCCGATGCGCTTTTCCCGAAAAATGTCTGGGAGGCGTTTTCGATGCCATGGGCTCCCACCCCGAAGGGGATTTGATTCATGTAGGCCTGAAGAATGTCGTTTTTGCTGTAACGGGATTCGATCTGTAATGCAACCAGCAACTCATCAAACTTTCGTTTGTAGGAGCGCTTGAAGCTGAAGAAAAGATTCTTGGCCAGTTGCTGGGTGATGGTCGAAGCCCCCTGTATTTTTCCGGGTTCGAACAGGGTTATCCACAAGGCTTTTAATGTTCGAAGCTTATCGACGCCGTGATGCTCCCAGAACCGGTGATCTTCCGTTGCAACGACCGCCCGCACAAAATAGGGGGAGACCCGATCCAGAGGGATGGATTCCTTCCCGCCCAGAACAAGGATCCGTTCGCCGCTTCCTGCCATGATTTCCGTGGCAGGTGTTTCAATGATCCGGCTCAGGGGCTCGGGAACCTGGGGCAGGTCCTGGAGAATGAAGAAAAACAGGGCCACGGCAAAGCACACCCCAAGCCCCACAAGGGTCAGTACGAGGTAGTAGAAACCGGTCAGATATTTGAATGTGTTGATGACAGTTGTTTTTGACAAGAGTATACCTTAGTTTCTTGAGCCGTAAGCTCGATAAGCAATAAGATTTAAACTACTATTGCTTATCTGCTTATTGCTACAGCTTATGCTGCTGCTTACCTTCCAGCAGGGAATGCAGACGCCAGACCGCCCATTCATGTCCCCGCACCAGGATCACCATTTGCTGGGCACCCGACTCGATTTCAAATCCGATCTGGATAAACCCGGATAGGGTCTCGTCTGAAATACCAACCCTGACAATATTTCCGGGCACCCGCAGGAGGTGTTCAGGCCGACGAATCACCCCGTCTCTGACCTCCGCTGTCAAGTCTTTCAGGACGTGAAAAAAGAGCTCGGCAGGATATATGCGACCTTCAAAGACGGAAAAATTTTCCAGATTTTTTCCGAATGCCACATCACTGTCGGCCATCATATAGAGGAGATCCGGCGAAATAGGCAGACGTTTCAGGACACGATTGTCCTTGTCGAGCATATAGATATTCAGACCGTTCCCGTCTTTTTCAAAATAGGTGCGTTCCCAATCCCGGTTGTTGATCAGTTCGAGAAGTTCAAAAGACGGAATAATTTCCTGGGCCACTTCAGGCGGTAACTCCAGGTAGAGTTTGCGAAACAGGTCGGGCGGCACCAGGAGCCATTCCTCCGGCTGGATGGTGGCCGCTATCTGTTTAAAGCTCGTGGCGTTTTCCGCTTCCCGATAAGAGGTCCGGCGGTCGGTGACGATTTTTTCAATGGCCTGGTGGGCTGTTTGGGTCTGTTTTCCTATTTCCCAGATAGCGCCTGATTCGGGACGGGTGGCATTTGTGGAGACGAGAAAGGATCCCAGGGTTTGCTCCATCCAGTCAAAACGGAGTTCCGAGATGACGAGAACGAGCACCAGCATGCTCATCATCAGTGTTCTGGTTGAGAAGAGTCTTTGGGTCCATTCAGACAAATTTTTCGGTTCGGTCCAATGCATGGTAGTCACTTGTAGCTGCAAGCAGTAAGCAATAAGCCGTAAGCAGCTTATAGCTTGCTGCTTACAGCCTTTTTGTTTATTGCTTAGCCCATAATTCCATGATAATCAATTTTTTATTGAAGAACCTCGCAGCAGGCTGCAAAGTTCTTCAATAAAAAATTAAGGGAGAAAACCATGAATCATCAAGAGTTTGTCCGTCGTATTGATTCGAATCGAAACACGTTTTCGATTTTCGATATACAACAACTGGAATCGAAAGGTATTGCCGATATCCAGCGACTTCCCTTTTCCATCAAGGTGCTGGTGGAAAATCTGTTGCGAAAACTGGACAATACCATCGTGACGGAGCAGGACCTGCTTGCCATTTCCCGATGGCGGAAACATTATGATGCGCCTCCGGAAATACCCTATCATCCGGCCAGGGTGTTGATGCAGGATTTTACCGGGGTGCCTGCTGTGGTGGATCTGGCTGTTATGCGAGATGCCGTCAAAAGCATGGGTGGCGACCCCGGGATCATCAATCCGCTGGTCCCGGTAGAACTCGTGGTGGATCACTCCATTCAGGTCGACAGCTTCGGGACACCCGATGCGCTGAAACAGAATGTTGCCAAGGAATACGAGAGAAATAAAGAGCGATATGAGCTTTTAAAGTGGGCCCAGAAAAGTTTTGACCATTTCAGCGTGGTACCGCCCAACTCCGGGATCTGCCATCAGGTCAACCTGGAATATCTGGGAAGGGTTGTCATTACGGAAGAAACCGGCTCAGGGACGATTGCTTTCCCGGACACCCTCGTGGGAACCGATTCACACACCACCATGATCAATGGGTTGGGTGTCATGGGCTGGGGCGTCGGCGGTATCGAGGCGGAGGCTGTGATGTTGGGCCAGCCTTATTACATGTCCATACCGGAAGTCGTTGGTGTCAGATTGATCGGGGCATTGAAGCCGGGCGTGACGGCCACCGATCTGGTACTGCGGATAACTGAGATGTTGCGGGCGGAAAATGTTGTCGAAAAATTTGTCGAGTTCCATGGCCCCGGAATGAAACAGCTGACGCTGACAGATCGGGCGACCATTGCCAATATGTCACCCGAGTATGGTGCAACCATGGGTTTTTTCCCGGTCGATGAAAAAACCATCGACTATCTAAAGATTACCAACCGGGAGGATCGTGCAGACATTGTTGCGTGTTATACGCAGGAGACCGGGCTCTTTTATGACGGCACGCACGATCCCGATTATTCCAAAACAATCGCGTTCGATATTTCCGAAGTGGAACCGTCCGTGGCCGGACCTTCGCGGCCCCAGGACAGGATTGTTCTCGCGGATCTCAAAGAGAAATTCAACCGGATTGTCGGCCGGGATGATTCAGAGAAAGCAGGCGCCACCGGCAGTACCCGGGAACAGAAAGATATTGCCGATACCATCCGCAACGGCAGCGTGGTGATTGCAGCCATCACTTCCTGTACGAATACGTCCAATCCGTTTGCCATGCTGGGAGCAGGGCTTCTGGCCAAAAACGCCGTTGAAAAGGGTGTTCAGGTACCCTCTTATGTCAAGACATCATTGGCGCCGGGGTCCCGGGTTGTTGTGGATTATCTGAACGATGCCGGGCTGATGCCGTATCTGGAAGCACTCGGCTTTCATCTGGCCGCCTTTGGGTGTACGACCTGTATCGGTAACAGCGGACCGCTCGATCCGGAGATTGAGAAAGCGATTGTGGATCAGCAGCTTACCGTGGCGGCGGTGCTCTCCGGAAACCGAAACTTCGAGGCCAGGATCCATCAGAAAATCAGGGCCAACTTTCTGGCATCCCCCATGCTGGTGATTCTCTATGCCATCGCGGGCAGGATCGATATCGATGTCACCAGGGAACCCATCGCATTCGATGGAGACCAGACACCTGTTTATATGAAAGATATCTGGCCACATGATGACGAGATTCAGGCCCTGGTGGCAAAACACGTTCGCCAATCATTTTATGCGGATCAGTACGGCAGAATATTTCAAGGCGATGAATTCTGGGGGCAGCTGGCGGTGACGGAAAGTACCACGTTTGCGTGGGATGCGGATTCGACCTATATTCGAAAACCGCCGTATTTCGATGGGTTTCAACTGGAGATGACCAAACCAACGGATATCGCGGATGCGGATGCGCTGCTGGTGCTGGGAGATTCCGTCACCACGGATCATATCTCGCCGGCAGGAGCGATACCGGAAGCCTATCCCGCGGGGCAATACCTAATGGATAAGGGCGTACCACCGGACAAGTTCAATTCATATGGTTCCAGGAGAGGAAACCACGAAGTCATGATGCGGGGGACCTTTGGAAATATCCGAATCAAGAATCGACTGGTGTCGCCGAAAGAAGGGAGTTACACGCTGGCATTTCCGGAAAAGAAAGAAGTGTTTGTCTACGATGCCGCCATGAAAGCCATCAAAACGGGTAAACCGCTTGTCGTTCTGGGTGGCATAGAATACGGAACCGGTTCATCCCGGGACTGGGCGGCAAAGGGTACCAGCCTGTTGAATGTAAAAGCTGTTGTGGCGAAATCTTTCGAGCGGATTCACAGGAGTAATCTGGTGGGTATGGGGGTGCTGCCGCTGGTGTTCAATGGGGATGATACCTGGGAAAGCCTGGGTCTGGACGGCACGGAAACGTTTTCCATAAAAGGCGTCGAAAACATGGTGCCCCGGAAACAATTGCAAGTGAAGGCCATCGGCAGAGACGGAAAGGAAACAGCCTTTGATGTGACGTCGAGACTCGATACAGCCGTGGATGTGGCCTATTTTGAAAACGGGGGTATATTGCCGTATGTGTTACGTAAGATGATGGGGGGATGAGAAGAAGTTATCTCAAAAATGCCTTTTGGTCCAATCTCGGTGTTGAGCTCGCTTTTCAACTCCTCAAAATACTACAGTATTCCTGCGGATTGAAAAGTTCCCTCGCCTTGAGCTTGAACCAAAATCCTATTTTTTAGATAACTTTGATAATAAATCCGTTTACGGATTTATTATGTGTTGATACTGTTTCGTAATTTTCCGGAGCACTTGAAAGTTACGACTTTTCTTTCCCTGAGGGTCAGGTTCGCACCCGTGGCCGGATTCCTTCCACGTCTCGCTCTTTTGCTTTTTACACAGAACTTTCCAAACCCTGAGACAAGTACGTCATCCCCGCTCGCAAGGGTCTGCTTGATAATTTCCAAAAGAGATTCCACCGTGTCAACGGCTGTTTTTTTGGTGAAACCGAGTTCATGAATTTTTGCAGTAATATCACTTTTGGTTAATACCATAAAGCCTCCTATTACAAAAATATGCCTGATCCGAACATTTCATGAAACGTGACGAGAAGTTAGTTCGCATTGAACGCAGACGGTTTTTAAGGGGTTGTCAGAAAAACGTTCCGATTGAGGACCTTTTTTTTGCTACAACCCCTTATACCGCCATCCTATTTTCGGGACATCATTATGACAAGCGGTATAACGATGGCTACCGGTCTTCATGCTGAGAACAATCATTCATCTTGCCGGGGTCAAGATGCTCGATTTTGTGGAGGATGCGGTCGATGTTTTTTGAGATTTCTTCCATTTCTGCCTGGATTTGCAGTTCTTCGGGTTCTTTCATGTGTTAAACTCCACAGGGTTTTTTAAGATATAGGTAGGTTGTCAGATTTTATAAACGTTCACGATTGAGTATACGTTTTTTATGCTATAATCCCTTATGTCAAGCCGTTCCTTGTATTGTCAAAACTGAAATTGAGTTGAGCGATTGTCAAGGTTGCCGTAGCTATCAATGTGATAGATGCCTAGTTTTGCTATACGTGATCTATGCGGTATGGCATCTGACGCCGTAGATGCGGTAAGTATCGTCAATCCCAACGGGTTAAGGCGGGGATGCGCTCTGCTAATCTTCCAAAATTTTCCGAATCTGGAAGGACAGCTCATTGAATTTAAATGGCTTTTGAATGAAACCACGGCATCCATCCTCGATCATTTTGCGTGCCTGCCAATCGATGCTGTAGCCGCTTGCCAGCAAAACATGAGGATCGGATTTAATCTGCTTCATTCCGGCATAGACCTCTTTCCCGTCCATTTCAGGCATGACGATGTCCAGTATCACGAGGTCGATATCATCATGGCAGGCCGAAAAGATCTTCAAGGCCGATTTTCCGTTTCGGGCAATGAAAACCTTGTAGCCGAGTTCTTTCAACAGTCGCCGGCCCACATCGAGTATAAGACTTTCATCATCCACGAGTAGTATGGTTTCGGAACCCTTTAAAAGGGTAAGGTTTTCTTCGCTATCCTCCAAAACCGAGAAATAAGAGGCGGGCAAATAAATGCTGAAGGTACTTCCTTTACCTTTTTTGCTCCGGCAATCGATGATGCCGTTGTGGTTCCTGATAATGCCGAAGGCCGAAGCCAGACCCATGCCGGATCCTTTGCCGACCTCTTTGGTGGTGAAGAAAGGCTCAAAGATTCTCTGCCGGACCTGGGTATCCATACCGACACCGGTATCGATGACGGATATTTTGACATATCTTTTGGGCTCCAGGTCGAGTGACCTTGCCATGTTTTTATCGAGAGACACGTTTTCGGTCTTGACAGTGATATCACCTTTATCGGGGATGGCTTGACAGGAATTGAGGTAGAGATTCAGCATCACCTGTTCGATCTGTCCCTTATCGACCTCCACGGCCCATAGACCCGGCTGGTAGGTTTCGTGAAAGGTAATGTTTTTATGGGTTCGCTGGAACATCCTGGTCAGTTTTTCAATCAGATCGTTCAAGCTGGTGGCCTTGATGACATATTTTCCGCCCCTGGCAAAACCCAGGAGCTGTGTGGTAAGTTTGGCCGCACTTTCAACACATCTTTCAATGCTTTTGATTTCTTCGAAATGGAGGTCGCCTTCTTTTGTTTCCAGAAGCATGAGGGAGATATTTCCCTGAATGCCCATTAACAGGTTGTTAAAGTCATGCGCGACGCCTCCTGCAAGGGTTCCAATGGCTTCCATCTTTTTTGCCTGCTGGAGTTTTTCCTCGAGTTTTTTCTGCTCGGTGACATCGGAGAGAATGATAATGGACGTATCCGATTCCCCCTCAACCGGATAACTCCTAATTGTAATCTTGCGGTCGTTGACATCGAAGGTAGCATCCTGATCCAATGCCGGGGGTGTTTCGGCAGAAATCAAGGCCTCGATATACTTCCGAGTCCTGCCTTTGAAGAGATCAGGCGGATAGGCGTATAACAAGCCTTCCATGCTTGTGTTCAGCATATTGACGGCAGCTTCATTTGCAAACACAACCCGTTCGGAAAACACTTCCAGAAACCCTTCGGTCATACTTTCAAGAATCGTTTCCAGGTGGCGATTTTTGGAAATCAACTCCTTGGTCAACTGCCGGGAGTATACGGCATCCAGCCCGATAATCGGTTTTTGGGTATGTTCCTTGGTGGGTGTGTCGGAATCCTGAACCGCGGTAAGAACATTTTTTGCCATGCTGCTGAAAGAGCCTTTGGCAATACAGGCATTGGCACCTATCTTGGTGTAATCCTTACCTGTTTCCGCGATCCCGGCGGACAGGATAACGACATAGCAGTTTGCCAAGGCCTCCCTGGATCGTATGATCTGGCACAGGCGTTCGCCGTCGATTTTGGGCATGAAAAGGTCGATAAAGATGATGTCGGGTGTAAATGTGGAAAGGAGTTCCAGGGCGGCAAAGCCATCTTCCGCCGTCTGGACCAAGTGGCCTTCTTTTCCCAGGTGGGTCGACAAAAATTTTCGCAGAAGCCGGTTGTCGTCAACAATCAGTATTTTCTTTTTCATGAACTACCTTCATCAAACCCGGATAAACAGTAAAAGAAAAATATCTTTTATCACGAAATCACGAAAGTACGAAACCACGAAAAATACCACGAAAAATTTCGTGTTTTTCAGATTTTGTGTTTTCGTGATCGCTTTAATTTTCTTGCCACAGAATACATGAATTTTCAGTTAGGGGACTAAACTGAGTTTAGGTCAAGGTAGCTTAAAAGCTAGGGCCTGTCAATTTTAATACGAACGGCCTTCCAGTATCGTTTTGACCAGTAGGTATCCTGCAGGTCGGAGATCATTACGCCGCTGCTCTTGGATGCATGTGCAAACAGACTCGTTTTCGAGGTAAATGCCGACGTGCCTCGTGGAATACCCTATGCGGAAAAAAACGAGGTCACCGGCACGCAGGTCTTTTTGAAACACGTGGTCGCCGGCCCGGGATTGCCGATACGTGCTTCGCGGCAGCCTGATGTTGAATCGGTTCAGATAGGTCATATAGACAAATCCGGAACAGTCAATGCCCTTTTTTGAAAGACCCCCCAGACGATAGGGAACGCCTTCCCATGCTTCAACCTGCTGGTATAATACATCGAGAATCTTGCGGGATTCGGCCGGGTCAAGGTATGCTGTATCGGGTGTTGTGCTTCAGGTGGTGCCGTTATCGGCTGCAACGGGGCACAGCCATAGAAAAGGCAACACCCGATGCCGGACATCAGGGTAATGAGGCGGATGGTTTTTAGTAATGATTCCAGTATTAGTCTTTTTTTGCAGTAATATCAAGCAAATTCAATGTGCCAAGATTTTTGATTATCTGAAACAACGGTATATTTTTGTATGAAATAAGATAATTGCAATTTATGGTAATTAGACAATTTCCCAAATTCAATTCCACATCTTCGTACAAAAGTACCATTTTGAAGAGATCTTAACTTGCGATCGGAAATAATTTTGCATGGGATATTATGAATTGAAATATTGTTATCAGTGGTGACTATAGACATCTTGTCGAAGCCAACGGACCAAACCTCAGCAGTTGTATATTCAGCTCTAATGCCGGTGAGACTTATATCGATAATGGTCCCCGAATGGGCGGTGCGATGTCTAAATAGACCAAATGCGAATGATTTTTTTAATAGAACGGAGGCTCCAGTTTTAACAGCGTAACGCGTCATTTTTCTTTGCACACTGTCACCAGAAATAGATTTTGATGGTATTTTTTTTCTCATATCAAACAATTAGGCGCAATATTGATGCCGGAAACCAATTATAAAAATTTATCGAACATATTTATAAAACCATTGAAGAACCTCGCAGCAAGCTACGAGGAATGTTCTGCCGTTCGGCAGAACCTACGGGGTTAGCGCTCGCTGTTGCGGTTCAAATCGTAGTTCAGGTTTCTGATAGATATCATATTGGAATAGATGAATAAAAATCAAGTTTTTTCTCAGTAGCGGCATAAAAATGCAGAACGAAATCCAGGATAGGCAAGCGCAGCCGAAAATGATTACGATTCTATTTTCGGCGTGGTCTAATCAATGCCCAACAGGTATATTAATATTAGGAATTACATTACATAACTGAAGGGTATTAAATGACTTGATTAACGAATGCAGGCGACCCTGGCCGGTTTCCTGGATAACCACAGGGTGAAAGTGAGGGGCTTTATGGTAACGGGTTTAACACCCACCGCCTCCAGCATGACGACCAACCGCTCAATCACCCAACCCGCCCAGAACATGCAGATATTGTCACCCAAAAACTTCGTGATTACTACATGCAAAACGGCTTGTGTTTGGCCGGGAATGCTTATATAAGACCCCATAACGCAAAAAGGGAAATCAGCAATAATTTGCTGAAATCCCTTTAATTTACTTTGGAGCCGACGCGCGGACTCGAACCGCGGACCTGCTGATTACGAATCAGCTGCTCTACCAGCTGAGCTACGTCGGCTATGGATCCATTAAACCTGAACACTCACTTCAGGATAAAGATAGGTTGCACTACTTTGTTTATGGTTCAAAATCAAGATAAAATTTATCTGGCGCAATTTATGGCTTCCCTGCCCGGTCGTGGTGAGGGGATCGATTGCATCGGGTTGCAAAAGACGGATAAGGCCTACCTGATTTCCAAGCTTTACCGGCGCTTTCACGAACCCATGGTGGTGATCGCAGCATCTTCCAAGGACGGCCGTCGGGTATGTGATGAACTGCGTTTTTTTCTCGGATCCGAATCACCTGTGGTGCAGTATTTTCCGCCCTATAATCTGCTGCCGTATAAATTTCTCACCTCGGACAGCGAAACAGCCGCCAATCGAATCCGTGTGCTCTACAATCTGGTGAACCAGAGCGTCCCGCCCGTCATCGTGACCACCATAGACGGATTGATGAAAAAGACACTGCCCAGGGCGTCGCTGTGCGGTTATGCAGAGTTGATCATGTCCGGTGAAGAGCTTGATCGGGAAAAACTCATCGAAAAATTGGAAGCCGGCGGATATGAACGGGCCGCCATCGTCGAGGAACCGGGGGATTACTGTGTGAGGGGCGGTATCCTGGACGTTTTTTCCCCCCTGTATCCGCAGCCGCTGCGGATGGAATTGTTCGGCGACCTGGTGGAGTCCCTCAGGTTTTATTCACCGGTGAGTCAGCGAACCGTCAAACAGGTTCAGGAGGCAATTATTCTGCCTGCCAAGGAAGCCATCCTGGACAGGCATCACCTTCCCGGTGTGATCGGCCGTATCAGGGAGGAAGCTTCACGGTTGAACACACCCGTCACAACCGTCAGGAAAGTGATCGACCGCCTGAAGACCGAGGGTGTCAATTCCGGATCGGAAAATTTGATGGCGCTCATCGACTCCGAACTCGAGACCCTGTTTGATTATACACCTGCCGACACGCTCTATGTCGTGACGGATTACGAGCAGGTAACGGCGGCGGCCGAAGCATCTGAAAAGCTTGTCCGCAAGCAATTTGAGACTGTTCTGGAAGCGGGGGGTTTTGCGGTGTCGCCCGAAAAGACCTACCTGGACCAGGGGGCTGTCCAGGCGGGTCTGGCACGCTCAAAAGCCTTGATGTTTAAAGCCATTTCCATGCTCGACAGCCAGGGGGAGTCGAAGCCGGTTCCTTCTCAATACCATTTCCAGGTCCATGACAACACGGAACTCCTAGAGGCATTGAGACATCCCCAATCCCTGGATGCCCCCCTGTCGCCTCTTGTGGACTGGATCGACAAGCACCAGGAAAGGGGCTATCTTACGGTGATTGCCTGTGCCTTTTCATCACAGGCCGAGCGAATAAAATCCATGCTCCAGCCGTACCCTGTTCAGGTTCTGTCCAGGGAAACTTTTCCTGCCGGGCAGGCCCTGAAAAATCATCAAACAAAAACGGTTTACCTGTGCGTGGGTGAAATAGAGTCCGGATTTGTCTGGCCCGAGGCCTCTATCGCGCTGATAACGGCCAACGAGATATTCGGTACGCGCCGAAAAGGAACGGCCGCCGGAAAATCCCGTATCCACAAGCAGCTGCTCAGTTTCGAGGACCTCAAGATCGACGATCTTGTGGTGCACGACCAACACGGTATCGGTCAGTACAAGGGGCTCACCAAATTGAAGGTGGAATTCGCGACCAACGACTATCTGCTGATCATATATAAGGACGACGACCGGCTGTATCTGCCGGTGGAGCGTATGAGCTTGATCCAGAAATACATGGGTGTGGATGGTGTGGTGCCGGTCGTCGACAAGATGGGGGGCAGCTCCTGGGACCGCATGAAAACCAGAGCGAAAAAGTCGACAGTCAGGATCGCCAAGGAACTGCTCAAGATCTATGCAGCCAGAAAGGTGCATAAAGGCTTTTCCCACCGGTCTGTCGAAAGAGAGCTTCAGGATTTTGAAAACGGATTCCCCTACGAAGAAACCGCCGACCAGCTGAAGGTCATCGAGGAGGTCCTGCACGATATGGGTGAATCCATGCCCATGGATCGACTCGTTTGTGGTGACGTGGGTTATGGTAAGACCGAAGTGGCGCTTCGGGCGGCATTTGTCTCCGTTTACAACGGCAAACAGGTAGCCGTACTTGTTCCGACGACGGTTTTGGCCGAGCAGCATTTTGCAACATTTTCTGAACGTTTTAAAGCGTATCCCGTCAATATCGCCTGTTTGAGTCGATTCCGGTCACGGCCGGAGCAGCGAAAAATTGTGAACGATATCAAGGAAGGAAAGGTGGATATCGTTGTCGGCACCCACCGGATCCTTCAGAAAGATGTTACCTTCAAGGATCTTGGGCTGTTCGTCATCGACGAAGAGCACCGGTTCGGCGTGCGGCACAAGGAGGCCCTGAAAAAAATTCGAACCACCGTCGACGTACTGGCCCTTACGGCCACACCCATACCCAGAACGCTGCACATGTCCCTGATAGGCATCCGGGATATCGATCTTATTGCAACACCGCCGGAATATCGGCATGCCGTGGTGACGTATGTATCCGAATTTACAGACGGCATCGTCAAGGATGCCGTTACCCGTGAGCTTCAGCGGGGCGGGCAGATTTTCTTCGTCCACAACAGCATCAACAGTATTGAAAGGATGGCTGCCCGTTTGAAATCCATCGTCCCTGACGTCCGGCTGGACATCGCCCACGGTCAGATGCCGGAGCGCGAACTGGAAAAGATCATGCTCCGATTTGTCAATAGAGAGATCGATATGCTTGTGTGCACCACGATTATCGAATCGGGTCTCGACATACCTTCCGCCAATACGATCTTCATCAACCGGGCGGATCGGTTCGGTCTGGCGCAGATGTACCAGTTGCGCGGCCGTGTGGGCCGTGCGGAGGAGCAAGCCTATGCGTACCTGTTTATTCCCCCGGAGAGCTACATTACCCGCGATGCCTTAAAACGCATGAAGGTACTGATGGACCACAGTGACCTGGGATCCGGATTTCAGATTGCCATGAGCGACCTTAAAATCCGGGGAGGTGGAACCATTCTCGGCGCATCGCAATCAGGCCATATTGCGGCTGTCGGTTATGACATGTTTCTGAAACTCATGGAAGAGTCGGTTTCCGAACTGAAGGGCGAACAGCCGGTGGATGATCTTGAACCGGAAATCAACCTTCCCATGTCGGCCTTTATTCCGGAACACTATATTGCCGACATCGATCAGCGGCTTTCAGCCTACCGGCGGCTGTCCAGAATCTCCCATATGGACGAAATTTCAGCTATTAAGGAAGAACTCATCGATCGCTATGGCAGGCTGCCGGAAGAAGTCTCCAATCTTCTTATGAAGATCGTCTTCAAAGTCCTGGCGATCAAAGCGGGCATCAAGAAGCTTGATGTGGCAGGGAACCAGCTGGTGCTTCACATATCCGATCAGCATCAGGCCAATCCTCATGGCATTGTCGACCTGATTCTTTCAGAAAAGGACCGGTTTCGACTGACTCCCGATCATAAATTGACGGTAGTCCTGTCCGATGGTCAAAAAACCGGTCTTTTGACCCAGACCAAATACATCTTGAAAGAAATAGCGCATCATGTTAACGCCTGATCACCTTATTCAGGCGTGTTGAGACGCGAAAAAATTGTTCTATTAACTAAATTGAGCGATTAAGGTTGCCGTAGCTAGCAAGGAAGATGCCGTTCCGCTCTTTTAGTGGACTATGCGGTATGGCATCTGACACCGTAGATGCGGTAAGATCGAAAATCGCAACGGGGGCGTTTCGTGCAGCAACGTCAATGGCGCTATCGATGCCTTGGTATTGTATGGGCACTTCTGGTTGTATGGGCCGGCTTTTTTGGCTGTTCCGACTCAAAGGGACCGGTGTCGCCGGAAGTATTAATTCAGATCAACAGCAGTGTCGTCACGGTGGATGACTTTGAAAAGGCGGTCCAGGATACTACGAATGATTTTTCCACGGATATGGACATGGATGCGGGGATGTTGGCTGATATCCGGTTACGTATCCTGAATCAACTTACCGAAAGATTGATTCTTATGGAAAGAGCCAGGGAACTTAACATACAGATCAGTGATGCGCAGCTCGAAGAGGCGATTGCATCGATAAAAGCGGATTATCCCAAGGGTGAGTTCGCTCAGGTGCTGCTGGAGCAGGCGGTATCCTTTCAGCAGTGGAAAAATGATCTGCGGATTCGTCTGTTGATGGTAAAGGTCGTTGATCATGAGCTGGAACCCCGGATACACATTACCCCGGAGGAGATATCCGACTACTATGAACAGCATTATAGGGCATCGGGAGCCGATGCGGAGTATGCGGATAAGGAAGAGGATGCTTCCAGCATAGACGCCGTTATCGTCCAGCAGGTGCGACAAATCAAAAAGGAAGCCATGTACCGGGAGTGGATGGCGGTATTGGAAAAACAGTATACCTTGAATATCAACCAGTCGGCGTGGGATAGAATTGTGAATCGGCCCTAGCCGTCACGGAATAATATAACAGATGACCAGCCATTTAAATTTCAAGATGATCATGCGGCAATTCATGTGGATTTCCATATGGGTTGTTGGAATCGCAGGCGGGATGCCTGCCGGTGGAGACGAAATCGTGGAGCGTATTGTTGCCGTCGTCAATGATGACATCATTACGTATCTCGAAGTCCAGGAGGAAATGTCTCCATATGAGGCACAGATAAAAGCGGTGGGTTATGACCCTGAAAAGGAACAGCAAATGCTTTACAGGGTCAGAAGCGATGTGGTCAACAAACTGGTGGATCAGAAGATTACCGATCAGGAAACCAAGCGCTACAAAATTACCGTAAGCGACGAAGACATTGACAGCAATATCGAACAGATCAAAAAAAACAAGTTGTGGACGGATGAGGATTTTCGAAAAGCCCTGGAAAACGAGGGTATGACAATCGAATCCTACCGGGAAAAGTTGAAAGCACAGGCATTGAGGACAAAGCTCCTCAACATGGCCGTAAAGGCTAACATAGTGATAACAAAAGAGGATGTTGCTGCATATTATGCAAGCAACATCGAGAAGTATCAGGGTGAACTGACGTATCATCTTCGCAACATTATCATGCGGGTATCAGAGACTGCCGACACGAACAGAAAACGGGCTGTTTTGGAGAAAATGGAAAATATCCATGCAGAACTGGAAAATGGGGCATCTTTTGAATCGCTTGCCCGACAATACTCGGAATCAGTACTGGCCAAAAATGGTGGCGATCTCGGGGTGCTGCCATACAAGGATTTTTCACCCCAACTGAAAGAAGCGCTGGATGGTCTCTCCAAGGGCGAGTACACCGCGGTTCTGGATACCGATCAGGGGTATCAGATCTTCTATATTGAAAATATGTTGAAAGAAAATGAAATGCCACTGGAGGAGGTCTATTCCGAGATCGAGAATACGCTGTATAAAGAACTTTCTGAAAAAGCATTTATTGATTGGCTTGAGACATTGCGGGAATCATCCCATATAAAGATAATTCTTTAAAACTGATGGTCTCTTAAAAGGCCGGAAAAGCTGCCTTTTAAGAGAGTGTTTTGATTTTGTGTATCGTTGATATTTTTCGGAAATCATTGCATATCCTGCGAACACGAAAATCGTGTTCGACATTGATTCTTCGAACTGCGGTTTCTCTATCAACTCAAGGGCGGTATCTACATGGCGGATCGAAATACCATTCTAATGGAAAGCGTCAAACGACTGTTGCGGCGCAATGCCCTTCCGCACCTGCGTAAAATTGTTGCCAAAACCCATGCCGCCGACCTGTCGATGGTTTTCAATTCACTTTCCCTGACGGAACAGCTCAAGCTTTTCAGCATGATCGAGGATATCGAGCAGAAAGGCATCCTGCTCAGTGAACTGGAAGAGGATACCCTGTTATCTTTTGTGGAAGCCTTGAAAATCGAAGACGTCGTGGCGGTTTTTGAGGATATGCCCACCGATGATGTCGCCGACATAATCGGCAAACTGCCGGAAGAGATGTCGGACGCCATTCTTCATAAAATGCGGGTGGAAGGGTCGGAGGAGATCGAAGGTCTGCTGCGCTACGAAGACGATACCGCCGGCGGTATCATGGTACCCGATTTCATTGCGCTGCGCGAAGATGTCACCGCAGGCGAGGCGATCCGGTCGTTGCAGAAAGAGCATCAGGATGTGGAGATGCCTTTTTATCTCTATGTCATCAATGAGTACGGTAATCTGGTGGGTGTCAGTTCCCTCAGGCAGCTGGTGGTTGTATTACCTGAAACACCCCTGAAAGATTTCATGGTGACGGATGTCTTTTCAGTCAAGACAGATATGGATCAGGAGGAGGTAGCGAAAATTGTTGCCCGGTACGATATCCTGGCCGTGCCTGTGGTGGACGACACCAACAAGCTGGTGGGTATCGTAACCGTCGACGATGTCATCGATATTTTCAGGCGTGAGGCAACCGAAGATATCTTGAAAATGGCAGGTGTGGGCGAGGATTTCGTCGAGACGAAATCTGTCATTAAAAGTACGCGCATCCGGCTTCCCTGGCTTTTTGCCAGCTGCATTGGGGGTATCGTCGCCTTTTTCGTAATCGGTCATTTTGAAGAGAGCCTGAGAAAATTGACCTACCTGGCGGCTTTTATCCCGGTGATCATGGGCATGGGCGGCAATATCGGCACCCAATCCTCCACCATTGTCGTGCGGGGTCTTGCCACGGGACGAATAGACACCGGTGAGTTGTGGCCGGTGGTTTTTAAGGAACTTTCCATCGGCTTGATTCTCGGGCTTGTTTATGGTCTTCTCATCGGGGTCGTAGCACAGCTGAAATACAGCACGGTCATGCTTGCCGTTGCCGTGGGTTCTTCGGTCATCTGTTCCATGTCTGTAGCGGCACTTGTGGGTTCCCTGGTTCCCATGCTCTTTGCAAAAATCGAGATCGACCCGGCCGTAGCAACGGGCCCCTTTGTAACGACCGCCATCGATATTATCAGTGTATTTTTCTATTTTGCCATTGCCACCTCGCTGTTAGGTATTTAACCCGAAATGTCGCTTTTTTCATCCCCCGCGATTCTGATTCGCCGTCTGGATTATGGTGATTTTGATCTGATCATCACTTTTTTGACCTACCAGCATGGCAAGATGACCGCCATTGCAAAGTCGGCCAAAAAAAGCACCAAACGGTTTTCCGGTGTTCTGGAGCTGTTCTCTCTGCTTGATATCGTTGTCAGTAAAAGCAATCGCAAGGGATTACCGGTTCTCACCGAAGCCTCTTTTTCCTGCCCGTTGAACCACATCAGGGGAAATATTACCAAAACCGCATATGCCAGCTACTGGGCGGAACTCGTCAACGATACCCTGGAAGAAGGCAGGCAGCAGGTGGCGGTTTTTCAACTCCTGGATTATGCGCTCAGGGCACTCGATGCCGGAGAAATACCTGACGAAGTTTTGAGTATCCTGTTTCAGATGCGGCTTCTTACCTTGTCCGGGTTGTGCCCGAATTTGAATTATTGTTGCACCTGCCATTCGGACATGGCAGATATTAGCCAGTATAAAATAAATGTCGATCCGGCCAAAGGCGGTGTTGTTTGTGAACACTGCACACCTTATTCGTCCGGTCAAAGATGCCTGTCAAAAGGGACCATCAAACAGTTGCAGTGGCTGAACACATGTGAGTTGAACAAGGCCGGGAGAATACGGTTTTCACCTGCAGCCATGCGGGAGAGCCTTGCCTTTCTGGAAGCCTTTGTTCCATACCATCTGGGAAGGGAACCGAAAAGCCTCAAGTTTTTACGCCGGCTTCGCTTGGAGGGAGAATGAAAGAAGGGTTCAGGGTTCGAGGATGAGCCTTAAGCTGTAAGCGGTAAGCTGTAAGCCGCTTATAGCTTATAGCTTACCGGCCTATTGCTTATCACCCAATAAACCCAACGAACAACATTATAAAATGACCATGACTATACCTATCAGAGAACTCTTGAAAGACCGACACGTTGAAGCCTCGGCGCCCTGCCGCATCGACATGGGCGGGACATTGGACCTGAGCACATTTTATCTGCCCCTGAGGCGTTACAGGCCGTGTACCTTTAACATTGCGCTTGATCTGCGGACCATGGTGACGGTTAAACCGGGTCGAAAAGGAATCACGCGGATCAAATCCAGGGGCTTCGAACCCACAACGTTTTCGCTGTCTCAGGCGCCTTTTGATCATCCCCTGGGCCTGATGTTTGCCATTGCCAACTATTTTGATGCAGACGGGGTAGATATTTCGATTGTTTCCGCCTCCCCTCCCAGAAGTGCCCTGGGAGGATCGTCATCAGCGGCGGTAGCCCTGGCGGCGGCATTTCAAGCTGTTCTTTCCACAGCAGGGGCTGCCGTGACCCCGGTTCAGGAAACAGCCTTGCTGGCCCATGCTCTGGAGGGCAGTGTGGCGGGCGTACCCTGCGGTCTTCAGGATCATCTGGCAGCTGCTTACGGGGGTATCCATGCCTGGTATTGGGCCCAGGAGGGTGCTACCCGGGCATTTAAAAAAGTCACCATTGTCGAACCGCGCTGTTTCACTGAGATTGAATCGCACATCCTGGTGGCCTATTGCGGAGTGCCGCATGTTTCCAAAGATATCAACGGCCAGTGGGTCAGACAGTTCATTGCCGGGAAACATCGTCAAAAATGGGAGGAAATCTGCACCATTACCCGGGAATTTATTGATGCCATGATTGACCTGAATTATAAGGAGGCGGCCTGCTGCATGAACAGGGAGGTGGCGCTTCGGCGGGAAATGACGCCGGAAGTCTTCGACGAGATGGGAGAGCAATTGCGGGAATCGGCAGTGGAAAATGCCTGCGGGGTTCGATTTACAGGTGCCGGCGGCGGCGGATGTGTCTGGGCAATGGGAGACATGGAAGATATTGACAGACTCAGGGGGATATGGGAGAACATTCTTCGTCAGCGGGAAGATGCCCGGATACTCGATTCGTGTGTTGACGGGAGGGGAGTAGCGGTTAGAAGTTTTAAGTTAATGAGTTTCCATTGGAAGTTTAGTTCGGGTTGATGAAACAGGGTTAGCGAGTTGAAGTAGCTGTATTACCAAGCTTCTGCTGAGGCATCACAACTCGATAAACTCAAAGAACACAACAAACTCAACAAACCAAGATCATAAAAGGACAGGATATGAATTTCCAAGATGTTATATTAAAACTGGACACATTCTGGGCGCGGAAAGGATGCGTGGTTACACAACCCTACGATCTGGAGGTGGGGGCCGGCACCTTTCATCACAATACCACATTGAAGGCGCTGGGACCGGAACCCTGGAAGGTGGCCTATGTTCAGCCGTCCAGGCGACCCACAGACGGCAGATACGGTGAGAACCCAAACCGGCTGCAGCACTACTACCAGTACCAGGTCATCCTGAAACCCTCACCACCGGATGTACAGCAGCAATACCTGCAGAGCATGAAGGTTCTGGGTATCGATCCGCTGGAACATGATATCCGGTTCGTGGAAGATGATTGGGAATCTCCTACCCTCGGCGCGTCCGGCCTGGGGTGGGAGGTGTGGCTCGATGGCATGGAAATCACGCAGTTTACGTATTTTCAACAGGCCGGAAGTGTGGATTTGTCTCCCATTCCCGTGGAACTGACCTATGGCCTGGAGCGTATCGCCATGTATCTGCAGGGGGTCGATAATGTGTACGATCTCATGTGGAACGATACGATTACCTATGGCCAGGTGCATCACCGCCAGGAAGTGGAGCAATCCACATATAATTTTGAAAAGGCCGATGTAACTATGCTCCTGGACCTGTTTGCCAAATTTGAATCCGAATCACAGAAAACAATTGCCATGGATCTGGTCATACCTGCTTATGAATTCTGTCTGAAATGCTCCCATACCTTCAACCTTCTGGATGCAAGGGGTGCCATCAGTGTAACCGAAAGAACCGGATACATCGGGCGCATACGCAACCTGGCCCGGCAGTGTGCCGAAGGGTATCTGAAACAGCGGGAAGCCATGGGATATCCGTTGATGAAGATAAGCTATAAGCTATAAGCGTAAGCGATAAGCTGGTTTACGGCTTAAAGCTTATGCTGATCGGTTGAAATGCTATAAATAAGCGGCGAAGCCGCGTCAATAAATTCGCAAAGCGAATTTATAAGGGGAAAATATGAAGAAACTATTGCTTGAAATCGGTGCCGAGGAGATACCGGCTGGTTACATAGCACCGGCACTGAAAGCGCTTGCGACAACGCTTAAAAACAAACTGACCGCTGCCCGTATCGCGAGCGGAGAAGTCAGCATGTACGGTACACCGAGACACCTGGCCGTCGTGATAGATGATGTTGCCGTCAGACAGAAGACCGTGACCACAGAGGTGCTGGGGCCGCCGCAGAAAGTGGCTTATGACGATGCCGGTAATCCCACCGTGGCGATTCGGAAGTTTGCGGAGAAGGTGGGTATGGATGTCAGGACCCTCAAGGTGAAAAAGACGGAAAAGGGGTCCTATGTGTGTGCCAAGGTTGTGGAGCGGGGCCTGGCGACCCGAACTATTTTAAAGCAGATGCTGCCGGAGGCTATCCTGTCCATCCCTTTTCCAAAAACCATGAAATGGGGTGAGTTGAATATCACCTTTGCCCGTCCCATCCATTCTATCCTGGCTTTGTTGGGATCTCAGATAGTACCGTTCCAGTTGGGTAATATCAAGAGTGGTCGGACCACGTTCGGTCACAGCTTCATGCATCCGTCAAAAATCAAAATAAGCGAACCAGAAGAATATGTGGACAAACTGCACTCAGTCCATGTGGTGGTGGATATGGCGGTGCGAAAAAAGGAAACAGCCCGGGAAATCGAAGCCGCTGCCGCAGGTGTGGGTGGCAATGTCCTGCCGGATGATGAGTTGCTCGATATCGTCACCAACCTTGTGGAGTATCCGGTGGCGACCGCCGGCAGATTCGATGAAGATTTTCTGGATATTCCCCGTGAAATTCTGATTACGGCCATGCGGGAACACCAGAAATACTTTGCCGTGGTGGATAGTGCCGGGAACCTGATGCCCTATTTTATCGCCGTCAACAACACCCGCACCAAAGATCTCAGCCTGGTGGCAAGAGGGCATGAGCGGGTACTGCGGGCACGACTTGCGGACGCGCAATTCTTCTATCAGAGTGATGTAAAGGTGCTTTTCGAGCCCTGGAATGAACGTCTGCAGGGGGTTCTTTTTCAGGCCGCCCTCGGCACCATGGCGGAAAAGATCCAGCGGGTCATGAAAATCGGTGCCCATGTGGCGGCGCTGGTCTCCACTGATTCAGCCTTCCATGAACGCGTGGTACGGGCGGCCGGTTTGTGCAAGGCAGACCTGGTGAGCCAGGTGGTGGTGGAGTTTCCCAAACTGCAGGGCATCATGGGACGTATTTATGCCACGTTTTCCAAAGAACCGGCGGATGTCGCCTCAGCCATAGAAGAACATTACCGACCCACCTATTCGGGGGGACCGCTTCCGGAAACACGAACCGGCGCTGTTCTGGCGATTGCCGACAAGATCGATTCCATCTGCGGGTGTTTCTCGGTAGGACTGGTGCCCACCGGTGCTTCCGATCCGTATGCGCTTCGGCGCCAGGGTATCGGCATCATCAATATTATGCTGGATCAGGGGCTGTCGATTCCGCTGAAAGACATGATCTTGAAATCGCTGGCACTTTTTTCAGAAAAGAGCCAAAAGGATGCTGCAGAGACAGCCGAAAATGTCCTCACCTTTTTGAAAAACCGCATGTCACGCCAGTTGGTGGAGGAAGGATGTTCAAAGGACGTTATCGCCGCTGTGGTCAGTGCCGGGGCAGACAGCGTGCCCGAGGTGTGGAGCAGGGTCAACGCCCTTGAGAGACTGAAGGGGATGCCCGATTTTGAGCCCCTGGCGGTTTCGTTCAAGCGTGTGGTCAACATTATTCGCAAAGCAGAGGGGTTTGAAGGGGCTGTGGTGGATGAACAGTTGTTTGAGCATCCATCTGAGAGTGATCTGTTTGCAGCGTTTACGGATGTCAGGCACCGGGCGCTGGCGCACCTGGAAAAGGGCCGTTTTGAAGAAGGTCTGTTGGAAATTGCCTCCCTGCGGGATCGTGTGGACGCTTTTTTTGACGGCGTCCTGGTCATGGCGGAAGACAAGGGTGCCAGACGTAACCGGCTGGCACTTCTCGGCAATATTGCCGAACTTTTTGATAACTTTGCCGATTTTTCAAAATTGTCGGTTTCATAAGGGAGGATAGCGATGCCGTTTGACCCTGAAAAGGATAAGGTACTGAAAACATGGCGGTGTGAGGAAACCGGTCTCATCATCTCCATCAATCAATATAACGAAGGACAGCCCAAGGTGCAGATCGGACCGCGAATTCTGATGAAGAAGGAAGGGGGCGAAAGGGCACCCATGAAGGCCGGCCGCCTGACCGTGGAAGATGTGTTATGGTTGTATGAGGTGATCGACGAAGTAAAGGAGACAATGACGGGACTGGCCGTGCCGGCATAATAGCTTGAACATTAAGCTGAAAGCCAGAAGTGAAAAGCGGCTTACAGCTTAATGCTTCGACTTATAGTTTTCTCTGTATCCTTTTCTTCGGTTAGAGAATTAAAATGCATCTCTCACCTAACGCCACACCTGTGATTAGACCCGTCAAGAACCGGAACTCGCCCGAACTCGGGCCTGTCTCCGTGATGGCTGCAACCACGCCCGATTTTCAACTGCTGAAAAGTCTTATGGGGTTTGAGGACCAGGGCAGCCGGCATCTCTACACTGCCGATCTTGTGGTTGGATCCGGCCGGAGTTCCGGCATGTCCCTGTGCGGGCCCTTTATCGGAGCACCCTATGGGGCCATGATCCTGGAAACACTCATTGCCTGGGGGGTTACCCGGATTGTGTTTATGGGATGGTGCGGTGCCATATCAAAAGATGTCCACATCGGCGACATGATTGTTCCTAATGGTGCCTTGGTGAATGAGGGAACCTCTCTTCACTACCTGAGAAAGACAATGGATATTGTCCCACCCTCGAATCTTATTCTGCAAGAAACCCGGCAGACCTTGGACTCGGCCCGGATGACCTATCATGAGGGCCTGGTGTGGACTACGGATGCGGCTTTCCGGGAAACCCGTGAAGCGGTGTCTGTCTTTTCAGGAAAAAGGCATCCTGGGCGTGGAAATGGAGCTGTCGGCCCTGTTGTCCGTGGGCTTGTTTCATGGTGTGGATGTGGGTGGTCTTCTGGTGGTGTCCGATGAACTCTCCAGTCTGACCTGGAAACCGGGATTTAAACGTGAGCAATTCAAGCAAGCACGGAAAGATACGGCCATGATTGTCCAGAAACTCTGTGAGGTGTTGGCATGACGGGCAATATCGACGAAATTCTCCGAAACCTGTTGACTTACAACGAAGCCTATCGAAAGGGTTCACCCCTTGTCAGTGATGCTGTGTATGACCGGCTGGTGGAGGAACTGCGCAGTCTCGATCCCGACCACCCTTTTCTGCATGCCGTGGAGCCCGAGGCATTTTCCGGTAAAAAGGAAATTCGGCATCCTGTTCCCATGCTGTCCACGGACAAGGCCTATACCAGAGAAGCCCTGGAGCGATTTGTTGTCCGGGTCTCCAAAGCAGCAAAAGACATGGGCATAGAACCTATTTCTACCGGGTTACCCCAAAGCTGGACGGTCTGGCCGGGCGGGATGATGGCCTGGTATTGGCTTCCAGAGGCAATGGCGAGGTCGGCTACGATATCAGCAATGCCTTTTTAAAGGGTGTCCTTCCTGTGGGGGGGCGGGGTCTGGGTGTGGGGGAGATCGTTATCAAAAAATCCTACTTTGACGAGCAGTTGTCCGGTGTGTTCGAGCATCCCCGCAACATGGTGGTGGGCATTGTCTCGTCGGACACCTTGAATGAATCTGCCCGAAAGGCCCTTGAAGATCAGGCGGTCCATTTTGTACCATACCGTCAGCTTGTCTTCTGGGAAGGCGATGCCGACACCATGCTGCATGATATGGATGCCATCCTGGCTGATCTGGCCCATCAGACAGACTACCCCATGGACGGCGCGGTGGCCGAGGTAGTCAACCCGGAGCTCCGGGAGGCTATGGGTGCCACGGCCCACCACTACCGCTGGCAGATCGCCATCAAGACAAAGGGTGACACCGCCGTCACGGTGGTGGATGCAGTTACCTGGCAGGTGGGCAGGACCGGAAATATCACACCGGTTATGGAGGTGGAGCCCATCTCCCTTTCGGGTGCCACGATTCGCAGGGTCACCGCTCACCACGCGGGTATGGTGCTCAAAGAAAAGATCGGGCGGGGTTCGGAAATTGAAATCATCAGGAGCGGTGAGGTCATTCCCAAGTTAGAAAAGGTTCTGAAACCATCCAAAGAGGTTTCCCTTCCGTCCGTGTGTCCGGTGTGCCGGACGCAACTTGTATGGCAGAATGATTTTCTGAAATGCGACAACCGCTTGTGCCGGGCACAGATGGAACAGGGGATCAGTCACTGGTTTAAAACCCTGGGGAATGCAGACTGGTTCGGCATCAAAACTATCCAGAAACTTGTGGAAAAGGGATACAATACCCTGGAGAAGATCTACGCTTTGACGGAAGCGGATTTTACTGGCATGGGGTTCGGACCGGTCCAGTCAAAAAACCTGGCAGAGGCCCTGGATATCAGCAAAAACAAACCCGTGGAAGACTGGCGCTTCCTGGCGGCCCTGGGAATTTCGAACCTGGGCACCGGGGACAGTCGCAAGCTGCTTTCCCACATAACGCTCCAGGACCTCCTGGAAGTGGATCGTACGCGCATCGAGGACATCAATGGTTTCGGGGGTATCACAAGCCAGTCCATCCATAAAGGTATTCAGGATCTCAGAAAGACCATCGACCATCTGCTGGCTCTCGGGTTCAACCTCGTAATCACGCCCCTTGTTCATGAGACGCAGACGGTCGAAAGCGCGATTGCCGGAAAGGGCATCGTCTTCACCGGCAAGATGCAGCACGGCAGCCGGGAAGCCATGCAGTCGGACGCGCGACGACTGGGAGCCAGGGTGCAGACAGCGGTGAGCAGCACCACGGACATGCTGGTGTGCGGTGAGAAAGTGGGGGCGTCCAAGATCGAGAAGGCGAGGGCACTGGGGGTTGAAATCCTGTCGGAGGAAGATTACATCGCTATCATAGGGATAGCCATTAGCTGATAACATTAAGCCATAACTCAACTTTCGGGATTCAAAAACGCGAAATGAATAATTCCCTGGCGCTTTGCGAACTCGCCGCAAGGGCTCCTAACATCAGCGTTGGCCATATTATTAAACAAACATGGCCACCAATTGACCGTGTTTACTGATTAAATTTTATTGACATGCGTTGATGTAAGGTGCCCTAGGCGGCTCAAACAGCGCAAATCGCCATTGAATCACCCATTTCGCTCTATTGAGGGCGAAACCCGAAAGTTGAGGCCATAAGCTGTAAGCTGCTTACCGCTTACCGCTTATGGCTTAATTGCTTAATTAATCTGGTGCTCAGGACAGGTGCCGTACTCATAGCCACGATCATGCGGCGGCTGTTGTCGGGAGATGCCAAATCCTTTAATCGACCTGAGCTGGGTGAAGACATACAACTTATAATCTGATATACGTCCCGAAAGGGGTAGTCATGGAAAACAGGGTAAGGGCTCACGTCATTATTACCGGCAAGGTCCAGGGCGTCTTTTTCCGGATGGAGACCCAGCGTGCTGCCATAAGCCACGGCGTGAGCGGCTGGGTACGGAACAAAATGGATGGTTCGGTGGAAGCGGTGTTTGAAGGTGAGGCAGCTGACGTAAACGCAACGCTGGCATGGTGTCAGGAGGGTCCTCCCCGTGCCAGGGTCGACAAGGTGGATGTCACCTGGCAGGACTATACCGGTGAGTTCGAGAGATTCGACGTGACGTATTAAAAAAGCGCCTCCACAAACGCCTGGGGGTCAAAATCCTGCAGGTCGTCGATCTGTTCCCCCACGCCGATGTATTTCAGGGGGATATTCAAGGTGCTGCAGATACTTACGGCGATGCCCCCCTTGGCCGTGCCGTCCAGTTTGGTCAGGGCCAGACCGGTGATGTCCAGGGCTTCATTGAACAGGGTGGCCTGGGAAATGGCATTTTGACCGGTGGTGGCATCCAGCACCAGGAGAATTTCATGGGGTGCCTGGGGCATTTTTTTGGCAATGGTCCGTTTGATCTTCTTGATCTCTTCCATCAGGTTGATTTTCGTGTGAAGCCTGCCTGCCGTGTCGATGTAAACGATATCCACATTGCGTGAAATTGCGGCTTCGATACTGTCGAAGACGACGGCCGAGGGGTCTGCATTGTCCTTGTGTTTGACAATGTCGGCCTGGGCTCTTTCGGCCCAGATCGTGAGCTGTTCGATGGCTGCCGCACGGAAGGTATCGGCTGCCGCGATAAGCACTTTTTTACCCTGGGTGGTCTGTCTTGCCGCAAGCTTGCCGATGGTGGTGGTTTTACCCACACCGTTGACTCCCACGACCATGACGACATGGGGTTTTTCAGGCGCGGTCTGCAGGGTGGGGGTCACGTGACCCATAATGCCGGCGATCTCATCTTTGAGAACCTGTTTGAGGCCATGGGCATCATTGATTTCCGAAGCTTTTTTGGAGATGGTATCCATGATGTCCATGGCGGTAGAGACACCGATATCGGATGTGATCAGCAGCTCTTCCAGTTCTTCCAACAGCTCATCGTCGAGTTTTCTTTTACCCGCAAAGAGGTCATCGATATCTGTGGTGAGGATTTCCCGCGTCTTTGACAGCCCCCGCTTGAGACGGCTGAAAAACCCTTTTTTTTCTGAGTTGTTTGATGGCTTAACGTTCATAAAAATATTTTACTTTATTTAGATTAGGTTGTTTAAGAACGTTTAGATTGTAGAATGGTAGGCGTTTCGTGTTCATATACCTATAGTCTAATAGTCTAAAGCCTATCAACCTGATCTATATTGGCTTGCCTGTCGAAGTTGACCGAGACAATCTTGGACACCCCTTTTTCGCCCATGGTGATGCCAAACAGGGTGTCCGCAAATTCCATGGAGCGCTTGTTGTGTGTGATCATGATGATCTGTGATTTCTGACCGATCACCTTCAACAGGTCATTGAAGCGAAAAACGTTGGCATCGTCCAGGGGGGCGTCGATTTCGTCCATGAGACAGAAAGACGTCGGCTTGGTGAGAAAAATGGAGAAGATAAAAGCGATGGCGGACATGGCTTTTTCACCACCCGAAAGAAGGCTCATGCGCGTCAGTTTTTTGCCTGGCGGGTGAATCATGTATTCCACGCCCGTCTCCAGGGGTTTGTCCGGGTCCGTCAGAATCAGTTTGGCTGTGCCGCCCTCGAACAGACGCGGAAAGACTTCGGCAAGTTTTTCATTGACGGCATTGAATGTGTTGATGAAACGCTCCTGGGTAATCCGGTTGATCTTCTTGATGACCTTGTAAAGATCCTGGATGGCCTTGTTAAGGTCTTCCTGCTGCTCCATGAGAAAATCGTAGCGGGTTTTCAACTCATCGTATTCATCGATGGCTCCCAGGTTAACATCCCCGATTCTGGAAATTTTGGCACCCAGACGTTCCTTTTCTTCTTCCATGTCTTCTGACCGGCAAGGGGGCATCCTCCGGTACCTTGTCAACCTGAAACCTCAACTGGTCAATGGTCTGAAAGTATTTCTCCTCTAGGCGGTTGGCGATATTTTCCTGCTTGATGGTCTGTTGTGACTGTTCCAGTTCAAGTAGGCGAATATTCTGGAGCGTGGTTTCCCTGGCCTTCTGGATGTTCGAAACAATATCGTCTTTTTCCTGCAACTCTTCGTCAATGGTCAGGTAGTCCGCTTCGTTATGGTGGAGTACCTCTTTGAGTTTGTTGAACTGCACATACATATGGGACAGTTCATCGTCTAAGCGCTTGTTGTTTTCCTTCAAGGCGATGCGCTTTTCTTTTTTGATGGTGATGTCCTGGGTGAGTTGTTCCAGCCTCTTTAAACCATCCTGCCAGAAATCCTTTAAACGCCTCAGGGTATTATGGTTGTTTTCGACACTTGCGATGAGTGAGGTGTGTTTGAGACGCAAATCGATAATCTGCTGGTTGGCCCGTTCAAGCTCCTCCGTGACACCGCTTATCTTTTCATTGGTGTCTGTGACGGTCTTCTGGGCATCGCCAACGTTTTGCTCTATTTCGGCGATGGCCTTTTGAAATTTGCTTATCTCGACATCGATGTTGTTTTCCTCACCGATAAGCTGCTCCCGTTCGAGAAGCAGCATTTCCAGATGGCGCCGGGCATGTTTCAATTCTTCAGCCGTCTGGTAAAGATTTTTTTCAGCCTCTCTTTCTTTCACCAGGAGCTTCTCTTTCTTTTCGATATGCTGCTGCAGGGTTTCCTCCAGCTTTCGAACCTCTTTTCCGAGCGCTTCCTGGGTTTTTTTCTCAGAATCCACTTTCTTGTCGAGTTGTGCCGCCTGCCGGGTCAGCCCCTTCAGTTCCTGCCTTTTGGTGAGAATATTGGACAGTTTATCCTTGCTGCCGCCGAGAAAGACACCCTGGTGAGAAATGATGTTGCCGTCTTTGGTGACAATTGTCTGTATGCGGCCGTTGCGGTTGAAACGGGTACGGGCTTCGGCCAGATTATCGGCCACAAAGACATGTCCCAGGAGCGCGTTGGCGACATTTTCAAAACCGGCTTTCACGGAAACATGCTGCAGAAGTCTTTGGGATGAATCGGTGCCCTCCTGGGTATTGGGTGATACGGGCTTGATGCTCGGTATGGGAATAAATCCCCCCCGGCCTTCACCGGTGGCCTGGAGATAATCGATGGCCTGCATGCCGGTGTCCTGATCCTTGACGATGATATATTGCAGGGCGTCTCCCAGGACCGATTCCACTGCTGTTTCATATGTCGGGTCCGGCTCGATGACTTCCGCCATCAGTCCCACAATATCCTTCGAAAACCCGGTGCCGATCCCGGATTTCTGTTGTCCCGGAAGCTCAGAACCCGGCGAGGCATTGTCCGGCAGGTCCGGACGAATGCGCATAATTGCCTGAACACCATCGCGGTACCAGGCATAGCTTTCGGACAATTTCTTCAGTGCCGACACCTGCGACCGGATCTGATTGCGCTCCATTTCCATCGATTGCGTCTGTTTAACCTGACGGCTCAGGGCTTCTATTTTGGTGTTGACCTGGCTTTCAATGGTTGTCAGCTGGGCTTTTAGTGCTGCCAGGCTTTCCCGAAGAAGAGAAATATCTTTTTCATGCACCAAAACAGATTGTTTTGCTTCCTGGACATGCTGTTGGGCCGCTTCGACATCCAGGTCTATGCGGTTCCGCCGCCGGGCCAGATTTTCTTTGTTGCTGGAGGCATTCTGGTAGGTGTTTTTGTAGCGGGCTTCCTCGGCCACCATCTCCATGAGACCTGATTTGCTCACCTCGAGCTGTTGATTCAGTTGGGTGAGCCGGTCCCGTATGTGTTGATATTCTGTCTGTTTCGCATCGATCTGGGAGGTGGCCACTTTTTTTTCGGCGGATAGAGACGCATATTCTTTTTCGACCACATCGATCTCTTGGATAATGCTGGTATTCTTTTCTTCCAGGCCGTTTTTAGCTGTTTCCAGTCCCATTATCTCATGCGCATACCGTTCGATCTCGTTGCGCAGGTGGTCGATATCCGTTTCTAGGCGGTCTATCTTACGCTGGGCTTCGAATGTCTGTGACTTCTGGGCCGAGATTTCCTGGTTCTTTTGCCAGCGTTTCAATTTAATTTCTTCGACAGCCGCATCAATTTTCTTTAGCTGGGATGCATGCTGGAGATCGTCGTCTTTTCGTGTTTGAAGCAGCCGGGCGGTAGCGGTTATTTTTTCGGCATATTCATCATAGTAATGGATGCCCAGTTGAACGGTGAGCTTCTTGAGCCGGTCCGAATATTTTTTATACCGCTCGGCTATCCGGGCCTGCCGCTTCAGACCTGCCATCTGACGATTGACTTCCGTTATGATGTCGCTCACCCGCAAGAGATTCTGGTGCGTTGACGCGACCTTGCTCAGGGCTTCCTTTTTACGGTTCTTATATCGCGTGACCCCGGCGGCCTCTTCTATAAAAAGGCGCCGCTCATCAGGGCCGGCGTCCGTAATGACCCCGATGTTGCCTTGCTGAATGACGGCATAGGTCTTTGCTCCCATGCCGCTTCCCATGAAGACATTATGGATATCCTTCAAGCGGCAGGGTTGTCGATTGATAAAAAAGGCACTCTCTCCGGATCGGTACAGTCGCCTGGTTACATTGATTTCAGTGAAGGCCTTGAGTTCTTCGGGGGCTGACCCGTTGTCGTTGAGCAGTGTCAGGGAAACTTCGGCCATGTTCAAGGGCGGTTTGCCATTGGTGCCGGAAAATATAACATCTTCCATGTTCTTGCCGCGCAGCTGTTTGACACTTTGTTCACCCATCACCCAGCGAAGTGCGTCGACAATATTGCTTTTGCCGCAGCCATTGGGGCCGACGACAGCAGAAATACCCTGGGGAAACGAAATGGCCGCCTTTTCCGGAAAAGACTTGAATCCCTGTATTTCCAATTTTTTCAGCTTCATGAAAGGTGTTCTCCTGGTACGTTAATAACAATCGTGCAACGATGGTTATTTATGAATACGAATTTATAGCAAGGAATGGGGGGCTTGTAAAGAAAAAACACAAGGGGGAGTGTCAAATTGGGTTTTTGAGCACAAGATATAGAAATAAAATCATTTAATGATTTTATCGATCGCGACGTTGTCGCTCCAACTGCTGAAGTAGACCCTTTTTATTTGTTCCGCGTCAGTATGTCCTTCGGACGTCATTTACACTTCGTGTGACATTTGTCCTATCGGACGATATTTGCGCTTCGCGCGTAATTTATTGTTGCTTAAAGCTGAGAGCTACGATGAATGACACGAAGTAAATGACACCCGAAGGGTTAATTTCGGCCGCAGGCCAAATGACGCGCGTAGCGCTAATATCGCACGAAGTGCAAATGACGCGAAGCGTATTAAAGAATCTGACTTAAAAACAGCTTGGTTCGATCGTGCTCGGGGTTTTCGAAAAAATGCTTGGGTGTACCCACTTCTACCACAGCACCGGCATCCATGAATATGACGCGGTCCGCTACTTCTTTGGCAAATCCCATCTCATGCGTCACCACAACCATGGTCATGCCTTCTTGTGCCAGTGTTTTCATGACATCCAGGACCTCGCCGATCATTTCCGGGTCCAGGGCCGACGTGGGTTCGTCGAACAGCATCACCTTCGGGTCCATGGCCAGGGCCCGGGCAATTGCCACACGCTGCTGTTGTCCGCCCGAGAGATTGTCCGGATAGGCCTTGGCCTTGTCGGAAATGCCGACTTTATTGAGCAGGAAATCGGCTTTTTTGCGGGTGTCTTTTTTGGATCTTTTTCGGACAACAAGCTGGGCCAGGGTAACGTTCTCGAAAACGGTTTTATGGGGAAAAAGATTGAAGGACTGAAAGACCATTCCCACTTCGGCACGGACTTTATTAATATTGGTCTTGGGGTTGAGAACATCGATACCGTCAATGACTATATGGCCTGATTCCGCTTTTTCAAGCCGGTTCATGCATCGTAACAGGGTGCTTTTTCCCGATCCGGAAGGTCCGCAGACGACCACGACTTCGCCGGCTTTGATTTGACAGGATACATCCACGAGGGCTTTGACTTCATGCGGTACAAAGAAAGTCTTGTAAATGTTTTGAACATCAATCACTTTACGGCACTCCTTCTCTCAAGATGTTGAACGAACATGGAAAGGGAAAAGGTCAAAACCAGATACAGCACCGCCACAACCAGGTAGATTTCGAACGGCTGCAGGCTGGCTGATACGGCCTCTCTTGCTGCTTTGGTCAATTCGCGAATGGCAATAATACCTAACAGCGATGAGTCTTTGATGAGGCTGATAAATTGTCCCGCCAGGGGCGGCAGGATGCGTCGAAGCGCCTGGGGTAGAATAATGTGTTGCATACACTGGGCATATGTCATACCCAGCGATCTTGCCGCTTCGGTCTGGCCGCGATGAATGGATTGTATACCGGCCCTGACAATTTCCGTCACATAGGCACCGGCAAAACAGGATAGCGAGGCAACGCCGTACCAGAAGGCGGAAAGCCGTCCCATCCCATACGCAGCAAGGAGGTCGTTGATAACCGTTCCGAGGACAAAATACCAGATGAGAATTTGTACCATCAACGGTGACCCGCGTATAATTTCGACATATACGATGATTGTCCATTTTAAGGCCGGATTCGATGAAATTCTTGCCAGACCCCCTGCCACACCGATAACAACACCAAAAATCGTAGCCATGAGGCTCAGCTTCAGCGTCAGCCACAGGCCGATCAACAGCAAGCCGGGTTTCCATTCTTCATGTGCGCCGATATTATCTCCGAGAGAGATGATCTCCCCCTCGACAACCGTCAAGCCTGTTGTCGGGACCGTGTATGAAACGGTTTCCGTTTCGCCTTTAACTGCAACGATGGATTGCTTGCCTTTTCTGACAATCTTGTCAACTTCACCTGCGATTTCGGAATTGATCTCAACCGTGTCTTTGTAGGCAAAATAAATAGGCATGCGGTTCCAGCGCCAGACGTATTCGATTTTCTGGGTCGCATAATAAAAAAGGCCGGCCACAATTAGTAAAAACACGACGAATACGCCCACCCACATATTGTATAAAGCAGGCCTTATTGCCAGTTGATTTTTCCCGGATGCGTTCATGGTCTTCTTTTCTATACCCTATAAGCTATCTAATGTGCGGTCCAGATTTGATTGGTTTTTGACAAAACAGGCCGGCCACCCATTGGAAGTAGATAGCCGGCCTGTTTACTGTTAATGACCTATCTTGACGGTTCGATGATTACTGGAGTTCCTTTTTCCAATCAGAGCCGATAATCCACTTGTTGTAGACTTGCTCATAGAATCCGTCTCCTTTGGATTGCCGCAGGAAATTGTTCAGATAGTTGAGAAAGTCCGGATCGCCTTTATTGATGGCCCAGGCCAGCGGTTCATAGGTAAAGGGCTCGTTCAGGAAAACGGTTTTCCCTTGGCCCTGACTGCCATAGAGGAAACCACAGAAAGGCAGATCATAGACCAGGGCATCGGCTTTGCCGTTGATAACTTCCAGACCGGCCTCTGCTTCGGACTCAAAGCCTTTGTAGGTGGCTTTGGGTATTAATTTCTTTATGGCCTGCTCGCCGGTGGTACCCATCCTGGATGTCAGGATAAATTTGGGATCATTCAGGTCTTTGTAGGACAGGACTTTTCCTTCATGTTTTTTGTTCAGCAGGATGGTTTGTCCCACGACAATGTAAGGATCCGCAAAAAGGATCTTGAGATTTCTTTCCTGGGTAATGGTCATGCCGCCCATGATAATATCGAACTTATCGGTCATGAGGGCGGGAATGATGCCGTCCCAGGCGGTGTTGATGGGTACGAACTTTACGCCCATGGATTTGGCGAGTCTTCTGCCGAAGTCCATGTCAAATCCAATAAAGTTACCCTTTTTATCCGTCATTTCAAAGGGCACATAACCGGACTCGAAACCAACACGCAGTTCCCCTCTTTGAAGAATCTTTTCAACATGAGACGTTTTTGCCAGTTCAATGTCGGCACCCATGGCCGTTGTTGAGAAAAAGATCCCTGCGAACAGGAATACAGCCAATCCGAACAATAAACCCTTTTTCATTGTTAGCCTCCTTTTTGTTTGCATATCATTTTAATACCACTAAACGCTCCACAACGCGTTTTCTCCAAATCAAATATAACAGGATAAATAAAATTCATATAGTATTCGATAGATAAAGTAAAGGATTCTTTGTCAAAACGATTGTCACGAACACCTTGACAGAAACCCTTCCCAACGGATATTATCTCAGTCCGTGCTACCGGTAACCATTTCAGTGTGGATGACGTCAAATAACAGCAATCATAATGATCCTTTTTAGAACGACAACGTCGCGATCCATAAAATCGTTCCACGATTTTATTTAGATGAAAAATGGAGGTTGTGCATGCAGGAATCACAAGACATCTCAGTTGACGAATTGATGGAAAACCCGGAGATAAAAAAAGTTGTCGGTCGTGACAGTCAGGAAATGATCGAACGGCGAAACCATGTGCCACGCATCTGCGAGGTTTTTCACCAGCCCTACACCCGATTGATTTCCGAGGACACATACCAATTCCATGTGGACAGGGAAGCCCAAAAAAGCTTACCGGCCATCATCGGTAACGTGGTGCAGAAGGTCGTGGGCGAAAATGCGCCGGATAAAGCGCTTAAGGAAACTTACGGAAAGCAGCGCAATATCGGTATTGTCTTCTCGGGTGGTCCTGCCCCGGGAGGCCACAATGTCATCGCAGGTGTTTACGATGCAGCCAAAAAGGCGAATCCGGAAAACAGCGTCTACGGGTTTCTGCTCGGGACCGGAAGGCATTGTGGAAAATGATGTCGTCGAAATTGATGCCGATCTCGTGAACCGATATCGAAATCTGGGCGGCTTTACCATGATCAAGACCGGTCGCACCAAGATTGACACGCCCAAAAAAATGGCGCTTTCCAGGGAGACATGCCAGGCCTTGAACCTGAGTGCTCTGGTGGTGGTGGGGGGCGACGATTCAAACACCAATGCGGCATTTTTGGCCCAGGAGATGTTTGAGGCCAATATTCAGGTCATCGGGGTTCCGAAAACCATTGACGGTGATATTCAGGTCAAAGATGCCCAGGGGCATGTACTATGTGCCATGTCCTTTGGTTTTCATACAGCGGCCAGGGCATTTGCCAACTCGGTGGGCAACCTCTGTACCGACAGCAGTTCGGATGTCAAATACTGGCATGTCTGCAAGGTCATGGGACGGGTTGCCAGCCATCTGGCGCTTGAAGTCGCCCTGCAGACCCACGCCAACATAACACTTATTGGTGAAGAACTGGCTGACTATACGGACACTCAGCGAATCCGGGCAGCCGAAAAGAAAGGGGAAACAGACTATCTTGCTTATGGTATAACCCTCAGGCATCTTTCCCGGGTGATATGCGACGGCATTGTCAGACGGGCGGCCTTTGGAAAGAATTACGGTGTCATCGTGATACCTGAAGGTATCCTGGAGTTTGTAAACGAGATACAGGTCTTTATCATAAAACTGAGCACGATTATCGGGGAATACAACCAGACCCACGATTCAGATTTTCATACCGCTTATCCGGTTCTGGAAGACAAACTGGAATTTTTGAGACGGCTTGCGCGTCGTTCCGAAGAAGAGGGCGGAATTGCCGTGTGGAATCGGCGGGACGACGACCTGTTCAACGACATTCCGGAATTTTTCCAGGAGGGTCTTTTGATGGAACGGGACAGTCATGGAAACTTCCAGTTTTCGCAGGTAGAGACGGATAAGGTGGTCATGGGCCTGGTGAAGGACTACCTGGAATACCTGAAAGAAGAGGGGGACTACAAGGTGGGGATCCACCAGGATGTGTACCGGAAAAGCATGGCCAGGGGCGGCTTGGACCCAGACCGCTATGGCAAGGTGATTTTCAGGAATTACCCGGACGACCAGTTTCTGATGGTGGAGAAATCGATTATCAGCATTAAAACTCTCAAGCAGGTGCTTCTCCAGGCAGGCTTGATTCAGGAATCCGATGATATTCCCGCGCCAATAGAAAAGATATACCAGAAGTCGGTTCCGAAATTTAAAACCCAGGCCCATTTTTACGGCTATGACGGGCGGGGAAACGACCCTACCCGGTTTGACTGTAATTACACGTATAATCTGGGATTGACGGTTTTCAGCCTGATTGCCAACGGGAGTACCGGCCAGATGGCAGGTATCAAGAACCTGGAGAAAGATTTTGCGGAATGGGAACCCATCGGCATTCCGATTGCGCCGCTGATGCACCTGGAGGAACGCAAAGGCAAACTGGCTCTCGTGATCGAAAAAAGCGTCGTGGACATTCAGTCCACCGCCTTCCAGGTTGCCAAAGCATCCAGAGAGAAGTGGCTTGCGGCCGGTCTTGCAGAAGATGACTACCGGTGTTCGGGCCCCATCCGCTTTGCAGGCAAAAGTGAGGAGGATCGACCCATCACGCTGGTCTTGAACCGCCATAAAAATATTTGGGTAGTCGTATTGACTTGAGAAATCAGATTAGGTACAAATACATCAAGATATTATTGGATAGGTTGAACCGAAACAGCGACGCATTCCCCGAGGTTCTGACGTTCGGCAGTGCTCCGCATGCTACGGGATTTGCGAGCAAATCTAAATTAGACAGATTCATTACAGTCGATACGCAGCATGCGTAATGGCAGAACATTCATCGTAGCTTGCTGCAGGCTCTATAAAATATAAACTCAACGTGGTGTTTCATAAAAATCGTTTAACAATTTTTATTGAGGAAATATATCGATATGGTCGATATTCAAAATAATCATTCTGAAGGCGGCAACGAGCGACGGGCGCATCCGAGACTGGTTTTTCACTGCAGCGCCACTATCCGGGGAATTAATCAGGTGGTAAGAATAACGGATATCAGTCTGGGAGGCTTCTTTTTTGAGTTGGCTACGAATAAAAAGTTAAAACTCGGTACCCTGGTGGACGTGAGTATGCGGTTACCGACGGAAGAAAGTACGCTTCGCTTTAAAGCCAAGCTGATCAGCCAGGGAAAGCGGGGCATCGGCTGTAAATATGTAAGCCTCATGCCTGAGACCAGGGAAGCCATTCGCAACTGCTTCGAGACATTCAAGGATACCTTACCCATCGATTAACCCAACCATTTTTCAAGCCTGATCGTCCCATGCACCGCGTTATCCAGCCATCGCAATAGAACACTATGGCTTCAGGCTGAAATGCCTTGTGCCAGAACCGATCAAATTTGTGAAATGGTTGGGTTACACCCTCCATTTTCCGAAATATACTTTGCAATCTGAATGTTTTACGAGGCGAGGTTGCCGTAGCTACAAGGAAGATGCCGTTCCGCTATAGTGGACTATGCGGTATGGCATCTGACGCAGTAGATGCGGTAAGATCGCCTCGTAAAACTCAGGCGAAATAGTCTTCCCACAACCCCCACATCAAACTCTCTTCACTTTCATATCCAAAACAATAGACTTTCAGAAAATCCCGTGCTTCGTTGGATAACGGTTCAAATTTGATGCCGGCGATGATGCTGGTGCCGCCGGGCTCTTCTATTTTTTTGCTCCAGGCTATCCAGCCCGGAATGGAAATACCCTCGCCGGAAGGCAGCTTGATCTCCATGATCGACCTGCTATTCAAAAGAGCTTCCGTACGCATGGAACCGTATTTCAACCCCAGGTCAACACAGGCACCACCCAATGAGATGTCCCGGCTCACGCCTTCGAAAGCGACCGGGGTGGCGTCTCCCTGGCGCAGTGCCAGCATCACCGTGGCACGAACTGGATTGTCATGACGGGTTGATCGGCGGACGCTTGGCCACGATCGCCCATGTTCCCTGCTGGGAGGACCCTTGTATAGCTTTATCAAAAGTTGTTCCAGACGGGGATATTTCCGACAGATTTCAACAAGAGCGGCTTTGCTGATTTTGACAGCCTCTACCGGGGTGAGCGCTTTGATATCCGATAGGGAAGTCGTTTTTTTGTGGATAGGGAAAACATCACCGAAGATATCATTGTCGAAAAGCTGCTGTGTCGATGGTTCCGAACTGTTTTCCTGTGCGTTGACCGGCTGGTCGATTTTTTCCTCGAGTGTGCCTGAAACGACAAAGAACAGATCTCCACAGGCCTGGCCGGCATGGATGATTGTCCGGCCGGCATCGAACTGCGCTCTTACCAGTCTCAGCATAAGGGCTATGAGCTCCTGGTAAGCTATGTTGGTAAAGAGATAGCGGAGAGGAGATTCCCCTTTGATGCTGGACTGCAGTGCTGAATAAAATGCGCGGCCTTCCGCATGGGTAGGTTTGAAAATACTCCAGGCCAGTATTTTCGATACAATTGCCTGAAATGTCTTGCCCTCACCCAGAAAAATTCGGGCGGCATGGGTATAACTCTGGAAAGCATCGTTCTTTTTTTTCTGCTCCGACAGAAAATCGCCATAAGCTCTGGAAATTTCACCCTTGTCCGGGAAAAGGGATATCAGATCTCGATATTCTTTTTCGGATGTAAGACTCAATGATCCGTCAGCGAGTCTGTTCAGAATGCCGCGCTTATTCTCAACTTGAAATTCCAAAAACGTTTTCTCCTTCGGGAATATGAACTTTTTTCCAAAACGAACCGCAGAATGTCGAATATTATAATAGATCGGTGACGATATTATATACCCCTGCAACGGCTTCGCTGGACCGGTCGATGGCGGTCAGGGGAGCCATTCCGGATATCATGTTGTCTATCTGATTGTCCCGCATGATACTTCCTAAAATTGTCGGGTGAATCATCAGATATTTTTGTGAAACGAGCTGAATGATACGTCCGGCTTCCCGGTCTCTCGGGCTTTTTGTCATGTTGGTCACCAGGGCCGGACGAATTTCCGTGATCTCCCGGCTGAGCAGATTCATATCTTCTTCGCTGTTGTTTTCCTTTACGGCAGTGAGAAGATCCTTCACGGTCCGGACATTCATCTCGTTTTTGGGATCCATGGCCGTTTTAATCGTGGCAAGAAGAGCCGGTTTCTGGCTGCTTAACCTGCTCAACTTGCGATACACGGCATTTCTGACAAAGGCATAGGCGTTCTGAATCGAAATTGGCTGAGGCGTCAACACCACGATTTTCCGGTGGGCCATAAGAAAGAAATCGAGAACATTGTACGAGGTGCCCGAACCCAAATCGAGTATTGCGATATCGGTGTCCAGTTGCGAAATACTTTGCATGATTTTAATTTTCTGGGCGAACTGGAGATTGGCTAAAGACAGAATTTCACTGGCGCCGCTCAACAATCGCAGATTCTCAATACCCGTATCAATGCAGATATCCTCAAGACGGTTATATTTTTTTGTGATGAAGTCATTGACGGTTTTCGGTGGGCTTTTTATCCCCAGCATGGTGTGGAGATTCGCCCCGCCAAAATCGACATCGATCAGGACAGTCCGTTTGCCCATCTGAGAGAGCCAGAAACCAAGCAGCGTGCTGATGACACTTTTTCCCACGCCTCCCTTGCCACCACCGACAGCCCAAATAGTCGGGCCCGGTTTTTGATTGAGATTGTTCGCTTCTTTCACAGTCATCCTTTCGCTGTAGAGCGACAACGTCGCGTTCTATAACATCGTGCAACAATACTATTTTACATATGTTTCCCACAGGTCCCAAAGCAGGTTTTGCTCTCCGTCGCTCCCGAAACAGTATTCGTTCAGAAAGTCTCTGTCGGCATCAGACAACGTTTTAAACTGAATACCCATGAGCGATAGGTCTTTGTCCGCTTGCGTGTCTTTTCTGACCCAGAGAACGGTTCCCATAATTTCAAGGGTTTCGTCGACATTGGGTAGATAGATGTGCAACATCGCGTCTGAATCTATCACCGCTTCCTTTTTGCCGCCCCAGTGTTTTTTCTCGAATTCGATGCAGGCGCCTCCCAGTGATATGTCCCTTGTATACCCGACCGAATCGAGTTCGGTTTTATCGTCCTTCAGAAATATTTTCAGATTGACCTTGATGGGGATTTCATGTCTGACGGAGCGTCTGACACTTGTCCAGGCTCTTCCTTTGGCATCTCCGGAGGGGCCTTTGTAAAGGTTTTCGAGAAGTTTTTCGATACCTTTATGCTTTTTAAAGATATCCACCAGGATCGGTTTTTTTATTTTCACGAGTTCCACAGCCGTGAGGGTCTTGATATCCGATTTGGAAACATTGAACTGTTCCAGGGGAAAGGCTTCTCCAAAAATATCATTATCGGACAGAAACTTGATGGAGGTAGCAGGCGACGCTCCCCGTTTATTTGCAGGTATATGTGTCCTCTCTTCGATGGTCCCCGAAACAATAAAGTAGATGTCGTTCCCGGGGTCTCCATATTTAACGACGAACTGATCGGCCGGATAACGGACACGAATCATTCTCAGCATGATACCGATAAATTCGGGGTAGGACATCTCGGCAAAAAATGCCTGAAGCGGGGATTCACCCGGGGTTGTTTTCCGAATGGCCGCGTGGAAGGATCGCCCTTGCTCATGGTTGGGTTTGACAATGCTCCATGCTCGGATTTTGGCAACGATGGCCTGAAGGGCTTTGTCGGCTTGAATAAAAAGATCGGCTGTTTTGTTGTATGCCTGGTAGGCGGCGGTGGTCTCTTTTTTCTGGATCAGAAAATCCGCGTATTCCCTGTGAATGTCCGCGTTGTCCTCGAACTGCTCGATCAGCTCTTCAAATTCTTCGGCCGTGGACAGTCGCAGGGACCCTTCGACTATTCTCTGGATGGTGTTTTTCCGGCTTTCATTTTGGCTATTCAATGTTGACTCCCCACATGTTGTTTAGAACCCATCTCAAAACGCTTTGCATGGTGATCTTATCTATAGGGCTTCCCGTATTTCATCGATTCGCGCGTTGAGTATTTCACTTTTTTGGTGCATGAGCCGCATGATCTCATACAAGGAATCGACCCGATCATTTATTTTCAGAATGACATCCCCGAGCTGTTCAAATCGATCCTTCATGACTTTCAGTTGATCCTTATCGTCCGGGCTTTCCATACATGTGCTTCGTTCTCGATTAAAATCTTTTATCATTTGGTCGAGATCGTCTTTTTCTTCATCCGAAAGACTGAAGTCGATTTCTTTTGAGTCTTTATTCGTCATATTTCATCAGCTTTTCTTTGATTTTCGTGTCGATGACACGCATCATGTCATCGGTTTCTCTTGTTGCATCAGCTTTCCCTGCCACGTGACTTTCAGACAGGTTTCTTTTTTGGAAAATGATCAGTGCGATTAAGACAACGATGATGCCTGTAATCGCTGCCAGCAGCAGGAGCAGATATTTCTGGGAATTATCCTTTTTGGAAGGGGGCTCATGTTTTTTGGAAATCTGGTCCGGTTTGCCTGATGGCTGAGCTTGTTCGATCAATGGGTGCGTTGCTACCGGCTGCTCCTTAGCGGGTTCTGCTACCGTGACCGGTGCCGGTGCGATATCCCGGGGCTCGGCCAACGCGACGGGTGCCACCACTGGCGCTGCTTCACAAAACACATCCAGCACCACCCTGTCCGGACCCTTGATCGTGAATGGGTTTAGCTTAACCTCTTTTGGATCGAAGGAGATAGTGGCAATGGTGTGGCTTCCATCCTGAGCTGTCGATATGGTGTCGATACAATCCGGCGCGTCCGACACGGGCATGCCCGGCAGCTGAGATGTTGTTTCAAGGAATCGTATGGAGACGATTCCGGCCGTGGCATTCTCGGAAAGCTGATATTGAACCGGCGCCGAGAATTCAAACACTACCCGGGTATACCTGCCATGGTTCCCCATACGGAGCTCTTTCAGAACCGCTGTTTCAGCCGGGGCTGGATTCGTCAGACCCACAACACATAGAAGAAGTCCGAACAGCGTGGCCCGCGCCATGACGATGAAATGGGTACGCTTATGCGCCTGTTGCTTGTAAGCGGTGACAGGGTTCGGCATATCGTCCTTAAGTTGAACCGATTTTATAAAACCATGTAATTATTTTGCAAGAGTAACCAAAAAAACGTTAGATGTCAAATGTTTGTACATGAAATATGCAACCCGGCATTTCACAACTCCCTAGCTGTTTGAGTACATCCCATTTCGCTCGAAGATGCCATGTTCGTATGCGCGTGGAGATTCACTATTGAGCGTACTTAAAACGGATTCTCGAAGACCAGCAAACATCGGAACTTGAGTTTTGCGGATAATCAGTTTATACCGCTTGTCATAAGTATGTTCCGAAAATAGGATGGCGGCATAAGGGGTTGTAGCAGAAAAAAGGTCCTCAATCGGAACGTTTTTCTGACAACCCCTATATCATAATTTACCCGGATATGGACATCTGCAAATGCGTTCTGGAGGGTCAAATGAAGCATAAGTATATATTTGGATTTCTCTTTTGTGTGCTCAGCCTTTGCTTCTATCTGTTCCACATCATCTATGCAGAGGCAAAAGAAAAAGCCATTGCTGAACTGAACTCACGGCAGATGATTCATGCCAAGCAAGCCCAGGATCAAATTGAGATCTTTTTCAGCGATATAATCAATTTTCTCTCCAAAATGTCCGAGTCGGATCATATTATAGATATGGATGATCAGGGTAGAAATGGATTGGATTTTGCGCTGACCATGAATCCGGAGGCAATAAAAGCGATTACCCGCGTTGATGCATCCGGCAAGATTATATATACCACGCCGCTCGATATGGCCGTTATCGGTAGAGACATCTCCAGCCAAAAGCATGTCCAAACAATTTTAACGACCCATCTGCCTGTTGCCAGCGATGTATTCACCGCCGTTCAAGGTTATCGCGCCATCGCTCTGCATGTGCCGGTATTCAGCGGAAATGAATTTCGCGGGACCCTCGCCGTTTTAATCGATTTCCTGTCTATTTCGAAGCGTTTTATACAAGAAATACGACTTGGCAAAACCGGTTACGCATGGATGACCAGCAGAGAAGGAATAGAGCTCTATTGCCCTGTTCCAGGGCATACCGGGAAATCTGTTTTTGAAAACTACAAAGAGTATCCGACCCTTCTTTCCATGGCAAACGAAATGGTGAAGGGCGGTCAGGGAGTTACCACTTACATCTTCGAGCGGGTCAAGGGTCAGCGATCAGAGCCGGTAAGAAAACATGCGGTCTATCTGCCCATCAAGATAGTTGACAGTTTCTGGACCATCGTCGTTGCATCGAGCGAGGATGAAGTGTTGGCTGCCTTGGTAAGTTTCAAGAACAAGCTCATGATCGTTGTCGGTCTGCTTTTGGTTTGCAGTGGCATTTTTTCTTATTATGGCATGAGATCCTGGGGGATCGTCCGGGAGGCTGCAGAGCGGAAAAAAGCGGAGGAGGCGCTTCGGGAAAGTGAGGAGAAGTATCGACTGCTGGTTGAAAAATCACCCCTTGGGATATCTTTGATAGGAAAGGACGGCCGCTACAAGTATATCAATCCTCAATTTTCCAATATGTTTGGTTATTCGATTGAAGATATTCCCACGGGAGCCGCCTGGTTCAGTAAATCATTTCCGGATGCGGATTATCGTCACAAGGTAATTCAAGCTTGGGTCGAAGATAGAGACCACATCAGCGTCGGAAAAACAAGACCGCGGATTTTCACTGTGACGTGTAAAGACGGATCACAAAAGGACATTTATTTCAGACCGGTCACGATGGAAAATCTTAACCAGTTTATCATCTACGAGGACATCACCGAGCGGCGGCAGGCGGAAAGGAAACTTCAGGCCTCCCATGAAATGTTTTTGACGGTCTTGAACAGCATAGAGGCAACCATTTATGTGGCAGACATGAAAACATACGAAATTCTTTTCATGAACAAGCATATGGTGGAGAGTTTCAAGGGAGATTTCACAGGGAAAGTCTGCTGGGATGTCTTTCGCGGTGAATCCGCGCCGTGTAAACATTGCACCAATCAAATATTGCTTGACAATGACGGCCGGCCGACAGGCGTCCATGTGTGGCAGGGAGAAAACCCTGTTACGGGTAAATGGTATGTCAACTATGATCGCGCAATTGAATGGGTGGACGGGCGACTGGTAAGGATACAAATCGCTACGGATATTACCGAATTGAAACGGCTGGGAAGCCAGCTCCAGCAATCGCAGCGGATCGAAGCTATAGGAAATTTAGCCGGCGGCATTGCGCATGATTTTAACAACATTTTATCATCCATCATAGGGTATTCGGAATTAGCCCTCGATGATGTTGAAAAAGAAACGCCGCTGGAAGAAAAGCTTCAGGAGATATATACGGCCGGAAAGCGGGCCAGGGATCTGGTCAAACAGATACTGGCTTTTGCACGCCAGTCCGATGAAGAAAAAACACCCATCCGAGTGGATACAATCGCCGAAGAGGCGCTCAAGCTCATCCGATCGACCATCCCCACCACCATAGAGATTCAGAAAACGATTGAGAGCGATTCGATGATCATAGGCAATCCGTCCCAGGTCCATCAGGTATTTCTGAACCTGTGCACCAATGCGGCGCAAGCCATGGGGGGTACCGGAGGCATCTTGGAAGTTGGCCTGAAGGATGTCTGGATCGACAACAAATCTCCTCGGAAGCATTTTGATCTGAAGCCCGGCAACTATCTGAAGATAACCGTATCGGACAACGGCCCCGGCATTGCGCCGGATATCGTCGACTTGATCTTTGAGCCGTATTTTACCACCAAGGGCGTTGGTGAGGGCACGGGGATGGGGCTTGCGATGGTGTATGGCATCGTCGAAGCCTATGACGGTAAAATTACCGTTGACAGCGAACCGGGAAAAGGAACCGTATTTTCGATCTATCTGCCGACAACAAAAAAGCGTGATGCTTATCAACCATACGAGGAAGAGAGACTGCCTTCCGGGCGCGAGCGCATTCTGTTCGTTGACGATGAACCGGCTGTCGGCAACATGAGCAGTCAAATTTTTGAACGGCTGGGTTATTCGGTTACCGTTTTTGACAGCAGCATAGAAGCGCTGGCGCTCTTCCGGGCCACACCGAACGATTTTGATCTGGTCATTACCGACATGACCATGCCGAACATGACCGGCGACAAACTGGCCCTCGAGCTGATGAAAATCCGGCCCGATATCCCCGTTATTCTTTGCAGCGGCTACACAAAAGAGATATCGGATCAAGAAGCCTTAGCAATCGGCATCAAGGCGTTTGCTTATAAACCGATCGTAAAGGCTGAATTGGCTAAAACAATCAGAAAAGTGCTGGATGAGACCAAGGGATAATCTCAATCGATGATTTTTCCCTCCCGCTGCCGGGATGCCGGGATATAGTTGCAGAGGGGTTCTTCGGTCATGTAGTCGCCGGTGGCCTCAAAGGCCCGGGCACGGCAGCCACCACAGACTTTTTTATATTCACAGTCACCGCATTTCCCGGTGAGGCAGTCATAGTCACGCAATCGCAGAAACACATCCGACCGGTTCCAGATTTCCTGGAACGGTTTCTGCGTAACGTCACCACAGGCCACATTGAGAAAGCCGCACGGCTGGACCAGTCCGGTGTGAGATATGAAGCAGAACCCGACCCCTCCGAGACATCCGCGACTGACGGCATCCAGGCCGTGGGTCTGAAAGGTTACCTTCTGACCGTCTTCTTTGGCGCGCTGTCTGAGGATGCGGTAATAGTGGGGGGCACAGGTGGCTTTGAGCTGCAGGGGCGCCTTGTCTCTCTGGTCGTAGAACCAGTTCAGGGTTTCTTCATACTCCTGGGCATCGATTTCCGTGTCCACGATGTATTTTCCTCTTCCGGTGGGAACCAGCAGGAAGATGTGGTGGGCAACAGCACCCAGGTCCACGGCCAGTTTTTGAATGTCGGGAATCTGGTCCAGGTTCGATTTTGTGATGGTTGTGTTGATCTGGAATTCGACACCGGCCTTTTTTGCCATGGCGATTCCCTGAAGGGCACCGTCAAAAGCGCCGTCCACGCCCCGGAAGCGGTCATGAATTTCCCGGGTGGCACCGTCCAGGCTGATGCTGATTCTCTTAATACCGGCATCCGCCATCTGCCGGGCTTTGTCTTCGGTGATGAGTGTTCCGTTGGGAGCCATTACCATACGAAGTCCCTTGTCGGACCCATACCGGGCGATCTCGAAGATGTCCGGTCTCAACAGGGGCTCGCCACCGGTCAGAATAATGATCGGATCTCCCACCACGTGTATCTGGTCGAGAAGATTCAAACAGGCACTCGTGTCGAGTTCACCCTCGTAAGGACCCATGGTTGCGGATGCACGGCAATGAACACAGGACAGATTGCAGTTTCTGGTGATCTCCCAGGCCACCAGGCGCAGATTCGCGCGCTTGGACGCCTCTTTGGAAGCATGGGGATGACTCTTTACTGGTATGTTTTTCTTGTTGTCCATATTTAAATCCGAAACACGAAATTCTAATTCAACCGGATAAACCGGAAAAGAGAAGAATATTTTATCACGAAATCACGAAAGAACGAAAACACGAAAAAGATCACAAGAATTTCGATTCTTGTAACGAAATCCAATCTGTTCAATAATCTGATGGGAAAGTAAAAAGTCCAAGTTCAAGGCGTCACAAGTCCCGTGTCACGAGGCGTACTTTGGGTACGTCGAGTGACAGCGGGACGACGTGCAACGCAGAAATTGGGCTTTTTACTTTTCCATTAATAGCCGGCTGCTTCGATGGCAAAATACGTCAATATCATATCAGCACCGGCGCGCTTGATGGCGGTCAACGTTTCCATCATCACTTTTTTGCCGTCCAGCCAGCCCATCTGTTCGGCCGCCTTGATCATGGCATATTCGCCGCTGACATTATAGGCCGCAACAGGAAGGTCGATCTCTTCCCGGATTCTGTTGATCACATCCAAATACGCCAGGGCCGGTTTCACCATGATGATATCCGCCCCTTCCTCGATGTCCATGGTTGCTTCCCGAATGGCTTCAATGGCGTTGGCAGGATCCATCTGATACGTTCTGCGGTCGCCAAACTTTGGAGCGGAGTCAGCCGCTTCCCGGAACGGGCCATAATAGGCCGAACAGTATTTTGCTGCATAAGACATGATGGGAATCCGGCTGAAATCGTTCTCATCCAGGAGATTTCGTATTTCAGCGACACGGCCATCCATCATGTCTGAAGGGGCGACCATATCGGCCCCTGCACGGCAATGAGACAATGCCGTTCTGGCAATCAGATCCAGGGATGCATCATTGTCAACGGTGTCGCCCTCTACAATGCCGCAATGACCATGATCCGTATACTGGCAAAGACAGACATCTGTAATGACGGCCAGGTCCGGCTGACTGTCTTTGACCGCCTTGACCGCCTGCTGCACGATGCCGTTTTTGGCATAAGCCCCGGTTCCCAACGGATCTTTTTTATCAGGCAGACCAAACAGTATAATGCCCGGTATACCCAGAGCCATGCGTCGTCTTGGCCAGCTTGACGACGTTGTCTATGGAAAGCTGAAACTGCCCCGGCATGGATGGAATGGGGTTTTTGATGTTTTTACCCCCCACGGCGAATATCGGCAGAATCAGGTCATCCACAGAGAGTCGTGTTTCACGGATCATGCGCCGAAACGCACTGCTTTGTCTCAATCGCCTGGGTCGATAGTCTGGAAATAGCATAGGATACCTCGTATTGCCCTGCGGGCGTCATTATGCCCTACGGGCGACATTTGTCCTTCGGACGATATTAGCGCTGCGCGCGTGATTTGCCCTGCGGGCGTCATTGATGGTCATTTATCCTTCAAACCCCGCCGTCAGGCCACCCCTATCTCCTCATCCGTCAGGTAACAGGCCGGGTCCGGTGCCCATACATCACCGCTGACCGCTTCGGCCCTCACTCTGAAGTTGCCACCGCAGATGTCGAGCCACCGGCACTCGGCGCATCGTCCCTTGACATAGTTCTTTTTTTCTTTCAGCTGTTGCATCAGCTCGTTGGAAGTGTCGGTCCAGATTTCGGAAAAGGGCCGCTGCCGGACATTGCCGAAACTGAAGTGCCGCCAGAATTGATCGGCATAGACCTCACCATCCCAGCTGACACAACCGATGCCCCTGCCGGAGTTGTTGCCTTCGTTCATTTGCAGCAGTTCGAGAACTTCCTTGGCGCGCTGGGGATTTTCTTTGAGGAGCCGCAGATAGAGATAGGGGCCGTCGGCATGGTTGTCGACGGTAAGTACTTCTTTGGGGATACCCCGGTCGTGAAGGTCTTTGGTACGGTCGATAATCAAATCCACGACTTTTCGGGAATCTTCATGGGAAAGGTCTTCCTCGATCAGTTTTGAGCCGCGACCGGCATAGACCAGGTGGTAAAAGCAGACCCTGGGAATCTCTTTCTCCTCCAAAAGATCAAATATTTTCCCAATTTCATCGGCGTTGGCCTTGTTGATGGTAAATCGGAGTCCCACCTTGATCCCCACCGCCTGGCAATTTTCAATCCCCTTCATGGCCGCATTGAAAGCGCCCTTGACACCCCGGAACGTATCGTTGATGGATGCCATCCCGTCGAGACTGATGCCGACATAGGAAAGACCGATGTCTTTCAATTTGCGGGCCATCTGGGGTGTGATGAGGGTGCCGTTGGTGGAGATGACCGCACGCATGCCTTTTTGGACAGCATACTCGGCCAGATCGGGCAGATCTTTTCTGACCAGGGGTTCCCCGCCCGAAAAGAGGAGAACCGGGACACCAAATGCGGCCAGGTCATCGATGAGCTTCCTGCCTTCCCGGGTTGTGAGTTCGTTGCTTTCCGCCTCTTTGGTTGCCTGGGCATAGCAGTGAACGCATTTCAAGTTGCAGCGGCGTGTAACATTCCAGACCACCACCGGTCTCTTGTCGGCCGAGAATTGAAGAAGATGCGAAGGCAATGACGAAGACAGTCTCCCGTAGCGCAATGCATCGGAAGGCTCCACAGTGCCGCAGTAGAGTTTTGATATACCGATCATGGGTGTTCCCTTGATAAAATTTTTACCAGTTATCTATGATAATGTCTCTTTGGTATTCTTAGTCAATTTAGAAATAAGGGTCCGAGGGGCGTATCAGCAGGGTTCAAGGGTTCGAGGTTTGGAGGGTAAGCTATAAGCTATAAGCTTTAAGCGATCAGCAGCCTCCCGGCATCCCAGCTTTCCAGCGAATGGCATCTAACAGCCTACAGTCTAAATCCCTAAACGGCTGGCAAGTATCCCAGTCTTCTTGCCCCCGGTTATCCTGATCCCATCATTCCAGATAGTTTAAACACTTGCTTTTGTCAATCTGCAGATTGTCCTTGATCAAGCCCTCGATGAATTTTTCCGGGGCCAGAAGGGCTTCCCTGGTGATGAAGAAACGGTTTCGGCCGGTTTTATCTCTCACCAGTTTCAAACCATACTCAAAGTCATCGGACAGCTGTTTGAAAAGTTCCTTCAGGTTGATTTTTGAGCCGAATATATTTTTTATGACATGGTCTATGGCGCTGTCTTCCATGACCAGGTTGACATCATGAGATTTTAAAAACTGGAGTTCAGTGGCTTTGATCTCATCGTAGTGAGCTTTGATCTTCTGGATAATTCTGCTGATGTCGGTGGCATGGTTACTGTATTGATCAGCCACGATATCGATTCGTGACGATGGCATGTCCATCTGATACTTGCTGACGATATGATCCTTGTTGGCGACGATGTAATCACGGATGCCGTCCTTTTCTTCCTGCACAAGGCGTTCGAAAGTGGATTCCCAATCATCGTCATCCGGCATGTTCATCATGTTCTCAAACGTATTTTCAGGTGAATCAACCAGTTTAACGGTTATGGGGAATTTGCGCAGGTTGGTAGACGGAAGTCGTTTTTCATAGAGCAGCAGGGCGCTCTCCACGGCGCTTACAAGTCCCCTGGCACCGGTATTTTCTTTGGCAGCCTCTCTGGCCAGTGCTTGAAGGGCCTTGTTCTCGAATTTGGCATCAATGCCATAGGCCGCAAAATCGAGTTTTTTGCCCAGGGTAATCGGATTGTTGGGATTCTTTAAAATTTTGTAGAGATCGGTTTCGTCCAGATATTCAAATATGGCACGAACCGGGAGCCGGCCGACAAACTCCGACTCGAACCCGAATTGAATCAGGTCTTCCGATTTGATGTGTTTCAACAAATCAGCCTTTTCATCGGCCTTTGGAAGCGGTGCACCAAACCCGATTCCCTGGGAGGAGATACGTTTTTGAACGATTTCCGCGATGTCATTGAAGGCGCCGCTCATGATGAAAAGAATTTTTTTGGTATTCACGACATTTTTTTCACGCTTGCCGGTTTTCCGAAAGTTTTCCACTTCCTGAAGCATGGATATCGGATCGTGAGGGACCTTGAGATCCACCTCGGTCTCTTCCATGGGTTTCAACAGCGCCCGCTGCACACCGGTTCGACTGACATCGGCACCTACGAGGTTGCGGCTGGATGCAATTTTGTCGATTTCATCGATGTAGATGATGCCATGTTGGGCATGCTCGATGTCGCCATCCGCTTCTCGAACCAGATCCCTTACCAGGTCTTCTACATCGCCTCCCACATAGCCTGTTTCGCTGAACTTGGTGGCATCTCCTTTCACAAACGGCACACCGATTTTTTTGGCGATAAGCTTGATCATGTAGGTTTTTCCGACGCCGGTGGGGCCGATCATGAGGACATTGTTTTTAATGCTTCCCACCATGTCATTGACAATGTCGGGTGATGCCTGGTAGCGCTTTATGCGGTTGAAGTGGGTACAGATTTTGGTGGCAAGAATTGCCTTGGCACTCTCCTGCTTGACGATGTACTGATCCAGGTAAGTAACCAGTTCTTCCGGCTTGAGATCGAAACTGATTTTCTTTTCTCTTTTGGGCGGTTTTTCATCGGAATCCACCATGTTTTCCTGCTGGATAACCATCGGTTGGGCAACCTTGACATTCCCGCCAAATTTTTTTGTAAGAAATTCAGCTATTTCTTTTTCAAGCTCTTGGGGTGTCGGTATTTTTTCATTTATCTCTTTCATAACGATTTACATTATAATCACAGGCAGGCGTTATTGCAAGGGCAGGGTTGTAATAAGGGTTGGAGGGGTGGAGGGTGAGCTATAAGCCATAAGCTTTAAGCGATAAGCAGATTACCAGGATAAATTGTTTTAGGTGTTATGTTTTAGGTTCAGCGAATAGCTATCAGCAACAACAAATGACAGCCGAAGGCGAAATGACGCGCGAAGCGCTAATGTCGTCCGATTGGACAAATGACTATTAATGACATCCTAAGGATAAATGGCGCCGTAGGGCATAATTACGCCCGAAGGGCAAATATCGTCCGATAGGGCAAATATCACACGAAGTGTAAATATCGCCCGAAGGGCAAAAGCGGCGCAGCCGCGTCACATAAAATTGCGAAGCGATTTATTTGGGCTTGACTTCCGCCTGGACTTATGATGCATGTCCGTTTATCTCTTTCTTCAATTTGTAACTCAGGAGCAAACTTGGAAAAAATACTCTACGTTATCTCGGCGGTCGGGCAAGATCGCCCCGGTCTGGTGCATTCGGTTACGCAGATTTTGTCGGATTTGCATATCAATATTGTCGACATCGAGGCCCGTTCCGTCCGGGGTCATTTTACCATGTTTCTGGTGGTCGATTTAAGTACCTCGGATAAAGATTACGGCGACCTGCTTCAAGCCCTGGAGCCGATCCGTTCCAACTTCAACATGGGAATTCGGGTCGAACCGTATGTTGAAGGACGCCGCAAGGTTGACAAGCGCATGATGATTTTCACCCTCATGGGTAAAGATCGTCCGGGTATTGTTGCATCGGTTTCGGGCATGTTTTCCGAGAACGGCATCAACATCGAAACCATCAAAATGATCGCCCGGGGAGAATACATCGCCACGGAGATCACCATCGACACATCGGATGTCCCTGATATCAAAAACATGCGCCGGATGCTCTATGCGTTTTCAGAGAATTCAGGCCTGGATGTATCGTTGCGGGATTACAATGTATTTCAGAAGCAGAAACAGGTTGTCATTTTCGATTGCGACAGTACCATCATCCAGGGAGAGATCATCGATGAACTGGCAAAGGTGGCGGGTGTCGGGGAAACGGTCAAGGAAATGACCATCAAGGCCATGAACGGCGAGATGAGTTATACAGAGGCCGTAAAAAAACGCGTGCGTCTTTTGAAGGGACTGACAGTAGATCAGCTCGAGATCCTGTCCAGAGGGATTCACCTGACACCCGGGGCTGAAGAACTCATTTCGACGCTGCACCGGATGGGTTACAAGGTCGGTGTGATCTCCGGCGGTTTCTCATTTTTCACCGACTATCTCAAGAAGCGGCTCAACCTCGATTATGTTTATGCCAACGAACTGGCTGTTGAAGACGGCGTCGTCACCGGGGAAATCAAGGGTGACATCGTCGATGCCAAACGGAAAGGGGAGATCCTTCGGAAAATTGCAGAAACAGAACGGATTTCCGTCGATCAGATCGTTGCGGTGGGCGATGGTGCCAATGACCGGTTCATGCTGGAGAACGCCGGTCTGGCCATTGCATTCAGCCCCAAGGAGATATTAAAGGAGTACAGCGATGGGATGATTACGACGGATAACCTGTCGGGGTTGCGGTATTTTTTAGGGATACCTGACGACAAAAATTAAAAATCATCTCAAAATGTTGAGATGATTTTTAATTTAAATATATTGAAACAAGAAAAATGCCATTTAACGCTAGACCAACAACGGCATTTAATATCTCTGACCTAAAACCTGAAATCCTCAAACCCTATTTTTTAGTAATCCACCCGCTCTTTGAGCTCTTTTCCGCATTTGAAATAGGGTAGTTTTTTAGGGGATATTTGTACGGTTTCTCCGGTTTTGGGATTTCTGCCGACATAGGGTTTGTACTGTTTGACATAAAAGGAACAAAACCCGCGTATTTCCACACGCTCTCCCCGTGACAATGTTTCGACCATTTCGTTGAAAAACGTGTCGACAATTACTTTGGCCTCAGTTTTTGTCAAACCGTTTGCCTCACTGAGAGCATCTGCCAAATCCGCTTTATTCATTGTTTTCTCCTATTCGCTTTCAGGTGACAAAGGCGGCGGTCATTTCCACCCCATCAAGTAATTTAAAAATTAAGTTTATATCAAACCGCACTCAGGGCCTGTTGTCAAATAAAATCGTTACACGAATAAAATCGCTACGCGATTTTATCATACGCGGCTTCGCCGCTTTTTTGGGACGATATTTACACTTCGTGTGATATTTGTCCTATCGGACGATATTTGCCCTGCGGGCGTCATTTATTGCTGCTCATTGCTAATAGCTATTGGCTACAATTAATGACACGAAGTAAATGACCATAAATTACGCGAAGCAAATGACACGAAGTTATACCATCTCCGCCAGAATATCTCGTTCCAGCGCATTGGGAAGGATTCCGGTGATTGTCGCCTCCAGCACAACCGTACCATCCTGGTTTTTGTAAACAGCTTCAGCGATGGCCCTGCCATTTTCGTCAATGGAAGTGATGGTGAAGTGGCAGGTGATGGTGTCTTTGAAATACACCGGTTTTTTAAAACGAAAATCCATACCGGCTGCCAGCCATCCGATCTGGCCGCCGATCTCGGTGATGATACTGGCCGCCAGGAGCCCGTGGCAGATTTTCCCTTTGAATTTTTTTGCCGCTGCAAAGTGTTCATTAAAGTGAACCGGATTGTAATCCCTTGTGATATCGGCAAACATTTTCATGTCTGATTCCGTGAACGTTCGTGTTACCAGAAAGGCGTCCCCTGCAGTCAGCCCCTGGATCGTCTTTTTTCGTATCTCAGTCATATTGGCTTCGCTTTCTTAAGTAATCGGCCGTATGGACATTGGGGTAAGTTCCCGTAAGGATTCGTTGTTATGGCATAATAAGCGGCAGACCACTTGCCATTCTCCCGGTCTTCTGTTAGACTGATTACAATTGTCATGAAGAGCGACAAGCATTGCGCTTCCATAAAATCGCATAGTCGATTTTTTTATATTAAAATGATGGTTCCAACATTTGTCAAGTCACGATCTAAAAAACACACAACCCCGACCCAAATAAAAATTATTGCCTTCGGTGAAATTTGAAAAGAAAAAAGAAAGACCATTCTTTTAATCGATAGTTTTATTGTTCTTAAAATAGCGACATTGTCGCGTCATATAAAATCGTGAAACGATTTTATTAACGGAGGAAAATGCCATGTATCGAATCTTGATTGGATCATTGGCGGTGCTGTTTCTCATGACTGCCGGCCATCCCGTATCGGCACAGGAAACGGGCAGCGCGTTTTATGACGAAGGTATCTTCGCCTACGAAGACGGCCATTACCAAGCTGCCGAGGCCGCCTTCAGGAAAGCGCTCGCATCGGATCCCAACAGCCCGTCCGCCAACCACTACCTGGGAAAGACATACATCAAGATGGAGCGTTTTAGAGAAGCCGAACCGTTGATCATGAAGGCCTGGAAAGGTGATCCTGATTTGCCGGATCTTGCCTTTGACCGGGCTTTTCTTTACTACAAAATGGCGGATTACGGCAAGGCTGCCGGTCTTTTCCAGGATGTTCTGAAAGAAGAACCCTCCCGGGTTCTGGCCGGTTTCTACTGTGGTGTTTCCCTCTACCGCAACCGGCAATATAAGGAGGCCAACCCCTATCTCTTGATGGCTGCGGAAAACAGCCCGGATCTGAAAGTAAAAGCCTACTATTATTCAGGTTTGTGTCTTTTCTACATGGGTCAGGATGCCCTGGCAGTGGATAAAATGACCTACGTAAAGGCCAACACTGATTCGAAAGATGTCCGCGACAATGCCGCCAGGTGGATCGAAAAGATACAGGCCGAAAAAAAAGAACGCAAACCTTATAAGCTTGCAGGCCAAACTTGCCTACGAATATGACGATAATGTGCCGCTGGAGCCGACCGATCAGGATGATCTCTACTCCGACGAAAAGGATTCCATGATCCTAGGCTCTGTAGCGGGTGAGTACAACTTTGTCAACCAGGACAGCATTGTCATCGGGGCGGGGATCAGCCGTTATCAATCCTGGCACATGGATCTGGATGAATACGACGCTTCCGATACCGCCTTGAAAATTTATGGGCGATATCTGGCTGACCCTTTTACCTATGGGCTGCAAATTCGTCCGAGTATCTACCAGCTGGATGGCGAGGATTATCTCCTCTCGATCCAGGTCACACCCGAAGTTTCCTACACCATCAATCAGCAGGTTTCTCTGTGGTTGTCCTACACGTATTCCAACAACGATTATCGCAAGAGTGCTTATGACGACAGGGACAGCGACAACCATGAATTGTTTCTGGATACTGTTTATACCCTTGATGGCGACAAGGGATATGTTCTGGGTGGTATCGGGTATGAATACAATGACGCTTCCGAAGACGTGTACGATTACGGCCGGTTTACGGTCAGGGCCGGAGGATCCTTCGACCTGGCATACGCGCTACGTTTCGGGGTGTTGGGAACCTATGCGGGCAAGACATACAAAGATGACGATGCCATCGAAGACAAGAAACGGGAGGACACGCGCTACAAAATTGCTGTGTCCCTTTCCCGGGAGCTCTATTACGAATGGCTGGAGATTGTTGCAGAGGCCACCTATACGAAAAACGATTCCAATATCAGTGATTACGAATATAAACGGCAGGTTGTCGGTATTGGTTTGTCGGCTGCCTTTTAACAAGACCTTTCCGGCTTGTCTTGACAAACCAGGATATAGGACCCCGGTGAACCGGGATTCTCACTATACAACAGGATAAGATAACCCAATCAACCAGGAGAAATCCAATGATCACACAAATAAAAAAAACAACCTTTGCCTTATGTTTGATCCTGCCGATCGTATGCTTTCTGGGCATTGTTCCGGCGCCGGCGGCAACGGTTCTGCCGCAAGGTCTGGTCATGGAAGAGACATTCAGCCCCGGCCGGGGCAGACCTGTTGGTGTCGTTCAGCAGGTACTGGGTGATGTCGTTATCATGCATGCTGATGTCCTCAAGGGCTACAGAGCTGAACGCGGAATCCATCTCTACAAGGGGGATACCGTCATGACCCTTGCATATGGCAAAGTTCGCTTCAAACTGAATGACGGGAGTATTCTCTCCCTCGCATCTGAAACGAAACTGAAACTGACCCAGAGTGTTTACGAGAAGAAAAAGAAAAGACGTTCTTCCTTTTTTCAGATGGCGCTTGGGAAGGCACGGTTTGTGGTTGTCAAGCTGCTCGACTTCAAACGATCCGAGTTCAAGGTCAAAACACCCACGGCCGTCTGTGGTGTCCGGGGATCTGATTTTATTCTGGAGGCCACCGACTCGGAAACCATCGCCACCGCGCTGGTGGATACGGAACTCGAATTCCAGGGACTTGCTTTTCTTGAAGAACCGCCCGTCATTCTGACTGATTACGAATCATCCAGGGCAGGAAAGGGTGAACGGCCATCCACGCCCGTGAAATTGCCACAGGATAAGATCGAAGAGAAAAAGAGCCTTTTCATCGGTGTTGCGCCTGAAGCGGGCGCTTCAGCGGATGAGGATGCCATGGCTCAGCTTGCAAGGTATGACGACACCGGTGTGGACGAAGTGGGTGATCTGGAGGACATCCGACCGGATGGCAAAGACGACCGCAGACGGTACGATGATTATGAAAAACGAATCAAACCCTGGACGCCCTCTGAGATCGATACCATTAAGGAGGCGATTACTGAAGAGGGAATCGGTGAACTGCCGCATTTTCCGGATTTCGATTCCGGATCAGCAGTAAGACGCAAACCTAAAACACGTCAAAAAGACGATTTTTGTCTTTTTTACGAGGTCATTAATGAGGAGTTGCCATGAAAGTAAAATTGAATCTTGTCCTCACACTGATATTGTCTATTTGTACTGCTAACCTTGTCATTGTTGGTTCTGCCCATGGCGACTGGAATGTGGAAAGCAGTCCAACAACGGTGACGCTTTATGATATATGGGGTGTATCCCAAAGCGATATTTATGCCGTGGGTGTGCAGGAAACCATCCTGCACAATGATGGAACGGGCTGGTCCTTTGTGAGCGACAATGGTAATGGCGATCCCTTCCGTGATGTGTCAGGCAACTCAGGCAGCAATATTTATGCCGTAGGTGACAATGGCCTTGCCAAGTATTTCGATGGAAACAGTTGGGCAAACCCGGTTGGGTTTATCAATACAAGTGCCAATCTGAATGGGGTCTGGGTCAGTGCCGGCGGTGAAGTGTTTATCGTGGGAGGCACACCACCGTTAGGCGGCAATGCCGTTATTTTTCATTATACAGGTACTTCTTGGGAATTGATGTTCAGCGGTACAACCAATACCCTTGAAGCAGTCTGGGGCAGTTCTGAAAGCGATGTGTTTGCCGTGGGGGCCAACGGCACTATCTTGCACTATGACGGTTTCGAATGGTTGCCCATGACCAGCAATACAAGCAATTATCTCAGGTGCGTGTGGGGCAGTGCCGGCGATGACGTCTTTGCATCCGGTAGCAGCACGAATGTCCATCATTACAATGGGAGTGCCTGGACACCAACCCCGGGGGCCGTGGAATACCCGTATGACCTGTGGGGCAGTTCGGGCAGCGATGTCTATGCCGTGGGCGGCAGTGATTTTACTAAAATCGATCACTTTGACGGCAGTAACTGGCAAACCCAGCTAAACCCGGTTGAAATGCCTCTTGGTGTATGGGGGAGTTCTGCGGACAATGTCTTCGTGGTCGGCAATGCGGGTATGATCATGCGCTACAGGAGCGGTCTGCCCCAGGGGGCTTCCTTTTCAACCCAGTCCATTATCAGCATTACCGCGGACACCGCTTTTTCAGTATATGCCGCCGACATCGATAACGACGGTGACATGGATGTGCTGTCTGCCTCGGACGATGACAATACGGTGGCCTGGTACGAAAATACCGATGGGTCTGGAACGTTCAGTGCACCCAGGATCATCACCGACACGGCTGTCGGTGCGCGTTCTGTTTTTGCGGACGATATAGACAGCGATGGTGATGTGGATGTCTTGTCGGCCTCCTGGGGTGTCCTTAATAGTGGCAGTAATCCCAACATGGAGGTGGCCTGGTACGAAAACGCCCCGGATACGCAGCCTTTGGGTTCCTTTATCTCGCAACAGGCCATTGCTTACCATACAGCGCCCATTTCCGTCATCAGTGCCGATCTGGACAACGATGGCGATCCGGACGTTCTGTCTGCTTCCTATGGCGATAATGCCATTGTTTGGAACGAGAACCTGGATGGCCTGGGCAAGTCCTGGAGTGAACACATCATATCGAACCAGACAAATGGCCCCTGGGATGTTTTTGCGGCAGATCTGGACAATGACGGCGATCTGGATGTGCTCGCTGCATCCAATTTCAGTGATGATGTTGCCTGGTTTGAAAACCGGCTCAATGAAGTTTCCACCGATTTTGGACCGCTACAGCTGATTTCCGATATCGCTGATGGCGCCCGGGTGGTGCGGGCGGCGGATATGGATCGGGACGGAGACATGGATGTCATTTCAGCTTCCTGGTTCGACGGAAAAGTTGCCTGGTATCCAAACCTGGGGGGTACCTTCGGCAATCCGGCCACCAATCAGAACATCATCGCTGTGGCCAATACCCATACCCAGGCCATGCATGTGGTGGATCTGGACAATGATGGCGATGTGGATGTTCTCTATGGGTCCTGGGAGGATGGTGTCGAACACAAGATCCTCTGGATGGAAAACACGGATGGCAGTGGATTGACCTGGAGCAGCCACGAAATCAGTACCCTGATCATTGGCTGCCAGTCTCTTTATACGGCAGATCTGGATGGTGACGGCGATCTGGATGTGCTTTCCGCCTCTCAGGATGACGATAAAATCGCCTGGTATGAAAACCTGGGCGGCAGCGCCAACAAGCCGCCGTTTCCGCCACCCATAGACGGGCCGCTAGATGAGGCGAATTTTGGCGAACTCGACCCCATCGACCTTTATGGTGGCACCTATAGCGATCCGGAGAGTGACCGGCACGACCTGACATATTTCCAGGTATGGCGGGCCGATAGTAATGTAGTGGTAATAAATGAAACATTGTCCGGTGGTGTTACTGACTACACGATCTCAGCGGGAACACTTCCCTCAGGTTTGAAGTATAACTGGCGGGTGGGATATGTGGATCAACTGGGTGCCGAAAGCTGGTCGGATACACATTCCTTTAAAATTGGCACGCCCGAGGTCGAAACCCTTCCCAAGATTATAGCCGGTACCGATGTGGGTGACTTCGGCATGATCTCCATTGTGCACTGGCCCGACAATCCCGACCGCAGGCGGTATTCGGCATCGATTACGATCCCCGGAACTACCGCATCGGCACCTACGATGCCGTCAACAGCCGCTACATCGAGTTCGGCAACAATCTCGAGATGGAACCGGGCAGATCCTACTGGATCCTGGCCCGGGAAGGGCTGACCATCAATTTCAGCGGTATTCCTGTGAGTCAGGCGACCGAGGTCTATGTGGCCCTTGATTACAACAGCGATACGAGCAATGGCTGGAACATGGTGGCGCCGCCCAATGGGACATATTACTGGGGTGATGTGTGGGTGGTGGAGTATACAGACGGAACCCTCGAAGCCGTGGACACAGTGCAGAACCTGGCCGACGACAATCCCTACATCGACCGGCGGCTGTGGCGCTGGGAGAATGGGAACTACCATTCCGATACGCCCGACACGGATCCCATCCTGGAAGCCTATGCAGGCTACTGGGTCAAGGCCAGACAGGCCAACGTGTTTCTGCGGTTCGATCCCGGAGCCCAGATCTGCGTCCCTGGGCAGACCTGAAATCCTGATGGCCGGGGTCTGGAAAAAGACCAGGGCCTGGTTTTCGAACCTGAATATCTTTTCTAACGAAGCCGTGGCCGAGGACGACGACACGCCGCCCATGCCCATGGGGGGGCTGGATGACAATAGCTGTGGATCCGGTGTTCAAGGGTTGTTACATCAAAACGATAGAACAATAATGATAGGAAGCCAGAAGCTAGGAAGCGAGGAGGCTCGGAAGCTGGGAAGCTGCATGTTCGTGATTCGAAGAACAGTTTGAAATATCGAACATCGATTACATGAATGGGGGTTGTGCGAGGCTCTTCATATCGAAGTATTGCCCGTGATAATCAGCGCACTTCAACATGCGTCATTTCTTGTTCAATATTCATTATTTGCGTTTTATAACATCCTAGCTTTCCAGCTTCCAGGCGTCACAGCTGATAAAGCAGGGCTGAAGCCCTGCGCTACAGTTGTATTATGGAAAAATAAAAATGCCGATGCAGGCGCTTTCAATAAAACTGCGGAGCGCTTGTATTGGGTTTAACCTGAACTGAGCAATTTTTCCCGAACCCTTGATCCGCAAGAGATCGGTGCAGATCGAGATAAAAATCGCTCAATTCAGGTTTATCCCAGTGTTGCAGATCCTATCCACCTTTTCAATGGAGGCAGACAGTGATGTTCCATCGTCTCAACCATAAAGTGACCGCTTTACTATTACCATTGATAGTCTTCATGCTGATTACGCTGGTTCCTTTGGTTTCAAATGCAGGTGTTCCTGTTTTCAGCTGGAACACATTTATGGGTTCGGCTACAGGGGGGGATGAAGGCAGGGCCATTGCCGAGGATGCTTCGGGTAATATTTATATTACCGGCACATCACAAAACAGCTGGGGTGTCACCCGTCAGGGCGCATGCCGGCAACAGCGATGCATTTGTTGCCAAACTGACTGCGGACGGAACCATCCTGTGGCACACCTTCCTGGGCTCGAATTCAGTCGATCACGGGAATGCCATTGCTGTGGACAGCGCTGGAAACGTATATGTAACGGGCTTCTCCCCGGTCGGGTGGGGAACCCCGTTGATGGCCTATTCCGGCGGAAGCGATGCTTTTGTCGCGGCGCTGGACACCAACGGCAATCTGCTTTGGCATACTTTTTTGGGAACGGAAACGAGAGATGAGGCCTATGGTATTGCCCTAGACGATTCCAGCAATATTTATATTACCGGGCTCAGTGATGCCAGCTGGGGCGCACCTGTCAATGGCCATAGCGGTAGTGGTCCTGATGCTTTCGGGGCCATGCTGAACAGCAGCGGCACGCTTGTGTGGAATACGTTTATGGGGGCGGGGACGGACCGCGGGAGCGATATAGCCGTCAATGAATCCGGCAATGTTTACATTACAGGATACAGTATTCTCACCTGGGGGTCTCCAATCAACCCTCATGCGGGGGGCAGTACTGATGCGTTCGTAGCCTGTTTGAACAGCAGTGGGGGTCTCGTTTGGAACACCTTTATGGGGTCAAGTGCTGCGGATTATGCCTACTGCCTAACCGTTGACAGGTTCAACAATCTCTGGGTTGCCGGTTTAAGCAGCGCCACCTGGGGTATTCCACTGAATGACCATGCCGGCGATACGGATGCTTTTATTGCCAAGCTCAGGGACGATGGATCGCCTGTATGGCATACCTTTATGGGCTCCAGTTCGCCCGACGCTGCCTATGATATCACCCATGATCATTTTGGAAACGTATTTGTGACGGGAAACAGCGATGCCACCTGGGGAAGCCCCGACCAGGGGCATTCGGGCAGCTATGATATTTTTGTGCTGGGCTTGAACAGTGAGGGCTCCCTTTTTTGGAACACATTTCAGGGATCTGCCGGTGACGATTTTTCACAAGGCATCGTCATCGGTAATGGCACGGCGATGTATGTTGCCGGTAGGAGCAACTTAACCTGGGGCGACCCCTTAATGCCGCATTCAGGTGGTACCGAGGTTGCTGCCGTCAAATTTGATGTGTCCGATGTGTCTCCGGCCAATATCATCTGGATACACGATGTGGGTGTCGGGCACAACCGGCTGGTATTGCCGGACATCAATGGAGATGGATACGACGAGCTTTTGCTGTACGAAGATTATGAACAGATCCGGGTTGTCTCAGGGGCTGATGGCTTTACTGAATTATGGTCATATCAACTATCGGTGGAAGCTTACCGGTTCCGGCGCGGACTGCAGGTTATCGATGACCTGGATGACGACGGCATCAGTGATATCATCGCCATCGCTGGAACTTCTGGAAACGATTATGGCCAAAATTATGACGACGACGAGATTTTTGCTATCAGCGGCGCCATCACACCGCCTGGGAACCGATTGCTCTGGTTCGGGGGCGAAGCTTTGAATATCGGTTATGGTGTCAATCTTCCCATTGTTTTGCCGGATACCAATGGGGATGGCTATTCGGATACATTTGCAAATACCAGCACGCCCGATGCACCCTATACAGGCGGCGATCACGGATTTCACATCAGCGGCAGAGACGGGACTATTCTATGGGATGTTGATAGTTCCATCTGGGATATTTATGGGCGCGTGGCAGCGCCTGACCTGGATGGCGACGGTATCGCTGATATTGTTGTCAGCGGTGCGGGTGGAACCGGTGGCGTTGAAGCGTGGAAAGGCGGTGGGACAGAGGCCGCCAATATCTGGCGGGCGTTGCCGGGTCTTTGGATAAGGAATCCAGCCGTTATCGGTGATCTCACAGGCGACGGGGTCCCTGAAGTAGCTGTGGCGAGATTCAACGAAGCGCCTCTTGGGGTATATGTGTTGAATGGCGCCGATGGCACAGCGGCATGGCCTTCCCCTTTTACGTTCGGCAACACCGCAAGCACAATCGAAAAGATCGGAGATGTCAACAACAGCGGGTTTGAAGATATCGCGATCGGGTCGTATTTTATCAACAACGTCGGCGGCACTGATTACAGCGTGTACGCCCTTGAAGGTGACCCCAATGCTGCAACCCGGGTTGTCTGGTCCTATGACGTGGGCCAGAACAATTATGTCAAAGCCATCGGTGATATTAACAACGATGGGATAAAAGATGTTATTGTTACAGGCAGCCATTCAGAACTCCTGGTGCTTAATGGCGCAGATGGAACCATTCTGACACAGGTATCGTTTCTGAGCGGGAGCGGTGGCGCCCAGATGGGTGAATTCAACAATGCAGCCGGTGATGATATTCTGACCAGCATGGGAACACTTGTTTATGCTCTGTCCTTAGTTCCGGCAGATGTACCTCCAAACAACCCACCTGCAACACCCGTACCCACGAGTCCGTTGGACGAGGCTGTGCTTCCAGAGGGAGCTGTCACGCTTATAGCGAGTTCCTTCAATGACCCGGACGGCGACGACCATGCCGAGACCATCTGGGAGGTCTGGCGGGCCGACACCGGGATGCTGTTTAATGGATATCCGCTTATTGTTACACCGCAGGACCCCAGCATGACGCTTCACGAAATCACGGAAACCCTGGAAGCCGGGCTCAAATATGACTGGCGGGTGGCCTACGTGGACAGCGACGGCAATGAAAGCTGGTCTCGGGAATACAGCTTCAAGGTGGGTGTCCCCGAGGACGAAAGCCTGCCCCCGGTTCCATCGGGCACCGATGTGGGTGATTTCGGCATGATCTCCATCGTGCACTGGCCCGACAACCCGTCGCCCACAGCGGTATTTGGCATCGATTACGATCCCCGGAACTACCGCATCGGCACCTACGATGCCGTCAACAGCCGCTACATCGAGTTCGGCAACAATCTGGAGATGGAACCGGGGCGGTCCTACTGGATCCTGGCCCGGGAAGGGCTGAACATCAACTTCAGCGGCATTCCCGTGAGTCAGGAGGTCGAGGTCTATGTGGCCCTTGACTACAACAGCGAATACGAGCAATGGCTGGAACATGGTGGCGCCGCCCAATGAGGCCGACTATTACTGGGGCGATGTGCAGGTGGTGGAGGATACAGACGGAGTCCTCAAGCCGTGGACACGGTGCAGAACCTGGCCGACGACAACCCCTACATCGACCGGCGGCTGTGGCGCTGGGAGAATGGATACTACTATTCCGATACGCCCGACACGGATCCCATCCATGGAAGCCTATGCAGGCTACTGGGTCAAGGCCAAACAGGCCAACGTGTTTCTGCGGTTCGATCCCGGAGCCCAGATCGGTGTCCCTGGGCATAGCTCTGAAACCCTGATGGCCAGGTCTGGAAAAAGACCAAGACCTGGTTTTCGAACCTGAATATCTTTTCCAAGAAGCCGTGGCCGAGGACGACGACACGCCGCCCATGCCCATGGGAGGGCTGGATGACAACAGCGTGGATCCGGTGTTTCAGGGGTGTTTTATTGAAATCATGCAATGATTTCAATAAGTGTTACGTTTTAGGTTTTAAGAGTGCTCGTTAGCATATTGGCGATAGTGCAGTATTGGCATTTAACTACTGCTAGCAAGGTTTCACTGAGTCCAGAGCTGAATGTCAACATGTCACTATCAGTCCCTGTATTATAGAGTGAATAAAAAAAGCGGCGCAGCCGCGTCAGATAAAATCGTGTGACGATTTTATTTCATTCTCGCAATCCAGACGCCATCCCAGTCAGGTGGCGGCGGGTGTTTTATGAAACGCCGGCAGCGGGACAGATAGGCCCGGCAGGGGCTGTCGTTTTTTGCACCCTGATCGAAAAGAAGGGCCGCTTTTTTGAATTCTTTCTGACGATAGAGTTCCAGCCCTTTGCAAAAACACTGCTCTGCTTTGGAAAGACAATAATCCTTTTCTCCTAAGACCTCAAAAATCTGGATGGCCTGCGCCCGTCCTTTTACGGCCAGGTGATCGATGGCCCGGGTCACAAATGTATCCCCTATTTCCCGGTTCGTGGATTCACTGATCAGTATTTTTGTGTTGTATTGTTTGTTAAGGCTTTCAAGACGGGACGAGATATTCACATCGTCGCCGATAACGGTGAAATCCATCCTTTTTTCAGACCCGATATTTCCCGAGATAACTTCACCCGTACAGATGCCGATGCCGATCTCGATGGGCTGCTGATCTAAAGCTTCTCTTTTGGCATTGAAGCTGTCCAATACTGATTGCATATGAAGGGCGGCTCTGACAGCGCGTTCTGCGTCGTCTTCATGGGCATAGGGCACACCAAAAACAGCCATGATGGCATCTCCGATGTATTTATCCAGAACGCCGTTATGCTGGAAGATAACATCCACCATGACCGTAAAGTACTGATTGAGGACATCCACGGTTTGTTCGGCGGTGAGTGATTCGGCCAGGCCGGTAAATTGACGGATATCTGAAAATAAAATGGTGGCCTTGCTGCGGACGCCTCCCAGGGTCTGTCTGTCAGGATCGTCCAGAACTTTTTCCACAATATCTTTGGCCATGTAACGCGTCAGCGTACCTTTCATTCTCTTTTCACGGCTGATGTCCTCGAAAACGAGGACAACGCCCTGATAATGGCCCTTGTGATCGATGAGGGGCAGAAAGTTAAGATTCAGCGTGTGCTTTCTGATACCGGGCAATGACATCTCCACATCATAATCGACAATCGAATGATGGGATGCATACAGGTCGTCGATTCGATCGATGATATGCTGATTTTCAGTTCCTAAAATATTTCGGAAGTCATTTTTTAGAATGGCATCGGAATCCATTTGAAAGAGTTTCAGGGCAGCTTGATTCGCCGTAACCACCTGGTAGTCATTGTCCAGCGTAAGGATACTGTTGGTAATGCTTTGGTGAATGCTCTCCAGGTAGTTCTTCATATCCAACGTCATTTCATAGAGCTGGGCATTCTCGAGTGTCACGGAGATCTGAGAAGAAAAGGCCCGCAGAAGTTCCTCATCCTCACCATCAAAGACGCCCGATTTCTTGTTTATTACCTGTGTGACGCCGATGGTTTTACCCTCTCTGTTAATGACGGGGGCACAGATAACACTTCTGGTCTTAAAACCGGTTTTTTTATCAACGGCCGGATTAAACAGGGGGTGTTGGTAAGCGTTCTCGACATTCAGCACCTGACCGGTGGTGACGGCATGCCCGGCCAACCCTTGAGAAGACGGGAATCGGATTTCAGATACCTCTTCGCCTTCCGCCACTTTGGACCAGAGTTCGCCGGTCTCGTGATCCAGTAGAAAAAGAGAACTCCGCTCTGCATCAAGTATTTCAGATAACTTTTTAATAATGTTGCCGATGAGGTTGGTAAGATCCAGTGTCTCCGATAAAGAGTTGGCAACATCCAGCATGATGGCCATTTTTCCATGATTGGCTAAAATCTTATTGTAAAGGCGAAAATTTTCAAGGGCGATGGTCGTCTGGTAGGCAAAGGCCTGGAACAGGGCTTCATCGTCCTTGTTAAAAGCACCCCCCTTTTTCTTGTTGATAACCTGTATCACACCAAGCGTCTCGCCCTGGAGATTCTTTATGGGGCCACACAATATCGATCGGGTCCGATACCCGGTACGTTTATCGACCTCCGGGTTGAAACGATGATCAATGTAGGCATCTTCTATATTAAGAAGTTGATCATGCTGTGCCACCCAGCCCGCAACACCTTTGCCGATGGGGATCCTGATTTCACGGCTTTCCTCACCCTGCGCCACCTTGGACCAGAGTTCTCCGGCGGGGGCATCGATTAAAAAAAGAGAGGCCCTGTCGGCACCCATTACCCTGCTGGCCATTTGAACAGTCCGTTCAATCAACCCTTCAATCCCTGTACGAATCGTAAGGATTTCAGACATGTCCAAAAAACTGCGCAGGTTTACCAGGGATTTCTCGATAACACGGCTCTTTTGGATAACTTCTTCAAATCGGAGGGAGAGATGATGCAGCCGGCCGGTAACAATATCAAGAAAGTTTCTTGCGATCTCAGGAGCGAACTTAAAGGCTTTTTTCAAATCTGTATAGGTGATCTGAATAACCTGACAATCAACAAGGGCCCGGACTGAGGCCGTGCGTCGACCATTCGAAAAAAAACCCATTTCCCCAACACTTTCCCCGGGGCCCAATATTGCCAGGATGGTTTCCTCGTCATAATCTCCGACCCGGTATACCTGGGCTTCTCCTCTAACCAGCAAGTAAAAGCAATTACCTTTGGAGTCCTGCTGGATAAATGTTTCTCCGGCAGGAATTTCTTGTTCTTGCAACGAGTTGCAGATTTGATTCAAATGGTCATCACACAATTCATTGAAAAGGTGGCTGATTTTTATACGGTTGAATCGCTGATGGCTAATTGCCGTCTTCAAATCATCCTGGGTAATGGCCTCTAAATCGATCAATATCTCGCCCATGAATTTGGTGATACCCTTCGAAGCGAGTTCTTGCTGCAGCTCTAACCCCTGATTGATTAAGCTGCTATCGCACGAAAGGTAGTGCCCGATTTTGTCCGTGCCCTGCATGTTCAATTGATTGGTTTTCATTATCCCCAGCTCCGCAGTGTATCCCCAATAAAGGATAGGATCTCCTGATGTGCCTGTTTCCCGTTTCCGATTACATGGATGGGATCTCCAAAGGTCATCCGAACCGGTTTGGATGGATCGATTTTACCGAAGTCCTTCAACAGGCGGCCCATGCCCCAGGCATCCGTCTTCAAAGCGATGGGCACAATCGGCAGACGGCTTTTTTTTGCCAGTTTGATGCCCAGCGTGTTGAATTGCGCCGGGTCGAAGTGAAGACTTCGTGTTGTCTGGGGAAAAATGAGAACGGATATGTTCTGTTTCAGGCAGTTAACTCCCTGATCCAGAACCGTCCTGAGATCCTTTCTGGCATTCTTGCGATCCACCACGATGGGATCAAGGCTGTTGACGGCGTGTTTTAAGATCGGGTATCGGGTCAGGCTTTTTTTGACCACAAAAGTGATCTTGCGGTATGGCATAATAAAACATGGCAGGATAAAGGCCTCCAGGGCACTCATGTGGTTGGCCACAAAGACACAGGGTGTTTTCAAATTTATAAAAGCAGACATGTTTTCTACGAAAACACTCAGCACCGATGCGTTCCAGGGTTCTCAGGATACGGGTGCTGCCGGCGATTTTTTTATCGAGAGAATAGGTATTCCTGCTGCAGCATCTGGATGCCGCAAGGACTACCAGAATGATCCTGGAATATAAAAAGAGTCCCGGCAGATGTTGTGCCAGCCAGAACGATTGATTTTTGGGTGTTTGATAATCTGGATGCAGCCATGGTTATTCCTTAACAGATCTATTCTATTCGTGCAAATCGCTATAAACGCTGCGCTGTCATTTGCTACGCGTCATTTTTAGTCATTTACTTCGTGTCATTAATTGTAGCAAAGAGCTAACAGCTATGAGAGGCAACGAATAGCATCCGAATTGACAGGTCTTATCTCTATGAAGCTGACCCTTTTCCTTTACCCCTATATCTGCTATAGGGATGCATTCTTTTACGAGGGGTGGCGGTTTGGAGGGTTTTGAGGGGAATAGTGTTTCTTGGGTTCTTGGGTTCAGCTGAGAGTTGATGGAACAAGGTCGTGCTGAAGAGCTATTCACTGTTTGCTGAAATGCAACCTAATAACGCCCGAAGTGCAAATATCGCACGACAGTGTGCAAATGTCATCTATCAGATGACTATTAGACATCAATAAATGACGCCCGAAGGGCATAATGACGCGCGAAGCGCTAATGTCATCCGAAGGGTAAATGACATTGAATTAGCGGCAACGCCGCGTCATAAAAATCGCGGAGCGCATTTTTGATTGATACCTACTACAAGCGAAATGTTATCGGCATATCCGGTTGTGAATTTCTCTGGGGACTGGGGCTGCCGGTAGTCCTGGAGTCGACCTTTCTGCAGCTTTTTTTAAAGAGTCTGGGGGCTTCCAGTTTTCAGGTAGGATTGATCCCTGCCTTCTCTTTCCTGGGCAGTTCTGTTTTTGCACTGCTTTCCAGTTATTTCACAGTGGGCCTGGCGTTCAAGCGTGGGGCTGTCATATATCTGCACCTGATATCGGGCATGTCGCTCGTGATTTTTGGGGCGATTCTGTTTTTCTTTGGGGAACATGCACCGGTGCTGACGATATTTTTCGTGTCATATGCTGTTTTTTCCGTCTGCATTGGCATGACTGTTCCGGTGTGGTTGAATTATCTCGTCAATATTTTTTCAGAGAAACAATCTTTTTCCGGTCTGGGGTATATGATGATCGCCCAGAATATTGCCAGACTTGCCAGCAGTCTGTTGATCGTTAAATTTGTAGAAAAATACTCTTTTTCTCAAACAGCATCCGGAGGTATTTTTCTGGCCGTGGGTCTGCTTTTTTGCCTGGGGTCGCTGTTTTTTTTCGCCACCAAAGAAACATCGCTGCCGGATCCTGAAAAAGACCACGCGCGAAGATCTTTCTTCAAATACGTGCAACAGTCTGTCAGCCGGATTTTCCAGAACCGGAATTTCCTGATATTTCTGGCGGGAGACATGGATTTTTACGTGATTGTTACGGTTATCTCCTTTTATGCGAACTACGCAACGACCTTCTGCGGCATCGCAGCACACATCGCGGCCGGTTTTTTTGTGAGCTGTATCTATGTGGGAGCCATTGTCACCAATATCTTTATGGGATCACTCGATATCTTTTTGCCGCGCAACAAGTATGTCTTTTCCAAGATGGCGTCCATGACGGCATTGCTGCTGCTGATCGTGTTCGGCTACCAGTGGAGCTTTTTCCTGGCAAGTTTTCTGCTGGGGGTTTCCAGGGGCACACGCATGATTGTTTTCCCACCCTCGGTCAAGAAACTTTCCGGATTGAATGACACCACCAGTTATTTTGCCGTGGGGCCCATCATCACGATACCTTTTGCGCTGGCACTGCCAATGGCCTATGGCTATTTTCTGGATCGTTTTGCCTACCTGCACGGGGCTTCATACCGGATCGTCTTCTTCATATCGCTGATGCTTGTCATGGGAAGCCTGTATGCGGTTCTGAAGGTCAATTTCCAGCCGGATACTCCACGCCGCTGAGTTCTGACCCGAACATGTCATGAAACTTTCTGAGACCAGAACAGTCTGCCGACAGGATGCATCGAACGCATGTCGAAGGTCAAATCTCCTTGAATTTAAACGATTATTCTGTTAATCTTGTCTGAATAATATCTATAAGGTTGACATTTATATGTCCGTCGGAGACTTCGCGAAAGTCTAATCTATCTTGATTTGAACGGTTTTTCTGGTCAGGCTTTTCATCAATAATTATAACATCGTATCACGATTTTATACGGAGACATGCCTTGACCATCAAATCCAAAGCACTTGAAGTCAACATCGCCGATTACCATGTCGATGTCACCATCGATCCCAGATACGATGCCCTGCATGAGACCATGTCACAATACTTCGGTATCCGGGAGGGGGTCACAACCTTTCTGGAGGAGTTGTCCCACCCTTATAAAAACTGGCAGTTTATCGTTAATGAGGCCAGGAACTATTCCCTGGAGTATTTCCACCTGCTGAAGGCACATCCCCGGGGTACGGATGCAGCGCGATGCTTTGTTGAGATTCTGTCCGAGGCTATAAACTCGGAATGCGCCATGTCCACCAGGAGGGATGCGGTGGACAACCTGTTGCTGTTTATTCAGAAACTATTAAAAGACTCAGGAGATGCCCTGGATCGATTTTTCCCGGTGCTCTGCCATGCCTTTCAGTTAATCCGGAATTATCCGAATGATATTTTCTTTCTATTCGTCAAAAGCCATTATCAATTGAAACGGCTGGGTGAGATTCATCTGGAAAGTATCGCGCATTCGGACATGGACTGTTCGGACCTGAATCGACTGATCATTCGGTATTTTCATACGAGTTATCAATACTGGTTGAGTGAAAAGGATCCCCAGACCTGGTTTGAAAGCAAGGTCGAAGAGATGGAGCCACGACGTGACTGGGGTATTGTGTTCAATGACATATCGCATGCAACCATCCGGAAATGGAAAAGGAAGCTTTCGCGTATTGAGGATGAAGGCGACATCGCCCGCCGGGAACAGACAGAGCAGTTGGTTCAGTTGACCGGTTACAGCCAGATCGTTGAACACTATCGCAGAATTCCCGAAAAACTCCTGGAAGCCGGTGCCGGAAACAATAAGGGCAACCGCTGGAAGGTCATTTTTTTGTTCCTGATGATGAATGTTTCCGGCTTGTCGGCTATTCACGAGGAAGCCTTGAGGGATATCAACCGAACCCTGAGCTGGCTGATTGGAAACGAGGCGCATTTTTATATCTGGAACCTGATAGAGAAAACTTTTTCCATTCTTCATATTCAGGCGGAGAGATACCCTGCAACCGCACTCAATTGTGTCCTGAATATGGGCAAAGGGGTTTACAAGACAGACGACAGTGAACTGGTGAATCACTTTGTTGAGAACGTCATCGATCTTGGCTTCCAGGCACCCATGCTCAGTGGGGTGGGGGATGACTGGCAGGTAAAGGTCAATCCATCCCATATCCTGAATATCAGGACCTGGCTGGAATTGATCGAATTGAACCCGAAATATTCCATCCGCTTGATATCGAGTCTGACCATCTATCTGTCTCTGTGTGGTGTTTTTATCAAGGATACGGACCTGTTTCCCCGTGACATTACACGAATTTTGAACAGCGATATCGAACCGGTATATAATCTCATCAAACAGCTGGCACGTCTATTTCCGGTCTACTTTAACGATATCGGCGCCGAGGGTAAGCTCCGGGACATATCCACACGTATCGATGAGCTGTCTCAGAGAAAGGATGTTCTGGTACATTTCCTGCGCAAGCAGAGCCATGTGGAAAGCAGCAATCTCATCATCTTTTTTATGGAGGCCACCCTGAAATTCTGGCAGACAAGGGATAAGGAGCTTTTAAAACAGTTTGTACCACCGGTTATTTTTAACCAGATTCACTGCGAAGGGCCATATATTGACGGCATCAACGCTGTGGTCAACCACCTGGTCCGGAAAAACCTGAATTTTCCTGAGGATCTTCTCACCATCGAAGAAGCCCATGTGAAGGCATTGCTGGCGGACATGAAGGATGCCTCAGAGATCGATATAGAGAAGATGCTCCTGGCGGTATCCTTTTACCGGCATCTTCAGCAGAAGTACCATCTCGATTTCATGGAGATCAATAACCATGTCCGGAAGTTGAAAACAGAGGCTTTCCCGGGTCTCGACAAACTCGAAGCCGCACTGGCCGAGCCGTCTTTGAGAAAGAAAATCTCCATGATGCTCGAATATCTCGAATTTTTAAAATACCTTATTCTGTCAGACAAACCATTTGAGGTGAAAGAGGATATATACAAGAAGAGACATTTTACCGTGGACATCCCTTCCATGTACGGCTCCTACCACGAGATGAAATTTGACGCACTGGGTTTGACATTCCGACTCGAGTCCCTCGTGAATACTCTTTTCGAGGAACTCGTGGAAAGCACGGATCTGAGTCTGATTACCAAGGCAACATTTTACCAGATTTACGACCATCTGATGCTTTTTGACAAGGCACTTAAAATCGAGGGAATCCATTCAGTGGAGGTCGAAAGACAGATTGAAATGCTGGCGCACTCATTAGAGGCCAGGGGATTTACCTTCACGCAGTATCTGGATATTTTCAAAGGGTTTGCCCATGCGGTAAAAAATATCATCAATGATCATTTCGGGAATATGCATGGCAAAAACCTGATGGGTATCATTGAGAAATTAACCATGAATCAGGTTTTAAAAAAATATCTTCCGGCCAATGGCGAGCCTGAAACCGAGAATATCCAGCACCGCATTTCTGAAATATTTTTTCGTGATAGAATTGCGATGACCACCGGTATCCAGCAGCTGGATCTTTTTTTGAGTCGCATTCTCAGCACCCTCTTTCAGCAAGCCAACAAGCTTCCCAAGGAGCAACTCCAACAACTTCTGTTATACGATCCTAAGAATGCCATGGCGTTGATTCATGGTGTCAGCCCGAGAGTTTCCGGTATTATTCACCTGGGGAGCAAGGGCCTGAATATGGTGAAACTGAACAATTACGGCATGCCGGTGCCACCCGGCTTCATCCTTACAACAGAGGTTTTTCGGTGCCGGGAAATTATCGAAAGCTATAAACCTGCCGAAGACAATTTCAGGGAGCAGGTGGTGCAGCAGATATTGGTCATGGAAGAACGAACCGGAAAATCTTTTGGGAGTCCGAAAAACCCACTTCTCTTCTCGGTGCGGAGCGGATCGTCCATCTCCCAACCGGGGATGATGGATACGTTTCTAAATGTAGGGATCAATGAGGAGATTACAAAGGGAATTGCCACGGTAACAAAGAACGAATGGTTTGCCTGGGACAGTTACCGGCGCTTTCTCCAGTGTTACGGGATGTCATTTGGTCTGGAACGGGATGACTTTGATGCCATTATCGGTGAATTAAAACGACGGGCCGGGGTTCAGTTCAAGAGAGACCTTACGGGCAAGCAGATGCGGAAAGTGGCCTTGTCTTACAAACGTCTTATCCATGACACCGGTGTTAAAATCACGGAAGATCCCCTGGAACAGCTCTATGAGACAATTCGGAACGTCCTGGGAAGCTGGGAGTCCCCCCGGGCGATAACCTATCGAAAAATCATGGGCATATCGGATGATTGGGGCACGGCTGTTACGGTGCAGACCATGGTTTTCGGCAACATGTCGGAACAGGCCGGCGCAGGCGTGTTTTTTACACACAATCCGAGGTGGTCGGGTGACAGTCTTCGGTTATGGGGCGATTTTACCATCGGCAACCAGGGCGAGGACGTGGTTTCCGGTCTGGTTACGACATTACCGATCTCGATTTCCCAGCAGGACATCGAGATGCGGGAAACCGATATTACGCTGGAAACCCATTTCCCAAAGATTTACGCGACCATGAAAAACTGGGCCATCGAGTTGATCGAAAGACGTGGATGGAGCCCCCAGGAGATGGAATTTACCTTTGAAGGCCCCGAAGAAAAAGATTTATACCTGCTGCAGACACGTGATATGGGCATACGAGAACGGAAGAATGCCGGGACCTTCAATCTGGATATGATCGATGAAGACCGAGCGCTGGGACATGGCATTGGCGTGAGTGGCGGTGCCATAAGCGGCCGGATCGTGTTCACCCTGAAAGAAATCGACAAATGGCGTTTGCTGGAGCCTGACACACCCCTGATCCTGGTCAGGAGCGATACGGTGCCGGATGATATCAAAGAGATATATGCTTCCGATGGGCTGCTGACCTCCCGGGGTGGCGTCACGTCTCATGCGGCCGTGGTGACCCATCGACTGGGGAAAACAAGTGTCGTGGGGTGCAACGACATGGTGTGTGATGAAAAGGAGAAGGTGTGTTCATTTGGTAAGGTTCGCATGATGTCGGGGGACAGGATCAGCATCGATGGGCGCGAAGGGTCGGTGTATCTGGGGACGTTGACGGTCAATACATCCTAACCCGGCTATATAGGGGTTGTCAGAAAAACGTTCCGATTGAGGACCTTTTTTCTGCTACAACCCCTTATGCCGCCATCCTATTTTCGGAACATTATTATGACAAGCGGCATAATCGATCGTTCAGGAGGCAACATGAGGAAAGACAGCGCAAACACCAATGATCTGAAACTGGGAGTGGCCGGGTTCGGCAGGATCGGCAAACTGACCGTGTGGCATCATATCGCGCGGAAGTATTTTAAAGAGATCGTTGTCAATATCGGCCGCGCATCCGGAACGTCCCTTCAGGATATTGCCCACTATGCCGAAAGAGATTCCACCTATGGTCGACTTCATGCCTTTCTTTATGGGCAGGCCGCAACACCGGTAATCTCGGAGCTGGACGAAAATACCGGCTCCATGATGATGGACGGCACGCGCGTGAAATTTTTACGTTCGGACAGACTTCCGTGCGATATCGGATGGCGCCGGGAAAATGTCCGACTGGTGGTGGACACCACGGGTCAGTTTCTCGACCCGACCCTGCCGGCAGATCATCCCAACGGATCGGCAAGAGGACATCTGGATGCCGGTGCCGACAAGGTCATTCTCTCTGCGCCTTTCAAGATTAAGGACAAGATCACAGGCATGCCTGAAGATGTCGTCACCACGGTCATGGGCATCAATGCCAACGATTATGACCCCAGGACGCATCGGATCATATCCAATGCATCCTGCACCACCACCTGTCTGGCGCACATGGTAAAACCACTGTTGAATGCATTTGGCCCCAAACGCATTCTGTCTGCATCCATGGCCACCATCCATGCGGCAACAGGGTCCCAGGCGGTGCTGGACCGGTTGCCGAAACAGGGCAAAACCGATCTGCGCAAAAACAGAAGTATTATGAACAATATCATTCTGACAACCACGGGTGCTGCCAATGCCTTGCGGCTTGTGATTCCCGAGATGGAGCAGATTGGGTTTATCGCGGAATCGGTCCGGATTCCCACCGCCTCCGGATCCCTGATCATTCTGGTGGTTAATCTTCAGGAAGAGCTGTCGGCCGAACCCATACGCCGGGATCTTATCAATGATATTTACCGGCAGACGGCGGAGAACGATCCCAATGGATACCTCCACTACACCGACAAGCAGAATGTTTCAGGGGATATCATCGGCATTCCCAGGGCTGCAGCCATTATCGAAGGACACGAGACCCATCGACGGACGGCCGAAGTGACCATCGATCTCGAACGGGTGCCGGGACTCGACGCATCCGTGGTAGCCTCATTGAAAAAGACCATCATCAGGGTTCCGGTAACCCAGGCAGTCATATATGGCTGGTATGACAACGAGATGGGTAGTTATGTCAATATGCTGGGGGATAGAACGGTATCGATTGCCGAGGAGATGTAATTGAGGATTCTCTCAATGGCCTTGGGAGATGATTAATCACATTTGTTCTTGTATACTCCTTGTAATTTGCTCCGCAGAGGACGCTGCGCTGTAATTTGCTCCGCGTAATTTATGGTAATTTACTTCGTTAAAGATGCTAGGTTGTAAGTTGCTCCGCGTCATTATGTATTTACTTCGTGTCATTAATGAGCTAAAGCTATCAGCTTAAGAGCAATAAATGACGCCCGCAAGGGCTAATGTCGTACGAAGGACAAATATCACACGAAGTGATAAATTTCGCCCGAAGGGCATAATTACGCCGTAGCGCAATGCGCCGAAGCGTAAATGTCATCCGACAGGACAAATATCCTCAATGGTCGTATGTGATGGTCCCTGTTTCCTGATTATTGATAGATATCCATAAGACGTTTTTCTGCATCGCTCGTCCCAATCAAGACCATTTCATCATGTTCCCTAAGAATAATCGAAGGTTCGGGGTTAATCTCCAATTTATTTTCTTTACTAATAGCTATTACGCTGCAGCCCGTTTGTTTCCGGATCTGACATTCAGCAAGAGATTTGTCTGAAAGGGATTTTTTTACCGATGCGCGGAAAATGTTCAACCCTTCTGCAAACATCAGTATTTTTTGGGGCTTTAAAAGATTAATTATGGTATTTGCTCCCAAGGAAGCGTGTGACATGACAAGATCTGCCCCAGCACTGTGCAGTTTGGAAACATTTCCGTCCAGATTTGCCCGGCTGACAATCTGTATATCAGATCTCAGTTTACGGCAATAAATGGTAAGATAAATATTCATGGAATCATCATGGGTGGTAATAATGACAGATGAAGCTTTCTGTATGCCGGCTTGATGCAAGGTATCAAGATCGGCAGCATTTCCTTGAATATAGTTATCATTTTTAATGAATTTAGGGCTTTTTTCCACAACCCTATAAGCAATTTTTCGCTCTTCCAAGATCTGCGCGGCTGCACGCCCGACACGGCCGCCACCCAGTATAAGAACAGGAGCATCCATGGTGTGATACACACGGTAAATAGAGAAGACCTCGTCATATTTTTTAAGCTGTTCGGCCGAGCCGGCAAGTAAGAGCACTGTCGTAGAATCAATTATAGTTTGTGGTTGCGGCATTTTAAATTGGCCTCGCTCCCAAAGTCCTACAACTGTTACGCCGGTTTTCTCTCTCAGATTGCTTTGAATGAGGGTTTTCCCCTCAAGCGGTGTTCGCATTGCAGGTGCTTCGGCAATGAGAAGTTCATCAAATTTTCCGATAACATTTGCCCCCATACTCATTCCGAGTGTTCTTCGCGCCAGGGATTCTCCAAGCATCTTCATAAACTGAAAGACATACGTACTGCCGGCAAGCTCTAAAATATCGATGGAGTTATCTGTATCTGCATTGGTAACGATGGGTATTTTTTTAGAGATCTCCCTGACCGTAAAGGATATATTTGTGTTGGTCATATCATCGTTGTTGGCGATCAGCATGGCAGCATTTTGTATGCGAAGACGTTTATATGTTTCCGGATCACCCAGTTCTCCCCGGACCACATTGAAATTTAGATCGTAAAGTTCTAAGGCAGCTTGTAAATCAGGGGCTATAATCGCATATTCATAATTATATTTCTTCAATTGTTCTATGAGGTTTATGGTTACTGGATCAAAGCTTGTCAATATCACGTGCCCCCTTGTGTTTTCCGGTAAATCCCGTGGCGTTTTCGCCCTTGATTGCGCCTCCAGCCATGGGCCATAAAAAAATTGAATAAAGGTAAAGGGCAGCATGACGAGGAGAAAAAGAATACCGGACAAGAGTACAATCATTGTGAAAAACTTGCCTAAATCACTCGCAAAGGTGATATCTCCGAAGCCAAGTGTAGACATCACGGTGAGTGTCCAATAGAAACCAGTGATCCAGCTAAACTCTTTTCCTTCAAAAAGCATGATGAAATGAAACAAAACGCTGTATATTACCATCAGCGCGGCCAAGACCAGAGTGAAGGTTAATAGAAGCTTGAAATTTCTCTTGGTTGTTCTGCTTCGAGTAAAGTAAATAATTTGGGAAGGAATGTATTTCATAGCAATGGCCTTTCGGTTGCTTTAGAAGCTATCTCAAAATAGTTTTTTGGCCTAATTTCTGTGTTGGTCCCTTGCTTCAACTCCTCGGAATACTTCAGTATGCCTGCGGGTTGAAGTTCGGGCCCGCCTTGAACTTGAACCAAAACCCTTTTTTTGAGATGGCTTCTAGTCATATCACACGAAGGGTAAATGCCCCCCGTTTATCGGTAGCCGGTCTCATACAGATGATTACTCAACTTCACAAATTCCTCAACGGTCAATGTTTCCGCACGGCGGATGGGATCGATGCCTGCCGCTGAAAGTTCCCTGGCAGCTGTGGCGGCATCGATCTGAAGAATAGGACCGGATAGCGCGTTTTTAAGTGTCTTGCGTCGTTTTGAAAATGATGCCTTGACAACCTTATAAAGGAATAACTCGTCAGTGGTGGAAGGGTCTGCATGATCCTTAAAGAATATGCCTATAACCAGGGAATCTATCTTTGGTTTTGGAAAGAAACAGGCCGCCTTGACCTCTGTGATCACGCTCACCGTCGAACAATAGCCGGCCATCACGGCCAGACGTCCATAGGCTTTTGATCCGGGTGTAGCCATGACCCTTAGGGCCAGTTCTTTTTGAAACATCAGGGCCGCTTTTTTGAGGTGGCGCCTGGCCATCATCAACTGAACGAGAATCTGGGATGAGATGTTGTAGGGGATATTTCCCATAACCACCAGGGGCTGCTGCTCGGTGCGGGCAATGGATGCAATGTCCAGCGCTAGAATATTATCGTTTATCAAGACGACATTATCTGTGCCGGATGCCAGAAGTTCATGGTTGAGAGGGGGCAAGAGGGCGCTGTCCTTTTCAATGGCATATACTTTCCTGGCTGTACGCGCCAGAGGAAGTGTCAGGGAACCGAGCCCGGCTCCGATCTCCAGAACAACATCATCTGCTGTGACACCGGATCGGGCAACGATTTTATCTGCAGTACCTTGATCCGCCAGGAAATTTTGCCCCATCTCCTTTTTGGCACGCAGGTTCCAGGTTTTCATGAGAGTGGATGGTGAGGTCATGAAAAAAACCAGGGTTTGAGGGTCCGAGTGTGATACAAGGGTTCGAGGGTGGCTGACAGCTGTAAGCGGATAGTAGCTTCCCAGCTTCCAAGCATTCTTTCGTCCCGGCATACACGGAGGCCCACGGTCATATTGTTTGCAGTGTTTATTGATCTTATTGGATTGTATTCGTTCAATTAATAATTACTTGGGTGTCTGGAAGCCTGGAGGCTGGGATGCTGCTTGTCGCTTAAAGCTCATGGCTTATAGCTCACCCTTCAACCCTGCTCTTCTCAGCCCTCGATGACTGCCTTAGACCCTGCTTTTGCCTGCACCATGGTCATAATGCGATAGGTCAGGATGTAGGCGATGATAGCCGGCAGGATACCCAGAATAGCACCTCCTACGATCATTGCAATGGTTACATCCAGGCCCAGGGTCATTAACGCTGTTATGGACTCGAATTTAACGTCAAAAGGTATGGGCTTGTTCAATATGAGCGTGCCCAGCTTAAAGCTGCCGATGTAGAGTATCGGTATGGTTAGGGGATTGGCGAACAAGGAGCCGATGGCTGCGGCGGGTTTGCTGCCCCTTAAAATAAATGCCAGCGCTATGGCAATAACCGTATGAAAAGGAACCGTCGGTGTAGCGCCTACAAAAACGCCGATGGCCATTCCCCTGGCAATATACCGGGGATCTCCCCGGAGTTTTTTAATCCGGACAAAGAATGCTTTCAGTCGGTCCTTTAGCGATGTTTTTATTGCTGCCATGTCTTTCCGGTTCTATATAATCCCCAATGCGCCTCCTCAATTATCATGAAAGCATGCGGGCAGCAAACGAAATCAGCTTGACTTGACTTTCATCTCATTAATCATTAGGGTGTAAGTTATTGAAGATTACTATGTTCTATTTCAACTAGCAAAGATAGGATGTCGCAAGGGGATGTCGTTCAGGGGCTTATTGCTTGCAGCATCACCGGGATTTAACGCCCATACATAAGGAGGTTTTCAATGGTAAGAGGAAAACATAAAGCCGTTACATTCGATACCATGGTCAAATTTTTCATCCATCAATATAATATCCCCACCAAAAAGGATATCGAAAAACTTCACACCCGCCTCGATCGTCTTGAAAAATTGATTCGAACCACCCAGAGAAAAAGCACAAGAAGGAGCCCTGATAAAACCGATGCCGCCAAAACAAAAAACGGTAAGGATTCACTTACAGCCTCCGGTGTTGTTTATGGCATCATAAATCGATCCAAAAAGGGATTGAAAATATCGGATATCAAACTCAAAACAGAATTCGAGGATAAAAAGCTGCGCAATATTCTCTTTCGTCTGCACAAATTAGGGCGGATCAAAAGACATAGTCGGGGCATATACATATCTGCCTGATCCAAATTTTTTACTATCACACCATACATAGAAAACTGTAGTTTTCAGGGCTGTCGCCGATAATTGGCCAGGGGATGCCGTCATGCCGGATATAGAACAGTATCAACATTCGAAATTTCAAGAGAACTGCAGGAAGCTGGGTTATCAGATCAGGATGATAACAGAACTGGGAATGATCAATTCTGTTTTGATTGACATGGAACATCTGCCTACGGGTGCCAGACACATTCATATCGGGAATGATGACAGGGAAAATACTTTCAGTGTGGCATTCAAGACAGTCCCGACGGATTCAACAGGGGTGGCACATATTCTTGAACACACCGTGCTCTGCGGTTCCAGGAAATATCCTGTCCGCGATCCTTTTTTCTCCATGCTGAAGCGGAGCTTGAATACGTTTATGAACGCATTCACCGCTTCGGATTGGACCATGTATCCTTTTTGCACCCAGAATAAAAAAGATTTCTACAATCTGCTGGATGTCTATCTTGATGCAGCATTTTATCCCAACATCGACAGGCTCAGTTTCAGACAGGAGGGGCACCGGCTCGAAATCGAGGGGTTGCCTGAAAAAGAGTGGCAATTGGTTTACAAAGGTGTTGTCTACAATGAAATGAAAGGCGCCATGTCATCACCGGATCAGGTCATGGTGAGATCCATGCTCAATGCCATGTATCCGGATACGACCTACAGTCATAACTCCGGTGGGGATCCTGCGGTGATACCAACGCTGACACACGAGCAGTTGAAACGATTTCATCAGAGACATTACCATCCCAGCAACTCATTTTTTTACACCTATGGTGATTTGCCGCTGTGGGAGCATATCCGGATTATTCATGACAAGGTATTAAAACAGCGTGACCGGATAGACCCGAACACAGAGGTTCCGCCACAGCCCCGCTGGAAAGAACCCAGAAGGACCCGATATTGGTACCCCCTGGATGCTGCTACGGACGCATCGAGAAAATATCAGGTGTGTGTCACCTGGCTGACCTGTGACATTCAGGACGCTTTTCAAATACTGGTCCTCAAATTGTTAGAGCAGATTTTGCTTGGCAATTCCGCCTCACCCTTGAGAAAAGCCTTGATGGACTCGGCCTTGGGAACAGCCCTTTCGGATGGTACCGGATTTGATGCAGACAACCGGGACACCCTGTTTTCCTGCGGTCTAAAGGATGTGGCTGAATCCGATGCCGACAGGATAGAGGGCATTGTATTGGCGGTGTTGCAGAAGCTGGTAGAGGAGGGAATCGACAGTCACCTTGTTGACGCAGCGATTCACCAGGTAGAATTTCACCGCAGAGAGATCACCAACTCCCCTTATCCGTATGGAATCAAGCTGCTCCTGTATTTTGTGGGCAACTGGCTTCACGGCGGCAGTTCCGAAAGTGTTTTGAAATTCGACAAAGACCTCGAGAAGATTCGTCAAGAAGTCGCCGAAAACGGATTTTTTGAAAAGCAGATAAAACGCTATTTATTGGATAATCCCCACCGGGCGCTGATTGTTCTGTCTCCTGATGCCACCCTGGAGGTGAAGGAAACAAAACGGGTTCTGTCGGAACTTGATGAGATCAAAAAGACCCTGGATGAAGCGGCCCTGGTGCGTATTCGTGAAGATGCCGAAGCCCTGGCGGTTTTGCAGGAGACAACCGAGGATATCTCTGTTTTGCCCACATTGGATCTGGAAGATATTCCGGCGGACATTCACACCATCCCGGCCTCCAGGTGTTCCGCAATAACCAGCGCTACCTGTTACAACCAGCCCACTTCGGGTATTTTCTATACCACCACCGCCATGGGAATCGGAAGCCTGGATGTTGCCCAACTGCCCCTGGTTCCTTTTTTCTGCTATGCATTGCCAAGACTGGGAACGCAAAAACATGATTTTACGGAGATCGTTCAGCGCATCGACGCCTATACCGGCGGTATCAATCTGGCATCAAACGCGCGGACGCGTTTTGATGATGCCGGCAGGTGTATACCGTTTGTTACCATCAACGGGAAATGCCTGAATCGGAATCTGGACAGGATGTTTGAACTTATCCAAGAGATTCTGTTCGAGGTTTCATTTTCAGATGGTGTTCGTATGAAAAGTCTGCTGCTGGAATACCGGGCCGGACTGGAGTCGATGATCCTGCACAGCGGCCATCGATATGCCATATCACTGGCGTCCAGATATTTTTCAACCGCATCGTACATCAGTGAAATCTGGAGCGGTGTTCATCAACTCAAATATATGAAGGGCATAACGGAAACCCTCAAACCCACAGACCTGGAAGTCATTGCCGGCAACATGATGGACATCCGCAAACGATTGATTGTCCGGGAGAATTTCAGGACGGCGCTGGTGGGGGAAGCTGAATCCCTGGAACAGGGCATCCCGATCCTTGATTATCGATCTCTCACGCCCGCTGTCGACGATGATACTGAAAATATTTCCTGTTTCAAACCACCGCCCTTAACGGTGCCGGACGAAATGCCAAGGGAGGGGTGGGGTACATCCACGTCTGTTTCCTTTGTTGCCAAAACCCTTAAAACCGTTCGAATGGGCCACGAAGACGCGCCCAGGTTGTCCGTCATCAGTAAAATACTCCGATCCCTGTTTCTGCACAGGGAAATTCGCGAGAAAGGTGGGGCATATGGTGGCTATGCGCTCTATAACATCGAGAATGGTCTTTTCAGCTTCGCCTCCTACAGGGACCCCCATATTCTGGAGACACTGAATGTATTTGAACGGGCATCCGCATTTATTACATCCGGCGAATACCGGGACGAGGATATCAAGGAAGCCATTCTGCAGGTTTGTTCCGATATCGACAAACCTGATCCTCCCGGCCCTGCAGCCAAGAAATCGTTTTACAGGAAAATTATTTCCATGAAGGATGAAGACCGGCGCCGTTTCAAAAAGAGACTCCTGGTGCTGAAAAAGAAGGATGTCGTGGAAACAGCCCGGCGTTATTTCGGAGCAGATAGCGGGCCATATGGGGTGGCGGTGATATCCAGTGGTGATCGTCTGAAGCAGGTCAACGGGAAAATATCCGACAATCCGCTGAGACTACATAAAATTTAGGTATCTTCTTCTGTCTCGTCGTCTTGGTCATTGTCTTCATCATCATCATCGTCATCATCATCGTCATCATCGTCATCGTCTGTTCTCGTCTTCCTGCTTGACTTCGGCGACTTTCGGAAAACGGAGGCCCGTACCGAGTTCCAGAACATCGATGTTCAGATATTTGGCGGTTGTCTCGGCATAGCGACGTGCCAGACCGATGCCGCCCATTTTTAGATAGACCAGCACGGTTTCTTTGAATGTATCGTCATCCTGAAGCTCCACGGGTACCGAACGGATCAACGTATTAAACTGTGCCTGATATTCTTCCGGAACTGTATATTTCATTGCCTGTCCTTCGATTTTATAGGGGTTGTCAGAAAAGAATAAATCATTTTAGCTGAATGTAAAGTAAAAATAACATCACGCAACAATGTTATTTTCGTTTCCATACAGGATTTCGTTTTTCCATCAGGGCTGTGATACCTTCCTGAAAATCTTCACTTCTTAAAAGGATGCTCTGGTAGGCCGCCTCCATATCCAACTGGGTCATGAGGTCGACACCTTCACCCCGTTTGATGATTTTTTTGGTTACGCCTACGGCCAGAGGAGCCATTTTTGAAATATCCATTATCAGCTTCTCAGCTTCTGCCACCAGGATATCTTCAGGGTAGAGATAGCTGACGAGTCCCCATTCAAGGGCTTTGGCTGCTGGATAGCGCCTGCCTGTCATAAGAACCTCCATGGCCCGGGCAGCACCGATGGTCCGGTGCAAACGAGATGTTCCACCCAGGTCCGCGATGAGGCCGAATTGATGTTCCGGCAACCCCCAGACACAATCATCGCTCATCAGGCGCATATCACAAGCCAGAGCCAGTTCCAGGGCCATGCCGAAAACACCGCCATGCATGGCGCAAATAATCGGAATTTCGATAGATTCGATCCGGTTCAGATATTGCTGAAACTTGTGAATGTCTGCCCGGATGGGCGCTCCCCCGGCAGCATGATCACCCATGAAACGGCCGGCAAGCATGCCGAGGGAATTGAAGTCCACTCCTGCTGAAAAAACCTTTCCGCTGCCCTTGATAATAATACCCCTTATCTCGGGATCGATGATCTGGTCTTCAATCTTCAGGCAGATGTCCCTGAGCATTTCAAAGGGCAGGGCGTTCCGTTTTTCAGGTCGGTTCAATGTGAGGGTGTAGATTGGACCTTTTTTTTCTGCCAGGAGTTCGGGCATGTATTACCTCCAATTTTGGTAGTCAACATCGGTTGTTCTGTAAATGTTATGTCAGAATTTTTATAAAAAGGGTCCGAGGGACCAAGGTTCAAGTGATTGTTTTCAGTCGATAAGTTTGTTCCAGATGTTTCCCTTGGCCCATCGAATCCTTGTATGCTGGGACGCTATGATGCTTGGAAGTTGTGATGCTGCTGCCGCTATAGCTGACCCTCGAACCCTTGTATCACCCTTGGACCCTTGAACCCTATCATAAAAGTATTTCCAAATCCTCGAGGGGGTACGAAACACATGAATGGACATACCCGTATTGGTGATCCGATTTTCGAACAGGCGTACCGGCAGGCTGGAAAACCTTACCGGACAGGATTTTGATACGGCACATGCTGCATTCGCCCGATCGGCAGATGGATGGGGGCACTACCCCGCCTTTTTCGAGTGAAACCAGGAGTGGGGTTCCTGCCGGGGCGCTGATGGTTCGACCGTTTTTAACCGATACCGAAAAAAGACGATCCTGTTCGATCTCTTTTGGCCATCCAGGGTCTTTGCAGATATCGAGCGGAGGCCCATACAACTCTTTTCTGATTTTTCGACGTGGCACGCCCAACTGTTCGATCTGGGGCAGGCAGAAATCGTACATACCCTGGGGGCCGCACAGGAAGAAAGTTGTCCTTTCTGAAGCACCGGTCACTTTCTTGATGAGGTCGGCAGTTATCAGACCGCATTGGCCCTGGTAATCTTCGGATGCCTTTTCGATGACCGGGATATAGCGAATTCTGTCAAAGTGATCTGAGATATGCGTCAATTGTTCATGAAAGATAATGTCTTCTGGGTGTCGATTTCCGTAAAAAAGGGTTACGGTCCGTGGCAGGCCGCGGTCTACAATTTCACGGATCATGCTCATGAAGGGTGTAATGCCGCTTCCGCCGGCAATACAGATCATGTTGTCATCATGTACCAGTGGATTGAAATAAAAATTTCCCTGTGGTCCCGAAACCGTCAGGCTGTCGCCAATGCTGACGTGGTTGAGCAGGAAATTGGATACCAGTCCATTCGCCACCTGTTTCACCGTGATATCATAGTAACCGATCTGGTTCGGCTGCGATGATATGCTGTAGGGACGACTCGTGCGAATACCTTCGACTTCAATGAAGAGCGACAGATACTGTCCTGCCTGGAACGGCGGCAAATCGTTGCCTGTGGAAACCAGCCGCAGCGTTTTCGTGCTGGGTGTTTCCTGGATAATATCGGCGACCTTGAGTTCCAGACGATCAGGATGAAGTCTTTTGATATACTGGTCGGCAAAATCCAATTCAAAGGAGCGTTTACTGGCGGTAATACGGCTTGCCTTGATCTCTTCGTTGATGCCGTCATATCCGTCGAAGTCTTCCCAGATACCCTTTTTCATGATTATCTTCCTCCCAAGTAAAATCGCTAGGCGATTTGACTTTCAATTTGCTTGGTGATGGATCTGGCAGCCGCCATGCCGGAACGCAGGGTGGGTTCAAAGCCGCCGTCACCTGTCCAGCAGCCGACAAAGTAAAGGCCTTTTACGGGTGTAAATCGTCCGGGTTGAAAGAAAAGGGAATCCTTGGTCTGTTGCTCAAATCCATAAATGGCGCCCAGGGGATGCCCCAGGTAACGCATGTGTGTCAGGGGGGTGCCCACCTCGATTTCTTCGATATGTGCTCGAAGGTCCGGATATATGGCCTGAACACGCTGAAGCATCTTTTCTGCGCAGCGGTATTTGACATCCAGATATTGTTGCGGTGGCAGTCTCAGCCAGGGTTCACCATATTTCAGGGTGACGATGTTTGTCTGACATGCGCCCTCAGGAGAGAAATCCGGATCAGATACATCATAGCAACTGAGCACCATGAGCTCATCGTCGATGTCAAGTCTTCGCATGCGGTCATGATTACGAATGGACATATCCGTGTTCACCATGAGAAAATTGGTAGACTCATGGATTCCGATATCGGCCGGTTCACAGTCGAAACCGACAAACATGGTAAAGGCGGAAGTGCTCAATTGACGGCTTTTGACTTCTGTGATGGTTTTTTCCGGTATCTGTTCCTCACCGATCAACTGTCCGTAGGTGACCATGGGTGAGGCATTGGAGACAATATAGTCAGACGCTACAACATCTCCCTGGTCGGTGACAACACCCTGAACGGTATCACCCTCCGTAAGAATCCGGCTGGCGCCGCAATTGAATCGAACGGTTCCGCCGTGGGACAGGAATTTGTTTAAAATCGTGTTGGAGAGTGCCTGACTTCCACCTTTGACATGAAACGGTTTGAATTCGATATACTGAAAAAGGAGCATGGCAAGATATGCGAAAGCCATTTGATCTGTGGACACACCCAAATAGCCCCAGTAGACCGAAAGAACCGCTTTCAGGAGCGGGTCTGTAAAAAAATCGTCAATAACGGATTGGGCGGGTTTAAAGGCGTAGGTGTAGAGGTTGGGATATTTCTCTCGCGATGCTTCCGGGTCCCGGAAAATAAAGGCCCCGATCATATCGTTGGCGTATTTGTAGACCAGATCAAAAAAGGCATCGATGGCTTCCTTTTCGTGGGGGAACACTTTCTTGAGTTCATCCAGGATCTGTTCTTTATCCGGCTTTAACGCGATATGGAACCCGTCGGGGTTCTGGACGCTGTATAGATCGCTGATTTCCACAAATTCCAGATCTTGCATGACACCCAGGCTGTCCAGGTCCATTCGCAAGGGGCCCGGCATTTCAGGTGTCCCCAGACCGCTGAGCTGGTGCAGGGCAATCTCGAATTCAAATCGGCCCCGGCAAAAACTCGTGGCGCATCCTCCCGGGATGTTGTGCCGTTCCAGCAACAGGACGTTCAGCCCCTTCTGGGCCAGCGCAGTGGATGCCGTCAACCCGCCATTGCCTGCTCCGATGACGATGGCATCGTATTTGTTCATGACTTTACCCCCTTGCATGAGGATTGATCCAATATTCTTATGATAGATCAATGTTGATCTTAGATACCGATGTCATTTGGCGCTCGCGGGCGTCATTATGCGCTACGGCGCGTAGATTGATGTTCTTCGGATGTCATTATGCCCTTCGGGCGTAATTTATTGTTGCTTAAAGCTGATAGCTTATTGTTACGACTCAATGACACGAAGTCAATGACAACTCATGACGCGGAGCGAATGACAGCTGTTAGCCTCCTTACCGAAGCCTTCAACTGCCAACTACTGACGCGGAGCGAATGACCTGGCTGTCGTCCCTCCAACCCTGCAACCCCTTAACCTCCAACCCTCTGTTATAGCCCCATAAACTTGGCCGCTATCCCCCGCATAACCTCGTTGGTGCCGGCGAAAATCCTTGTTACACGAATGTCGCGCCAGGCCCGGACCATGACGCATTTTTCAAGCATACCGTAGTCCCCGCACAGGTCGATACTGCGGTCCGCTATCCGATTGGCCATTTCGGTGGTCCAGAATTTGGCCATGGATGTTTCGACGATGATATCTTTCCGCTGCATGTGTTCCGCCACCAGTTTTTCCGTAAATGCCCGGCCCAGCTTGATATCGGTGGCCATCTCCACGAGGGCGAACTGGGTTACCTGGGATTTTGAGAGGGGTTTGCCAAAGACCTTTGTCTGCTTGCAGTAGTCGGTTATCCACTCCACCATGCGTTCCCCGGCCACCAGTGCTCCCAGTGCGCACATGAGACGTTCCTGCTGCAGTTTCTGCATGAGCATGAGAAATCCCATACCCTTTTCTCCCAGACGGTTGGTTGTGGGGATCCTGCACTTGGAAAAAAAGAGCTCCGCCGTATCCTGGCTCCACCAGCCCATCTTTTCAAGATGACGACCCCTTTCAAAACCCGGCGTTCCGTCTTCAACAAGATACAGGGATATGGCCTGGTAAGGATTTTCCACCGCAGGATCTCTGGCTGCGATAATAAAAAGCTCCCCGTTGATGCCGTTGGAGATGAATGTTTTGGAGCCGTTGATAATGACTTCGTCGCCTTCCTCTTCAGCGGTGGTGGCGATGCTTGCCAGATCACTGCCGGCACCCGGTTCCGTCATGGCGATGGCGGTGATGATATCGCCTGAAACACAGCCCGGGAGATATTTCTGTTTGAGGGCTTCCGACCCAAAGGCACTGATGTACGGTACCACGATATCGGAGTGAAGTGCCGCCGCCATACCGGTGTGGAGGGTGTGGGAAAGCTCTTCCGTAACGATGACGGAATAGAGAAAATCGCCCCCCGGACCATTATATGCCTGGGGAACGTCCGTGCACAGGAAACCGCTTTGTCCCATTTTGCGCCAGATGCTCTTAGGTTCAATGCCGTCTTTTTCCCATTGGTCGACATTCGGCGTCACTTCTTTGGCCACGAATGTCTTCAAGCGCTCCCGGAATTCCTTGTGTGCGTCCGTATAGTTTAAGATTTCCATAATGTGTCAGTTTTTGAATAGTTTGATGATGTCACGTCGAGCTAAAATAATAGGGAGCCTCTTCCTCTGTGTTGGAAAAAGGGTCCGAGGGGTCGAGGTTTCCAGGGTTCAAGTGTTTGCTTACCGTGCTCCTAAGCATAGGGGTTTAGACCTCAGGCCATCAGGCGCTTATGGCGGACAGCTTTCAGCCACCCTTGGACCCTTGGAACCTCGAACCCTTGAATCCTAAAAAATTCCTGATGACGCAAAGCGACATCAGGAGTTTTTGCCGATAATCGATATACTACACACATTCATGGCAGGAAATCCACCCAGATTGTGGGTCAAACCGAATTTCGGGTTTTCTATCTGCCGTTCCTCTGCCCGCCCGTGCAACTGAAGATACATCTCGTAGAGCATGCGCAGCCCGGAAGCCCCGATGGGGTGGCCGAAACACTTGAGACCGCCGTCCACCTGGCAGGGAACCTGGCCATCCCTGTCGTAGACACCGTCCATGACGTCCTTGACTGCCTGGCCCCTTTCGGAGATATGGAGGTCTTCATAGGTGACCAGTTCCGTGATCGAGAAACAGTCGTGAACCTCCATCATGCTGATGTCTTCACGGGGATTGTCGATTCCCGCTTCCTGATATGCCTTTGTGCTGCACTTGCTGGTGGTCATAAAATGATCCCCATCCCAGCTGTTGTAACCGAGTTCTTCTCCGCTGCTCAGTGCCAGTTGAAGTGCCTTGACGGTGATGAAATCCTTCTTGCCCATCTTTCTAGCGATTTCGGGCGTTGTCACGATGGCGCAGGCAGCCCCGTCGCTGACGCCGCAGCAGTCAAAGAGGCCCAGGGGGTGGGCAATAATGGGAGATGCCATGATTTGATCTTCCGATACCGCCTTTCTCAGGTGGGCCTTGGGATTGAGTGCGCCGTTGGCGTGGCTTTTGGCCGACACATGTGCCATGGCCCGTTTCAGGTCCTGATCTTTGACCTTGTATTTGGCGGCATAGGCACTGGCGAGCTGTGCAAAGGCCCCCGGTGCCGTTAAATTTGGAAACCACTGCCAGGTGAGGGTTCCGGCATTGGATCCGGTAAAGCTGGGTAATCCCCCGTAGCCGGTATCCTTTAACTTTTCGGCACCGAGGGCCAGGCAGATGTCGTAAGCGCCCGATGCAACCGCATAGCAGGCCCCTCGAAAAGCTTCGGTACCTGTTGCACAAAAGTTTTCGACCCGTGTTACGGGTATCATGGGCAATCTCAGCGTCAGGGACAGGGGCAGTGCGCTTTTGCCCACATTGACTTCATCCAGGCAACTACCGAACCAGGCAGCCTCGATTTCTTTTTTTTCAATGCCGGCATCGGCAAGGCATTCTTGAAATGCTTCCACCATCAGCTCTTCCGCACCCACATCCCACCTTTCCCCGAAGCGGGTGCAACCCATACCGATGATAGCGACTTTATCTTTGATTCCTGTGGCCATGGTATTCCTCCATCAATCGTTACACGATTTATATCGTAAATAGTTTTTCAATCAACTGAGACTTGAGAATATCCCCTTCGATCTGCAGCTTTCCTGAGGTGTAAGCCTGCATGGCCGGGAGTTTTCCTGTCATCATGTCGAGAAAATCGTTGGCTGCCATTTTAAGCGTGCAGTTGGGTTTTTCGTGGCTGCCCACCGCGATGGTGCAGGTCTTGTCTTTGATAATGCAGTTCCATTCCCCGCCGCCTTGACCCGAAATGCTGAATTGAAACACCACATGGACACCTTCGGCCGCCTCGGCGTTGAACGTGACCTGCATGCCGGCGAAACATGCCTCTACGTCCAGATCACCAGCGCTGGCTTGCGCTGGTTTTCCTTCTCCCGTGTCGGCAGGTGGTGATATCAGGGCAAATATGGCGGCATTGGCATCGGCCATTTCCGTAGCCCCTTCGAGCGAGTTGATGGCATCCATGTTTTCCCGGATCATCTCGGGTGTCGGCAGATTGTCCGGATCTCCCAGCTGAACCCCGGGACCCGTGTGGATGGCCGCGCGGTTAAAGTATCCCATACCGACATTGAAAATACTGCCGGATTCCTGGCACACTTCACTGGCCAGGAACATCACCAGCGGAGAAACAAACTCCGGTTTCGATTTTTCAAAAAGTTCCGGCGGCATGACATCCTCAGTCAGCCGTGAAGCCGCGATGGGCGCTATGGTGTTGACCTTGATATCGTATTTCTGTCCCTCCAGCTTGAGGGTGTTCATCAGCCCAACCAGACCCATCTTGGCTGCCGAATAGTTGGTCTGACCGAAGTTGCCGTAAAGCCCCGCGGCTGATGTTGTCATCACGATCCTGCCATAGCCCTTTTCTTTCATGGCCACCATGGCCGGGCGGGTGACGTGGTAGGCCCCGTGCAGGTGTACGGATAGAACAGCCTGCCAGTTGTCAGGCTCCATTTTCAGAAAACTTTTATCTCTCAGGATTCCGGCATTGTTGATCAGAATGTCCACCGCACCAAAGGTGTCGAGAGCGGTCTTGACGATATTTTCACCGCCCTCGGGTGTGGCCACGTTGTCATAATTGGCCACGGCCTCTCCACCAAGCGCCTTGATCTCGGCAACCACCGTTTCTGCAGGGGAGGCAGAACCACCCCCGGAACCGTCCCTGGCACCTCCCAGGTCATTGACCACCACTTTGGCTCCCCGTTTGGCAAGCGCCAGTGCGTATACGCGTCCCAGGCCTGCGCCGGCACCGGTCACGATGGCCACCCTGCCGTCAAAGGAGATCTGATCCTCCTGGACAGCCGCACCGGGAATCGGCACCGCTTTCCAGAAATAATTGCTAAAACCGCGATCCTTGTCCACACCCTTGCGCTTGAATTCCATGCTTACCGGCAGACCGACCCGGATCTCGTCCAGGGAACAGTCGGTGTAGTCCGCCATCATCCGTCCGCCCACGTTAAATTGAACCATGCCGTAAATGGCCGGCGGATCCACCGATACCGCTAACAGATCCCCGGTGAATGTTTTCACTTTGGCCGGTTCGTCGGCGAATTCGTAATCATCCTGGCTGTAAACCGCACCGCAGTCCGGATTCACGCAGATATCCGCTTTGGGGAACTGAGGCGTGCCGCAGGCCGTGCATTTGCCACCCACCAACCCGAGAATCATCTTGTTTTTGCGCCAGAGTACGGTGGTGGCTGTCTGGGTGGGGGCTTCCGCGCGGATGCCCATCTCCGTCTGAATCAGGTTCCTGAATTTCAGCCATTTCTGGTAATTATGAAGGGTTTTCTTGTTGTTGAGGGTACCGTCAAACCCGTTGCGGGGCGCCAGTTTGGTAATCTGCTCGGTTACTTCGAACATGAGCGCGTTGCAGCCCTGGCCGAAGCCGGCCATGAGGATATGATCCCCGGGCTTGGATGCTTCCAGGGCAGCGGTCATCATCAAGAACGGGTGAGCCGTACCGGTTTCGCCGCAGACTTCGTGGAGATTGTCCATCAGTTTTTCCGGTGAAGCCCCCAGATTATTGGCAATTTTGCGATGATCACCTTTGAAAAAACATGGGTAGACCAGCTTGTCCACCTGCTCCATGGTCATGCCGAGTTTTTCCAGGAGACCGTTCACGGCTTCCGGAATGATTTTTCCATAACCGGCATCCCGGGTCCAGCGTTCTTCCCACATGTAGTCGAACTGATTACGGGCACCCCTGTAATGATCGACAAAATCATGTGACACGGAAAATGATCCCTTGTAGGCCGCGATAACATCGGTGTCTCCTACGGTAAAGGCGGCCGCCCCGTCACCAAACCACATCTCATAAAAGTAAGCGGTTCTGGTTTCACGACTGTCAGATGCCACCACCAGGATATTCTTTCGGTCGCCGCTCTTTACGGATTCGAGGGCCGTGATCAGTGCTGTGCTGCCGGCTTTTTGAGAAGCTGCGAAATCAGATGTGATCAAATTGCTGTCCAGATTCAATGCAGCCGACACGATACCGGCATTCTGTCGATCAGCAAAGGGCAGGGTCGTGGATGCCAGGTAGAGCCCCTCCAGGGTGTGTTTGTCCATCCCTTTCAGGCAGTCTCTTGACGCCGCAACAGCCATCGTAAGGGTGTCTTCATCCCAGTTACACATGGACCGTTCTCCCTGGGCAACCATCATAATAGCCGGTGCAAACCATCCCATGCCCTGAAATATGGACATTCTGTCCAGTCTCAGACGTGGTATATATGCGCCATATGAAGTGATACCAATCATTTTCTTTCTCCTAATCGAATCGCTGCGCGCTTCGATGTGTACTATCGCTTCGCGATTCTATTTCAGCGATTTTTCCACTGAAGGTTAATGTTTTTTCAAATGAATCGTTCAATGATTCGGTTGCGTAAAAACAGCAGCGAAGCTGCGTCCGATAAATTCGCGCAGCGAATTTATATTTTGAACAGTTTTTCAATAAGCTGAGATTTCATGATATCGCCTTCGATCTGCAGCTTCCCGGATGTATAGGCCTGCATGGCCGGGAGTTTTCCGGTCATCATGTCACGAAAGTCATTATCCGCCATCTTGAGTGTACACACAGCCTGTTCGTTTATCCCGGCATTGATGGTACACGTCTTGTTTTTGATGACGCAGGCCCAGTCTCCGCCATCCTTTCCTGATATACAGAACTGGAAGATGACATCGACACCGTCGGCTGCATCGGCCTTGAAGGTGTCTGCCATGGCAGTGAAAACATCCGCCACAGAGCCGGCAACCGCAGCAGGTTCGGCCGCCTCGGCTTTCTTGGGTGAAAAGGCTGCCAGAAGGTCGCCGATCTGTTCATTGAGCTGGGTGTATTCCTTGGCATTCTTCAGGGACCCGATGTCTTCCCAGGCGGCAAGCACCTGTTCCGGCGTGGGAATTTCCCGGCCTTTTCCGATCACGGCACCGGGACCGGTGACGATGGCGGCGCGGTTGTAACATCCCATACCCGCATTGTAGATGTTGCCGCTGACCGGGCATTCCTCTGAGGAAAGATACAGGACCATGGGCGCGACGAACTCGGGTTTCAATTTTTCGAAAAATTCGGGAGGCAAGACATCTTCCGTCAGACGAGAGGCCGCAACGGGTGCGATGGTGTTGACCTTGACATTGTATTTCTGGCCTTCGAGCTTGAGCGTATTCATGAGGCCGATGAGCGCCATCTTGGCGGCGGTATAGTTTGACTGACCGAAATTGCCGTAGAGACCGGCGGCCGAAGTGGTCATCACGATGCGGCCGTATCCTTTATCCTTCATGACGGCAAAGGCCGGTCGGGTGACATGATATGCCCCGTTTAAATGGACATCCAGTACGGACTGCCAGTTTTCCGGTTCCATCTTCAAAAAACTCTTGTCACGCAGGATGCCGGCGTTGTTGATGAGAATGTCTACTGTTCCAAACGCATCCAGGGCGCTATTGATAATGTCCCGGCCCCCCTCCGGCGTGGCGACGTTGTCGTAATTTGCTATTGCTTCCCCTCCCAGGGCCTTTATTTCCGACACAACCTGGTCGGCGGGTGATGAAGAACCCTCGCCGGAGCCGTCCCGGGCACCGCCAAGATCGTTGACAACAATTCTGGCACCCCGTTTGGCCAATTCGAGGGCATAGACACGACCAAGCCCTGCGCCGGCACCGGTGACAACAGCCACACGGCCGTCGAATCGAATTTCGTCCTTGGGAATGTCTCCGTATTCAAACATACCCCGGTCGATGACGATGTCACCTGTTTCCATGTTCTGCACACGCCATATTGCTTTGCCTTCTTCGGTTTTCCAGATCAGGGTTTTCAAGGGCATACCCGGGTATAAGGGTTTGGTAAAACGGCAGGTCATCCGTCTGGCCTTTTCGGGTTGTCCCGGAATAAGGGCCTGTATCAAAGCCCTGCAGGCATAGCCATGGGTGCACAGGCCATGCATGATCGGTTTTTCGAATCCCGCCATCTTGGCAAATTCCGGATCCACATGAAGCTGAAAAACATCTCCGGACAGGCGGTAGATCAAAGGTTGATTGTCGGACGGTGATGCATCAACACTGAAGTCGGGGTCACGATCCGGAAATTCAATGGTTTCAGCAGGGGGGTTTTCACCGCCAAATCCACCATCTAGGCGTGAAAAAATTGTGCTCCTGGCCGTGAAGAGCCTGATGCCGTTGGAGTGACTGGCTTCACTCTCGGCAATAACCAGGGCACCTTTCTCCTTGCCCTTGTCATAGACGTTGGTAATGGTTCCTTCGATAGTCATGGTGCCGTTAGGCGGTATGGGGTTGTGGAAGATCAGTTCCTGTTCCCCATGCAGAATGCCTGCCAGGTTCACGTTGGTGAGAGAAAGGGCCTGGGGCATGGTTTCGTAGAGGGTGGTGATCGCAAAACTGGGAATGACCTTCAGATCCTTTTCATAACAGTATTCAAGGTCGGAAAATCCGGCGCCAACGCCAAGGGCATACAGCACAGCATCTTTCCATATGTACTCCTTGGAAATTGGACCGATTTTTTTTCCGACAGCATCAAGGTTTAATGCCATAGGTTTCCTCCTTTTTCTCCTTTGTAAATGCTGGTACAATGATAAATTTCAATGTTTCTTTGATCGTTTCGAGGTAATGCTGTCGGTCGATGTCGAGAATCGGCCGGAAAAAACTCTCCCCGGAAATAAAGTTGAGAACGCAGTTCCATACCGCCAGGATGCGCGCCTTTGTCTGGACCGATACATTTGCTCTGCTCTTGGCCAGGTCCATAGCGATGGCGATATTCGATGTGAAATCACCGATCTTGATATCCGGCACAGTCTCTGGTTTGGATTTGTTGAAGGAATCGTTGAGAATCAGGTTGGAGACTTCCGGATGAGCGAAGAGATAATCCGTCAGGATGTCGATGGCGATATCAATACGTTCTGCCAGGGGTTTGTTTTTCACATTTTTTTCGACTTCTTTGAATTCCAGCTGGATCTCTTCGTTGATGTCGGTGATAAGGGCTTCGTAAAGATCCTGCTTTTCACCCCAGTGGTAATAGAGGGTTGAAATGTCGATACCCACCTTCCCTGCGATCATACGGGTGGTGGTGCCGTTGTAGCCGTAGTCGCCGAACAGCTTCCGGGCAACACTCAGAATTTTGGCTTTCATGGAATCGGGATTCAGACGTGCCTTTTCAAGCGGGGAAGGCATTTTGTGTAAAACTCCCTAAATGTTGCCATGATGGAGAAACTCCATCAATCATGTCCTATACATTGCTTCCATCAGTTGATGGAATTATTGAAATTGTGTATAACCCGGTATTTATTTTTTGTCAATTCTTAAAATCAACCGAATAGGGGACGTCCTTGACTAATTAGACAAATCGAGATATGGATACCAACATCATATCAAAATGAGGTGAGTGATGCCAAGACAGGCCAGATTGGATGCCCCCGGAACGCTGCACCATGTTATCATCCGTGGTATCGAGGGGAGAAAGATCGTCGATGATGACCGAGACCGGCGGGATTTTATATTTCGCATGGGATCTATCGCTCTTGAAACAGAGACGTCAATCTATGCTTGGGCTTTAATGACCAATCATGCCCACATACTTTTACGTAGCGGCGAATCCGGTCTTTCCCGGTATATGCGTCGCTTTTTGACCGGTTATGCTATTTCGTACAATCTTCGTCACAGTCGTCACGGGCATTTGTTTCAGAACCGATATAAATCAATCGTATGTGAAGAAGATCCATATTTCAAGGAGTTGGTCAGGTATATTCATCTAAACCCATTGCGGGCAACGTTGGTTGAAACTATCGCAAAACTGGATAGTTACAGGTTTTGTGGGCATTCGGTGTTAATAGGCAGGGTAAAGAATGACTGGCAGGATCGGGACTATGTGCTTAAGTGGTTTGGGCAAAAGGAGGGTGAGGCGATAAGCGTCTACCGCCGGTTTATAAAAAAGGGGATTGATCAGGGGCGTCGCCACGATTTGATTGGGGGTGGCCTTGTACGATCCCAGGGGGGCTGGGCAGAGGTAAATGCGATACGTCGGGGGGCGCGTGAGAAGTCAGATGAGCGGATCTTAGGAAGTGGTGAATTTGTAGAAAAACTGATTCAAGAATCAGACCAGGCGAGAAAGGAACAGTTTGCTCCCCATGAACGTATGAAGCGTACTGTTTCTTTGATTCAGAAAATATGCATTCAGGAAAAAATCAGTCTTGAAGCCTTGAAAACAGGTAGTCGGCGAAAAAAGGTTTCTATGGTGAGAAAGCAACTTGCAAAAAAACTGGTTGAAGAATGGGGACTTTCCCTGACTGAGACCGGTCGTTATCTGGGTGTGACGGCTTCTGCAGTTACCAGGATATTATCTCGATTGAACCATGATAAGTCTAATTAGTAAAGGACGTCCCCTATGTCTTTTGTCAAAATAAATGAGCATGATACCTTTTACGAGGTTTATGGAGAGGGCGACACGGTTGTTTTGCTTCACAATGGGTTTTCCTGCAGCAGGATGTGGGAAAAGATTGCCCCCAGACTGGTGGCGGCCGGTTTCCGTGTGCTGGTTTATGACCGCAGGGGTTACGGTCAATCCGAGGGTGGAATCGATTTTGAGACCCATTATAACAGTCATGACTTTCGGGAAGCTGCCGTGACTACCCTGGCGCATCTGGTGGATCACCTGGGTTTTGACACTTTTCATATCGTAGGGCAGTGCGAAGGCGGGGTGGTGGGGGTCGACTATGCCGTGCGATACCCTGATAAGGTCCGGACCTTGACGGCTGCCAGTACCCTTTGTTTCAGCGACATAACCCTGGAAGCTTTCAACCGTCTGAAATTTCCCCCGACATACGACGATCTTCCCGCAGATATCCAGAAGAAATATATAGACTGGCATGGTCCTGATCGTGCTGAAGCCTTTTACGCCCTCTGCAGCCGGTACGGGGGAAGCTACGGCCGGGGTCTATTTGACCTGCGGCCCGAACTGCAAAGCGTTGTGTGCCCGACGCTGGTAATGTATCCGGATCGGGGTCACTTTTTCGAGGCTGAACAGGGGCTTGCTTTTTTCCGCAGTCTTGCCAACGGCGAACTGGCTATTTTCCCAAAATGCGGGCACAATATCTTCGAGCATTACCCGGATCTTTATGCAGAGACCGTCATAGCCTTTATCGAGCGCTTTAACTCCAAAACACGAAATTCGAAATACGCATAAAATACCCCGACGGGGATAAACAATGCCCGATGATATAAATTGAACCTACGGGGAATGCGCTCGCTTTTTCGGTTCAAATGGCCAAAACAAACCGTATTACATTCAAGCCCTATTTGTCACCATCGCCATTATAATAAAGAAAGGCTTTTACGGTTTTTAGGTGATAGATGAAAAAGACCACTAGCAGCACAGCGATGACGATCGTCCCCCATTTTTCCAGCACGTCAATAGAAATATACTGGTTGATAAAGTTGATGAAATTGTTGCCGATAAAGGCATAGATCAAAATGGAGGTCAGTGTTCCGCTGAACACGATCAGAAAAGTATTGATGGCCTTGTAGTTCAGCAGATACCCGATGATAGAGCCTATTACCGGTCCTGTCATGAAAAAAGGGAACATGACAAACAGGAAAAGTCCGATGGAACCATACTTTTTAATCTTGGTTTTCTGGTGCTGGGCAGTCAGTTCCGCCTGCCGGACGGCTCCGTCAAAAAGCTTCGGCTGGATGATGTTCCGCATCACCAGGACCACAATGCCGTAGGCAATCAGAACAATAATGACTTCAAGTAAAAAATTGTATAAAATCGTATAAAAAAGGGATACGCCTGCAGAAAGACAGGTGACAATTCCCAGAGCTCTTCCCCCCATGAAATGAATGATGGCGGTCGAAGACAGCACCTTGTAAAGACCGGGGTCGATAAAAAGAAGACAGAGCAGATAGATCCCGGTCAGCCCTGCTAGTACGAGCCCGAGCAACAGGATTTTCACCTCTATCATATTCAGGCGTTCCCGAATAAGATATACCAGTTTTTTCAGGCCCTTTTTAAACAGAAAAAACATATTCTCAATAATATTCATTATCTTTGGTATTTTATACCGTATACTCATCTAAGAAACGGAGGGGTACAGATGAATGAAACTGCGGATCATCCTCCAATTAAAGGAACTTCTTATACTGCTCAATACGTGCCTTTGTCAAAGGTAAAACATCTTTTGATAACTCTTCTTGAAAAATATGAGAACCCCTTTTTTAGGGCAAGCTGTTATTGATTATCGATCATTAAAAAAGCCCCTCTGAAGCAGAGGGGCTTTTGAACCTGTCATGATGTCCTGACTTAGACGTCGAGCCAGGAATCAGAGTAGAGGGATTTGCCCAGAATGACATTGGTGGTCTTGGCAAAATCCTGCATTTCCTTGGAAAGACTGCCCATATCCGGATCATTACCATCCATGATACCGTAGATCAAGTCGACGATATCCTGACGGTTTCCCTTGGCGATGTCGATGAGGAGATCATCCAGGGGATCGGCGATTACAGAGTACATGCCGTATTTTTGGAGCATGACCATGTAGGTCTGGTTGAGGATGGGCCGCAGGTGCTCAGGGGGCCCATTCGAGATATTGGACAAGCCGCAGGTACTTTTGCATCCCGGCGCAATGTCCTGGAGCATACCCTGGAACTCCATAAGGCTGATGAGTTGAGGCTGCTGAATGTTGACGGGTGTAACGATGCCGTCCACCCATATTTTTTCATTGGGGATACCGGCCTCATTAGCAAAATAGAGGAGCTCCACTGCCAGTGCCGCCCGCTCGTTTTCATCGCGGGGAAGACCGTCAGGACCCCACATGAGGGCGATAAAGTCGCAATTGTGTTCTGCGGCGATGGGCACCATCCGTTCATATCTTTCCGGTCGGACCATGATGGAGTTGATTAGCGGTGGAAGCTTGCAGACTTTGATGGCGGCCTCGATGGCATCGACATTGGATGTGTCAAGCGCCAGAGGTACGTCGTCCACGACTTCCTGGACCACCTCAACCACCCAGGGCATCAGCTCATGACCGTCTTTTTTGGCAGGCCCCAGGTTGATATCGATGTAATCCATGCCTTTTTCCTTTTGAAAAAGGGCTTCCTCCTGGATCGGCTTGGGATCGCGCTCTTTGTATGCCCGGCCGATTTTCCTGGAAATTACGTTTAAACTTTCACCTATGAGAAACATATGACCTCCCTGCTGTTGTTTGTTCTGAAGCGAACCGCGTTGGCGGTCCGCCGTTCAAATGATGATTCCCGGAGAATATCCTTCAACTATCGGGATTTCAGGAATCCGGGGATGTGGGCTGCTTCCCTTGGTCCGACCGTAATTGTCCAGCCGGGGAGCTCTTCTTCGACATCACCGGCGATGGCGGCAGCATAGCCCGGGATAATCAATTCCGTATGCTTGACTTTATCCATGATGCCGCTTTTTTTGACGAACATGCCGACATCGTCGCCGGCAAATTTTCCGGCGGCCCAGGCCGTCATGACCGACAGACCTTCGGAGTCTTTGATGAGCAGATAGGCGGGCACCCGGCTGCCTTCAATTTCGCCTGACACAATAAAATAGGTCAGGGCAAAGTTTGTGGTCACCAGGACAGGTGAGTTTTCATCTGGATTGTTGACCTCGTAAATTCCCTCGGTGACGGTCATGGGCCGCTGGGGATCTGTATAGATATTGAGTCGTTCCAGAAGCAGCGGGAAGAGGACGTCTCCGGAGAAGTCGGAAAGGACCACGATGCCGCCGTATTTGGCGATGAACATACTGGCGATGAGGGTTTCCATGTCCAGGTTCGAGGCCATTTCACAGGGGAAGGTGATGGTGGGAAACCCGATCGCCCGGTTGCCGTTTTTGAGGGCGGCCCGCCGGATGACGATCTGATCTTCCAGCGCCTTCTTGATCTCCCGCGCACCCGGATCGATGACGATATCCTTGAGCCCCATTCCCGTCAGCTTTTCGGTCAACGGAATGAGAGCTTCCACTGAATCGGCTTTGACCGCCAGGGGCAGGTCTGCTGCTTTGGCCATTTCAGCATACGCTTCCAGGTTTGCCTCGGTGGCGGCATACAACAGGGGGCGTTTGAACCCGGCCACGTCGATGGCGGCTTTCATGGCTTCAGCGCTGTCTGACATCAGCACGAGATTGAACTCCGATGTTTCGGCGATGGTCTTGGCTTTGGCGGCAAATGCTGCGGCATCGCCATTGGTGTCTTTTAAGGCCACCAGCTCGGGTCTGAGATTCAGTCCCACGCGTTCAAACTGAAACGCGTTCCAGGTTGTCAGCTTGGCCGCAAGATCAGCATCCGAAATGTCTGACCCGACCAGTGCAGCAAGGGTTGTCTGGTTGTAAAATGTTTTTTCATGTCGATACTGTACGGTTTCACCGCCGGTCGTGAAAGCTCTGACGCCCTTTCCGATTTTTACAGGACGGATAGGGGGTGCGGAAGCCTCTGCCAGCTGTTCCTTTGCTTCATCCGATACATAGGGGCAACTATCGAGTTCTGCTTTGCCGGAAGCCAGGTTCATGGCAAAGGCAAGGCAGGTGGGGACGCCGCATTCCTTACAGTTGGTTTTTGGCAGGAGTTTAAAAATCTGTATACCGGTTAATGCCATTTTTGTCTCCTTATTCTATATTTAGAATTCATTTTTGAACCGCAACAGCGAGCGCATTCCCCGTAGGTTCTGCCGTTCGGCAGTGCTTCGCATGCTGCGAGGTTCTTCAATCAACATGGATGATAATTTCGAAAACGGGGTGCAGGGAGTGGAAAAACAATCCACTCCCTGCCGAATCCTAAATTATCCGATGATCGGATCCATTTTGAGTGCCGGATGACCCTTTTCTTCGAGCCACGGCAGGATCTCTTCTTCGGTAACGCCTACGGTTTCATCTGCAATTTTGTCATACAGATCCGGCACGCCGAAAGCCTTGCCGGCTTTTTCCAGACGTTCCTTGATCTCCTCTTTGAGAATCTTGGGCATCCAGACCACCCGCAGCAGTCCGCCGTCACCCTTGATGAATTTTCCCTGGGTGATGTTGAACTTGGAATGGCCCACAAACCCAGGCGATGACGCACCACCCCCCATGACACCGGCAAGGGTCGTGAACTTCATGCCGCAGGGCGTATCACCCGTGTAATCCCGACCGACGGTCATGACGCCGTTGCAGGAGGGCAGCATGGCTGCGATACATTCACAGCACCCACAGGTTGTCATGGGATCGATCACCATGGAGTAGAAATTGTAGTGCGTGACAGCGCCCCTGGAGGCCTTGTTGACGAATTCATTGACACCCTTCCACTGGCCCAGAACCGGATCGATACATTCACCCTTTTCAATGGGCTGATTCGGTCCGGTGGGGTTGATCTCGAAGGAGGCCTTGCAGTCCATCCAGTTGTAGGCACCGCACAGACCCGTTCTTTCGGGGCTGACAGAGCAGACATGGGTGGGTGCAAATGACTGGCAGAGGGTACAGGAATAGTAGGTTTCCACATCTTCGTCGGTCATCTTCTCGACCCGCTCATCCCGGGTCTTGTATTCGCCACGGGCTGTTTTGGTCAGGGCATCGACTTTTTTCTTGTCGGTGATGAGGGTGACCTGCACCTTGTCGAGGATCTTGCCGAAATCCTGGTGGAACTTGGCATGCAGGACCACACCGATATCCTTGATGGTGAAGCCCTTTTCAATGGCTGCCTTGCCCACGCGGATCCAGGCGATATCCCGCTGTCCGATGTGCATGACGCCCTGGATGTAGTTGATCAGGTGATGGATCTGGCGTTCCAGGATGGGTTCGAAATCGGTCTGCATTTCACGACCGGCCACCTGGACAAAGATCCCCAGGGGCAGGGTTTCACCTTCTTTGATATCTCCGACATCCGGTCCGTCAACGATCACCTTGGCATCTTCGATTTCTTTCATGTCCGCCATTTTCACCAGCTCGGTGGCCTGGGTCTTGCCGCCGCCCATCTGGCAGTACAGGTCGGCACCCCGGACACGCTCGCCTTCGAAGGCCGGTCCAAAGGAACAGGGGATGTCGATTTCGGAAACGGTTACCTTGAGTCCCCGGACCTCCACCGATCTCTGGCAGATTTCGTCGTGAGGTACGTTGGCCACCACGTGTTCGTAGGTACAGATACCGGTGGGGAGGATCTCCGGGATATCGGTGTCGGCCAGGGTCGGGAAACCCCAGTTGACACAGCCGGCGGCAGCGACACCCCACTCGGTGCCGATATCGCCGAAAGCGTTGACAAATGCGAAGACTCTCTCTTTGTTGTAGAGCAGGATTTTTTTGTAATCGCCCGGCTGGACACCACCAAAGGCCATGGCTGCCCGGTTGGCAAAGCCGAGGGCGAAGACGGCCGATGAAATATCCGGACCAAATGGGACGATACGAGTACTCCACCCAACCTGGACACCGGCCTCTATGAGTTGCTCGATGACCGATGTGCCGTTGTGATGGGCGGCACAGAAAATGTAGAGGTTCTTTTTCTGGTAGTCCTCCACGATCATCTTGGCTGTTTCAGGATCCGGGCATGAACCTACTATGGCAGCAAAGCCCGGCGCGGTACCATCCACAAACTCCACGCCCCTTTTACGGAGAATGATATCATCTGCAGGACCCACCCACATCTTGCCCGCATCCAGATCCGGGTCTTCCTGGGGCAGGTAAAAGTCCGGTTCCCGCAAAATGCGCAGGGCCTCCAGAATTTCATAGGAAAAGATGGCGGCCATGCCTGCATCCAGGAGAGGACCGAGGTAAGGCAGGTGATTTTTACCCTTGACATGCGGCGGCAGCAGGCCGCGTGCAAATTCAAGGGGTTTTCTGAGATCTTCCAGGGTTTCGACTTTCATACCGGTCAGTGAATAAATGACCGGCAGGTAGTAACCGGTGTTGGGGAATTCGATCTTGGAATCGGCATTAAATGATGCCAGTGCATTTTTAAACTGGCCTTCAGCTGTTGAGACAACTTTATAACCACCCTGTATGGCGGCAAATGCGACTAACTTAGACATATTGTTCCTCCTTTATTATCCTGAATCAGACTTATGCCTCGAGTGCCTGACGGTCCGCCATATCCATAAGTACCCTTTCTCTGGCTTTGTCGATACCGAGTGCCTTACGCTTTTTGTCAATATGGGCGATCATGGCATGGGCATGATCCATGGGGTCCGTATACATATCCCACATGCCGCCGTAAACCTTTTCCATTTCATTGAACAGGTAATCCTGGAACACAGGCGCGCCGTTTACCTGCAGGACACCGCCAAATACGGTGTAGACGCCGGAAGAGACAAAATAATGACCGATGGAAATGGCCTTTTCACTCATCCATTCCGGAGCGCTGCCTGCGGCAGGCAGATCACTGATGTCATTTCCCAGTCCACCGGCCTTGACGACCTCGGTGGCTGCCAGGAGAATCCGGCTGTTGTCCACACAGGAGCCCAGGTGCAGAACCGGCGGAATACCCACGGTCTCGCATACCTCGGCCAGGCCGGGCCCGCAGTATACCGCAGCGGTTTCCGGGGTCAGCAGCCCGTGCGTTGCGCAGGCGATGGCATTGCAGCCGGTGGTCAGAACGATGACATCGTTCTTGATCAGTTCCTTGATAATGGTGATGCACTCGTTGTTATGCTGGGAACGCGCATTGTTGCATCCCACAACACCGGCGATACCCCGGATGCGTCCATTGATGATATTGTCGTTCAGGGTGTAGTAGGTGCCGCGGAAGGTGCCGCCCAGGTGGTATTTTATGGATTCAACACCGAACCCGGCAATCTGAGTGGCTTTATGCTTGGGTATCATGACTTCGGTGGCGCGATTTTGAAAGTTGTCGATGGCCAACTTGAGAATCCGCTTGGCATCTTCCATGGCATGATGCTCGTCGAATTCGATGTGAATGACGTTGTCCTGTTCCATCTTGGCGATGGGGTGGGTGGTGATGAGCTTGGTGTGAAAGCATTTGGCCACATTGGCCAGGTTCTGGAAGATACACTGAATATCCACCACCATGGCATCGCAGGCGCCGGTAACGATGACGAGTTCCTGCTGCAGGAAGTTGCCGGCCGGCGGAACACCGTGACGCTGCAGAATTTCGTTGGCCGTGCAGCAGATGCCCCCCAGCTGAATACCGTTGGCGCCTTTTGATTTGGCGTAGTCCAGCATCTCTTTGGTCTGGGATGCGGCCACGATCATCTCGGACAGAACCGGTTCGTGGCCGTGAACGATGACGTTGACATGATCTTCTTTCATGATGCCGATATTGGCTTCGGACTGCAGGGGGTAGGGTGTCCCGAACAGGACATCCTGTAGATCCGTTGCCAGCATGGAGCCCCCCCAGCCGTCGGCCATGGATGCCCGGGTACACTGTTTCACCAGGTTTTTGTAATCCTGGTCGACGCCCATGTGGGTGCGGTGCATGATCTCGACGATTTCCCGGTCGATATTTCGGGGGATGACGCCGTTTTTCTTCCATTTTTCATAAAGGGGCGCCGGTGCCCTTTTGGCGTAAAGAAGTTCGCCTTCGGGTTTGCCCCACTCATTCATTGCGGCTTCAGCCACTTCAAGGGCGATCTCATCGATGTCCCGGTCTTGTTGTTTGCCATCCACCTCAACCTTGATGGCAACGCCCAGATGCGGAGCGATGTCAAGCAGGCGGGCGACATCCTTGATCTTATAGTCGTCGGTTTCTTTGCGGGCTGCAGATCTGAAGACCTCGGCTACGGAACGGCCATGGTCGGAGTGGGCGGCTGCACCGGCAGCGACCATACGGGCAAAGTTACGTGCGGCAATGGTGTTGGGGGTTGCACCACACAGGCCTTTTCTTTCGTCCTCGCCTTCGATGCCCCCTTTGGGGAGCGGTAGGCGGCAGGGGCCCATGGCACAATTTTTACAGCAGATTCCCTGAATGCCGATGTTACAGGGTTTCATTTTTACCGCCCGGTCGAAAACCGTTTCAACACCCAGTTGTTGGGCGCGAGCGATCATTTCCTGGCTGGCAACATCGATGCTTGCCATTTTCGGATCAGCCAATTTCGGCTCTTTGGCTACCTTAGCTTTGGTAATTTCTGCCATTAGAGGTTCCTCCTCGTAATTATTTAGTATATTTTATGCCGGTATCGGATACGACTTAGCGGCATTTTTAATGGTTAATACAGTTTTACCCGCCGGTGAACCCAGTCAAGCCGATCCAGCATTTTTTCAAGCTCGGATTTCTGCTCGGATGCGGGTGTCATGGAAATTTTCTTACCGGCTGCAGAGGGTGCGCGTTTGGCGGCGAGGGTTTCGCGTTCGGCAGCGCGTTTCTGACGCAGTTCGCTTTCTTCGGCTTCGCGTTTGGTCTTGGCGTCTGCGGCAGCTTTTTTCTTGGCATCCTCATCTGCCTGGGCTTTGGCTTCGGCATCTGCTTTAGCTTTGGCTTCGGCATCCGCTTTGGCCTTGGCCTCTGCTTCGGCCTTGGCTTTGGCGTCAGCATCTGCTTTGGCTTTGGCGTCTGCATCCGCTTTAGCCTTGGCTTCCGCCTCTGCCTTTTTGTCTACTGCGGGCGCCTCCTTGGCAGGTGCCGGCTTTTCGGGTGCTTCTGCCTTGGGAGCCGCTTTCTTGGGCGCTTCTTTGGTTTCTGCGGGTTTGGCAGCTTTTGGTTTTTCCGCTGCCTTCTTGGCAGGTGCCGCTTTCTTGACCTCTTCTTCAATGGTCAGGTCCGGCTTGGGTGCCAGGGCAGCATAATCGATGTCCACATCATCCAACTGCTTGCCGACGGGTGCGATATCCCCTGCGCTGCCACCATCCACCAGCAGATCGATATAGGATTTGACCATCCGGATGGCTTCGGGGTGGCGCATGATGAGAATGTCTGATCCGGCCATGAGGTAGGATATGGCACCCACAGCCTCCATCATGATGCCTCTTCGTTCAGGGTCGCCCAGGGTCGGTTCTTCTTTTGCGCTCAATTTGGCTTCTTTGCATTTCCAGACTTCGTTACCCAGGTTGTTGATGAGCGGGAACTGGAGTTTGTCGTCACCCTGGGCCATGGCCGCCATGCGGAGTCTTTCCATGACCGAGTAACTATATTCCAGACCGTAGCCCAGTCCACCCGTTGTCGGATCGATGATGACCCGGTCCATGGGCATGCCGAGGTTTTCGAGAAGGATGTTGACCTGCTTGGCGATATTCACATCGATGGGGGATGAAGATATGATGGTGTGACCATAGCCCATGGCTGCGGCGCCGATGCCTTTGTGGTTTTTGTCTTCCACAGGACCCATAACGAGATTGAAATCCTGGCAGACTTCCGCCACTTTTTTCAAGACCTCTTCATCCTTTTGAGGATTGGCACAGCCCCACACGATGAGGGGGACGTCGATGGCCTCGGCAACCTTTTTGACGGTTGCCGCAGCATCTTCCGGGCCAACATCCTTTCCATTCGGGTCGATGCTTTTCAGCTGCAACACAATCAGTTCGGCTCCGAAATCAGCAATGCACTTTTTGGCCCATGCTGCCGGGTCGGAAAGGACGTCCTGAAAAGGTTTTACAGCTGCTTCCGGCCAGTCTTCGGGTTGCATGTCCCAGACTTCCATGGCGATTTTTGGTTTGTTAGGCATGTCGCCTTCAAACTGATAGAAGGGATAGCATGTCTCCCCACCGACGGTAACGGCGTTTTTTCCATCGCCAAGGGTGATTTCCTTTACACCGCCAGTATAAGATTCTTTATAAAATTCAAATGCCAATTTTTTACCTCCTTATCAACATACCGGTTAGGGATGATCGTTACTATTCAATGTCTAATTTTTTTTAAAAACGATTTCGTCAGGATCTCCATACCCCCTTTCATAGATTTATTTTTTTGTCTTGTTACCTATAATCGATAGATTTCAATCTGTGTTCTAAATGTAAGCGATATGAAAGCCAATCTTGACTGAATAACATTATCTATATGGTGAATTTTGCTTTGTCAATAGATGCTGCGAATAAAGCTTTCCTGCTTTCCAAATCATTTGAAAATAGATGAATTTCATTTAGATTGTGAACAATTTTTGGGCCTTATGCAGGGTACGCAACCGAACTGGAAAATGTGGCAATTCCGTCCAGGCTATCGGTTTTTCTTACGCTGCGCCATACGTGCCTGGAGCTTGGGAAAACGTTCCAGATTGGTGTGGGGCAAAAAAAGCGCAGCAACATAATTGTCCATGTAGGAGGCTGTTTCAGACAACTCGAAGTTGGTCATTTTTTTGGTAACCTCCGCCACGTTTCTGCGAATGTGATTGCTGAGGGCACTCATCTTGGCACCCATCAGGGATCCATTGCCGATAAAGGTAACTTTCCCGGGATCCACTTCAGGAAGGAGACCGATGATCATGGCTTTTTCCAGGTCCACATAACTGCCGAACCCCCCCGCCAGGATGATCTGCTCCAGGTCCTGAATGGACATGCCGACTTCTTCGAGCAGGGTCACACAACCGCTGTAGATAGCTCCTTTGGCCCTGATGAGATTTTCGATATCGATTTCCGTCAAAACGATATCACGATCGATCTGTGTGTCGTCTTTCCAGGCCAGGACATATTCATAGATACCCTCTTTTTCACGTATTCGCGGCGTGTCCAGATCGCGATCGAATTTACCGAGATTGTTGATAATTCCGTACTCGAACAGTGTTGCCACCATGATAATGAGGCCGGATCCGCAGATGCCCTTGGGTCTGACATTGCCGATGCAGATGTTCATGGGTTCGAGGGTATCCGGGTCGATGGAAAAATCTTCGATGGCGCCTTTGGTGGCCCGCATGCCGAATTCGATACCACCACCTTCAAATGCCGGACCGGCAGAACAGGCTGCGCAGGCGAACCATTCGTTGTTGCCGATGACGATTTCGGCATTGGTCCCGATATCCAGAAAGAGCGTCAACTTGTCTGTGAGATACATGCCGGAACCCATGACACCGGCGACAATATCACCGCCGACATAGCTCGATACCGCTGGATAGACCAGCGCGCTGGCATGTTCGTTCAATTCGATCCCGATATCCACCGCCTTGATGGGAGGGTAGAGGGTTGCGGCGGGTACGTAGGGAGATCGCCGGATATACCTGGGATTGATTTTTAAAAAAAGCTGGGTCATGGTGGTGTTGCCCGCCAGGGTGATGCTCGAAATGTTTTCGACGGCACACCCGCTTTGTTTGACGAGTTTATGAATGATGCCGTTGATTGTTTTGACAATGACGGTATGCAGCTTTTCCAGGCCGTCCGACTTTTCGGCAAATACGATACGGCTGATGACATCCTCGCCATAGCTGATCTGGCCATTGAAATCGCCGGTTTCAGAAATGATTTCACCGGAGATGAGGTCGATGAGCTGGCCGTAGACGGTGGTGGTGCCGATATCGATGGCGATGGCGTAATTGGTTTTGGATGCATCTCCGGGCTGCACATTGATAATGTGGGTTTTTCGGCCTTTTTGAACCGGTCTTTCAAGGGTTGCGGTCACCTTGAAATCGCCTTCTCGCAGTATGTCCGGTATCTTACGGATAACCGGCAAACTGACCGCCAGGCGGCGTTCACCCTGGTTCAGTTTGAGAAAACTGACCAGTCTCGTTACATCGGGGAGACGGTCATCTGCCGACGGTTCCGGCAGTTCGATGTATTTTTTTTCAACCGGCGGTACAAACAGACCCTGCTCTTTCAGATCGTTGAGGTCTGTCTGTTTGATTTTTGCCGTTTGCCGGGGGGTTATGCGCGCATTCAATACACTGGCATCGACAGAGGATTCCACGGGTATGCGGACGGTGAGATCACTTTCGACCACGCTTTGACAGGCGATCCGGTAGCCTTTATCGATGTCCTCCCGGCTCAATCTTTCGCTGATGCCGCCGGCCACGGCACCGTTTTCGATAATGACACGGCATTTTCCGCAGACACCCTCTCCACCGCAGGAAGCATTGATGTGAACACCGGCCTCCAAAGCCCCCCTGAGGATGGTCTCGCCCTGGGGAACGTCGATGGTGATGTTGTGGGGTTGGAATGATATTTTATGGGTTGTCATGTTTTTTTCTTTCAGAAACAGTTTTAGGTTTTAAGTGTTACGTTTTAAGCTCTGGCAATCGCTAAATGACTCTTGACAAACTTAGGTAAGCAGAAAAAGAGAAAGATCTTTTATCACGAAATCACGAAAGTAGACCACGAAAAAGACCATTAAAATTTTCGTGTTTTTCAGATTTAGTGCTTTCGTGATTGCTTTTGTGACTACTTTCAGAACCTCTCGGACCCTGTATGCTTGTTAATTGTGTTCGTTGTGTTTTTTAGCTGTCCTCGGCAAACAGAATTCAGCTTTCGACACATCGCTTTTTAATCGACGCCAATGAACCCAAGCAAACTCTACAAGCCCAAGTAACACCGTTACCCTCGACCCCTTTTATTTACTGCTCTGTCTCCGAAAAAGTGCAACGCAGCAGTACCAGGTCGTCCTCGAACTTTTTGACTATCTTATAGGGCAAGGTCTTGAAAAGATTGATCATGCCCCTGTTTTCAGGTGACGTGTAGGCAAAAAGACCTGAAATGCCATTTGCCCGGGCGGTTTCGCACAGTTTCCGAATAAGGATTTTCCCAAGACCTTTCTTTTTAAAATTTTGACTGACGGAAAATGCAATCTCCGCCATATTGTTGGAGGGGTCGAGCAGGTATTCGCCCACCCCCACCACTTCACCGAAACCGAATTCGCCGATGACGGCGACAATGGTCAGGTCTTTGATGTAGTCCACCTGGGAGACATCTGAGACTTCGGCACGTACAAAAGAGGTTTTTTCGTGAAAAAACCTGGCAACGACATCATCCTTGTTAAGATTGTAGAAATGTTCTTGTATCCGTCGTTCGTCCACAGGTTTTGCCGGCCGGATGGTGACGCTTGTGTTGTCCAGAAGGATGGTTTCTTCGAGTTCCCTGGGATAGACGCCGTAAATGGACTCTTTCAGGTTTCGTTCCGTGCCGATCAGACCCATATCCTTGGCCTGATGGAAAAGTTCGTCCCTGAAATCCGGGTGAGCGATGCTGATCATGGCGATGGCCCTTTCCTGAAAACTTTTGCCAAAAAGATTCACGACACCATATTCGGTTGCCACATACTGGACATCGGCCCTGGGGACCACAACGGCTGTGTCGATCAGCATGGGTACGATACGGCTTTTTTTACCCTGCTCGGTTGTGGATGTCAGCAGCAGAAAGGATTTTCCACCGGGGGCCTGGGCTGATCCCCGGATGAAATCCGGCATGCCGCTGACGCCTGAAAAGTGATTGTGGGGAAGCGCGTCCGCAGCTACCTGACCCGTCAGATCCATGGCCATGGCCACGTTGATGGAAACCATTTTATGGTTGCGGCTGATGATGCTTGGATTGTTGACGTAGTCCGAGGGGTGAAACTCGATGGCGGGGTTGTCATTGATGAATTCATACAGGTTTTCACTGCCGATGGCGGTGCTGGCCACGATCTTGCCGTCATTGAAACCCTTTTTGCGATTGGTGATGACACCTTTTGAAACCAGATGCATCATATCTTCCGTCAGATATTGTGAGTGGACACCCAGATCATTTTTATCCGACAGGGCCAGAAGGGTTGCCTTGGGGGTGATACCGGGGCCCAATTGCAACGTGGATGCATCGTCGATGAGCCGGGCGATGAGTCTGCCGATGTTGTCGGCGGAGTCTGATTCCGGCATTTGACCAATGGTCAACAGGGGTTCATCGTGTTCGATAATGTGATCGACATCATTCACATGCACAAAACTCTGGCCCAGCACTCTCGGCATGTTGGTATTGACCTGGGCGATGACCCTGTCGGCCGACAGCGCCGCTGCCAGGGTAATATCCACCGATACCCCCAGGCTCATCCAGCCAAAATCATCGGGCGGTGTCACCTGGATCAGTGCCACATGAATGGGAAGATGCCGGCTTCTGAAAAGACGGGGCACTGCCGAGAGATTGATGGGTGTGATGAAACGCTTGTTTTTCGAGAGGTGCTTGGCCTTGGCCGACCCTAGATAAAAGGTTCGAATCGTGAGATTCTGGCTGCCTGTTTTTTCGGCGATGAGGGTCAGGGGCGTACTTTCAAGAGCCATGAGGCGTACAATTTCGATATCGGTATACCGGCCGGCGGTTTCTGCAAGGGCCTTTACCAGATGCTGGGGTTCACCGGATGAAGAACCGATAAACACCCTTTGTCCGGGGCGAATGTGCAGCATGGCTGTTTTGGCATCACATTTTTTTTCAACGATATCCCCTGCGCTGCCACCATCCACCAGCAGGTCGATATAGGATTTGACCATCCGGATGGCTTCCGGGTGGCGCATGATGAGAATGTCTGACCCGGCCATGAGGTAGGATATGGCACCCACAGCCTCCATCATGATGCCTCTTCGTTCAGGGTCGCCCAGGGTCGGTTCTTCTTTTGCGCTCAATTTGGCTTCTTTGCATTTCCAGACTTCGTTACCCAGGTTGTTGATGAGCGGGAACTGGAGTTTGTCGTCACCCTGGGCCATGGCCGCCATGCGGAGTCTTTCCATGACCGAGTAACTATATTCCAGACCGTAGCCCAGTCCACCCGTCGTCGGATCGATGATGACCCGGTCCATGGGCATGCCGAGGTTTTCAAGAAGGATGTTGACCTGCTTGGCGATATTCACATCGATGGGGGATGAAGATATGATGGTGTGACCATAGCCCATGGCTGCCGCACCGATGCCTTTGTGGTTTTTATCCTCCACAGGGCCCATAACAAGATTGAAATCCTGGCAGACTTCCGCCACTTTTTTCAAGACTTCTTCATCCTTTTGCGGATTGGCACAGCCCCACACGATGAGGGGCACGTCGATGGCCTCGGCAACCTTTTTGACGGTTGCCGCAGCTTCTTCCGGGCCGACATCATTTCCATTCGGGTCGATGCTTTTCAGCTGTAATACAATCAGTTCGGCCCCGAAATCAGCGATGCACTTTTTGGCCCATGCTGCCGGGTCGGAAATGACGTCCTGAAAAGGTTTTACAGCTGCTTCCGGCCAGTCTTCGGGTTGCATGTCCCAGACTTCCATGGCGATTTTTGGTTTGTTAGGCATGTCGCCTTCAAACTGATAGAAGGGATAGCATGTCTCCCCACCGACGGTAACGGCGTTGTTTCCATCGCCAAGGGTGATTTCCTTTACACCGCCAGTATAAGATTCTTTATAAAATTCAAATGCCAATTTTTTACCTCCTTATCAATATACCGGTTAGGGATGATCGTTACTATTCAATGTCTAATTTTTTTTTAAAACGATTTCGTTAGGATCTCTATACCCCCTTTCATAGATTTATTTTTTTGTCTTGTTGCCTATAATCGATAGATTTCAATCTGTGTTCTAAATGTAAGCGAGATGAAAGCCAATCTTGATCGAATAATATTATCTATATGGTGAATTTTGCTTTGTCAATAGATGCTGCGAATAAAGCTTTCCTGCTCTCCAAATCATCTGGAAATAGATGAATTTCATTTAGATTGTGAATAATTTTTGGGCTTTATGCAGGTTACGCAAGCATGGAAAATATGTGTAACTGTTCCATCCAGCTATCGGTTTTTCTTACGCTGCGCCATACGTGCCTGGAGCTTGGGAAAACGTTCCAGATTGGTGTGGGGCAAAAAAAGCGCAGCAACATAATTGTCCATGTAGGAGGCTGTTTCAGACAACTCGAAGTTGGTCATTTTTTTGGTAACCTCCGCCACGTTTCTGCGAATGTGATTGCTGAGGGCACTCATCTTGGCACCCATCAGGGATCCATTGCCGATAAAGGTAACTTTCCCGGGATCCACTTCAGGAAGGAGACCGATGATCATGGCTTTTTCCAGGTCCACATAACTGCCGAACCCCCCCGCCAGGATGATCTGCTCCAGGTCCTGAATGGACATGCCGACTTCTTCGAGCAGGGTCACACAACCGCTGTAGATAGCTCCTTTGGCCCTGATGAGATTTTCGATATCGATTTCCGTCAAAACGATATCACGATCGATCTGTGTGTCGTCTTTCCAGGCCAGGACATATTCATAGATACCCTCTTTTTCACGTATTCGCGGCGTGTCCAGATCGCGATCGAATTTACCGAGATTGTTGATAATTCCGTACTCGAACAGCGTTGCCACCATGATAATGAGGCCGGATCCGCAGATGCCCTTGGGTCTGACATTGCCGATGCAGATGTTCATGGGTTCGAGGGTATCCGGATCGATGGAAAAATCTTCGATGGCGCCTTTGGTGGCCCGCATGCCGAATTCGATACCACCACCTTCAAATGCCGGACCGGCAGAACAGGCTGCGCAGGCAAACCATTCGTTGTTGCCGATGACGATTTCAGCATTGGTCCCGATATCCAGAAAGAGCGTCAACTTGTCTGTGAGATACATGCCGGAACCCATGACACCGGCGACAATATCACCGCCGACATAGCTCGATACCGCTGGATAGACCAGCGCGCTGGCATGTTCGTTCAATTCGATCCCGATATCCACCGCCTTGATGGGAGGGTAGAGGGTTGCGGCAGGTACGTAGGGAGATCGCCGGATATACCTGGGATTGATTTTTAAAAAAAGCTGGGTCATGGTGGTGTTGCCCGCCAGGGTGATGCTCGAAATATTTTCGACGGCACACCCGCATTGTTTGACGAGTTTATGAATGATGCCGTTGATTGTTTTGATAATGACGGTATGCAGCTTTTCCAGGCCGTCCGATTTTTCGGCAAACACGATACGGCTGATGACATCCTCGCCATAGCTGATCTGGCCATTGAAATCGCCGGTTTCAGAAAGGATGTCACCGGAAATGAGGTCGATGAGCTGGCCGTAGACGGTGGTGGTGCCGATATCGATGGCGATGGCGTAATTGGTTTTGGATGCATCTCCGGGCTGCACATTGATAATGTGGGTTTTTCGGCCTTTTTGAACCGGTCTTTCAAGGGTTGCGGTCACCTTGAAATCACCTTCTCGCAGGATGTCCGGTATCTTACGGATAACCGGCAAACTGACCGCCAGGCGGCGTTCACCCTGGTTCAGTTTGAGAAAACTGACCAGTCTCGTTACATCGGGGAGACGGTCATCTGCCGACGGTTCCGGCAGTTCGATGTATTTTTTTTCAACCGGCGGTACAAACAGACCCTGCTCTTTCAGATCATTGAGGTCTGTCTGTTTGATTTTTGCCGTTTGCCGGGGTGTTATGCGCGCATTCAATACACTGGCATCGACAGAGGATTCCACGGGTATGCGAACGGTGAGATCACTTTCGACCACGCTTTGACAGGCGATCCGGTAGCCTTTCTCGATGTCCTCCCGGCTCAATCTTTCGCTGGTGCCGCCGGCCACGGTGCCGTTTTCGATAATGACACGGCATTTCCCGCAGACACCCTCTCCACCGCAGGAAGCATTGATGTGAACACCGGCCTCCAAAGCCCCCCTGAGGATGGTCTCGCCCTGGGGAATGTCGATGGTGATGTTGTGGGGTTGGAATGATATTTTATGGGTTGTCATGCTGTTTTCCTTTATAAATGTTATTCTAAATAGTGACGCTTACACACAAGAAAACGTATGTCGTCATTTGCTTCGCGTCATTACGCATCGCTGTCATTTACTTCGTGTCATTCATCGTGGCTATCAGCTCTGAGCAACAATTAATGACGCGCATAGCGCAAATGTCGTCCGATAGTGACAAATGACGCTCTGCAAACGAACGCTCACAAGCTTTCACAACCGAATGAACCTGAAATGCAAATTACACCGAACTCACCTTTTTTTACTGCTCTGTCTCCGAAAAAGTGCAACGCAGCAGCACCAGGTCGTCCTCGAACTTTTTAACTATCTTATAGGGCAAGGTCTTGAAAAGATTTATCATGCCCCTGTTTTCAGGTGATGTGTAGGCAAAAAGACCTGAAATGCCATTTGCCCGGGCGGTTTCGCACAGTTTCCGAATAAGGATTTTCCCAAGACCTTTCTTTTTAAAATTTTGACTGACGGAAAATGCAATCTCCGCCATATTGTTGGAGGGATCGAGCAGGTATTCGCCCACCCCCACCACTTCACCGAAACCGAATTCGCCGATGACGGCGACAATGGTCAGGTCTTTGATGTAGTCCACCTGGGAGACATCTGAGACTTCGGCACGGACAAAAGAGGTTTTTTCGTGAAAAAACCTGGCAACGACATCATCCTTGTTAAGATTGTAGAAATGTTCTTGTATCCGTCGTTCATCCACAGGCTTTGCCGGCCGGATGGTGACGCTTGTGTTGTCCAGAAGGATGGTTTCTTCGAGTTCCCTGGGATAGACGCCGTAAATGGACTCTTTAAAGTTTCGTTCCGTGCCGATCAGACCTATATCCTTGGCCTGATGGAAAAGTTCGTCCCTGAAATCCGGGTGAGCAATGCTGATCATGGCGATGGCTCTTTCCTGAAAACTTTTGCCAAAAAGATTCACGACACCATATTCGGTTGCCACATACTGGACATCGGCCCTGGGGACCACAACGGCTGTGTCGATCAGCATGGGTACGATACGGCTTTTTTTACCCTGCTCGGTTGTGGATGTCAGCAGCAGAAAGGATTTTCCACCGGGGGCCTGGGCTGATCCCCGGATGAAATCCGGCATGCCGCTGACGCCTGAAAAGTGATTTTGGGGAAGCGCGTCCGCAGCTACCTGACCCGTCAGATCCATGGCCATGGCCACGTTGATGGAAACCATTTTATGGTTGCGGCTGATGATGCTTGGATTGTTGACGTAGTCCGAGGGGTGGAACTCGATGGCGGGGTTGTCATTGATGAATTCATACAGGTTTTCACTGCCGATGGCGGTGCTGGCCACGATCTTGCCGTCATTGAAACCCTTTTTGCGATTGGTGATGACACCTTTTGAAACCAGATGCATCATATCTTCCGTCAGATATTGTGAGTGGACACCCAGATCATTTTTATCCGACAGGGCCAGAAGGGTTGCCTTGGGGGTGATACCGGGGCCCAATTGCAAGGTGGATGCATCGTCGATGAGCCTGGCGATGAGTCTGCCGATGTTGTCGGCGGAGTCTGATTCCGGCATTTGACCAATGGTCAACAGGGGTTCATCGTGTTCGATGATGTGATCGACATCATTCACATGCACAAAACTCTGGCCCAGCACTCTCGGCATGTTGGTATTGACCTGGGCGATGACCCTGTCGGCCGACAGCGCTGCTGCCAGGGTAATATCCACCGATACCCCCAGGCTCATCCAGCCAAAATCATCGGGCGGCGTCACCTGGATCAGGGCCACATGAATGGGAAGTTGCCGGCTTCTGAAAAGACGGGGCACTGCCGAGAGATTGATGGGTGTGATAAAGCGCTTGTTCTGCGAGAGGTACCTGACCTTGGCGGACCCTAGATAAAAGGTTCGAATCGTGAGATTCTGGCTGCCTGTTTTTTCGGCGATGAGGGTCAGGGGCGTACTTTCAAGAGCCATGAGGCGTACAATTTCAATATCGGTATACCGGCCGGCGGTTTCTGCAAGGGCCTTTACCAGATGCTGGGGTTCACCGCATGAAGAACCGATAAACACCCTTTGTCCGGGGCGAATGCGCTGCATGGCTGTTTTGGCATCACATTTTTTTTCAACATAGCTGTCTGCCCAGTACGAGCTCGTCATGGCTTGGTTCTCCGGATTGTCCCGATAATTATTTCAACATAAATTCGCAAAACGAATTTATACTGGTAACGTTTTCAATGACGATTTACAAGAAGAACATGGTCTTGACAGATAGGGACCATCATGTTTCAACCTGTTTTGAGTGTTTCAAAATAAAGATTTAAAAGTTAAACACTTTCGCATCCGCTGCAAGATCGATGAGATGAGGGGCGCCGTCTAAAACCATATTGCTGAAAAAGTTATTCTCGCCAACCTGACGAGCCTTGGCACATGGAATTCAGACACCGATAGGGATTTCATTTTCGATCAGGTATGGCAGGTAATCGTTGGGGCAGTCCCCGGTTGCGGTTTGGGTCGTGAAACTTCTGGTGGTGTCGGCCCACATCACGCCATCGTCGATAAAAAATATATTCACCGTATGCCCTTTTTCACAGGCGGTTTTGGCAAACTGAAAACAACGGGTGGCCTTTTCATTGTCATCTTGACCAAGTGTGAATAGAAAATTTGCCATAGTCGATCTCCTTTCGTGGTTGCAGGTTTAAGATCACGAATTTTTCCGGTACCCCTTTTTCCAGGGATTCCGATCCAGCTCCTGACAATTGGAAAGCGCCAAATATAATGCACCGACAGTCAGTTCGGCACAATGTTCATGGTTCGACGGCAGTGTTTCCAGATAATCCATCACCCTTTCCGGTGTGATCCCCCATGCCGCCTTTACGCTCCTTCCTTCAGCCATATTCGCAACGGTATTGCAGCAGGCATTGGTGTTTATACATCCCTGGACAAGGTAGGATACCTTTTGTATGCGTCCCTTGCGCACCTTCAAAAATATCTCCACTGTATCGCCGCAATCTCCTGCCCGCTTGCCGTACCCGTCCGGATTTTCCATCAACTCCTGTCTGTCCGAGCTGAGGGCCATTTCAAGATAGGTTCGTGAATGATCCTGAAAAAAATCCATATGCTTTTCGATCACCACTTGCTCCTGTTAATAAATCTTGATGCTCAAACTTTTCAAAAGGACATAACGTTTTTCAATTTAGACCTTGCCCCGATAGGGTTATGGGCGGCGTAGCCGCACCCTATAAATCTGCAAAGCAGATTTATTACCAGTGTCCCTCGACGTTTGCATCATCGGCAAATGACACCTCACCCTTTTTAAATGCTTCCAATGCATCTCTCACCGTTCCGCCAGCATCATTGGCCACTTTTACACCTGCCGCCGCCAGCGTTTTGAATGCGTTGGGTCCGCAGAAACCGGTCAGCAGTACCTCCGCACCGCTGTCGCCCACCATCACAGCCGCCTGAATCCCCGCGCCTTTAAACGCATTAACATTTTCTGAATTGTCCAGCACCTCAACCGTTTCATCCACCGAATCAACGATCAGGATGTATGCCGCACGACCGAATCTTGGGTCGACCTGTGAATCGAGATCTTTTCCCTGAGATGTAATTGCAATTTTCATTTTTTTAACACTCCCATGACGCTCTAATTGTGAACATCCTGTTTTCTAATACGAAACCTTTACCCGTATGAAACGGAAAAAAATAGATCTTTTATCACGAAAACACGAAAGTTTGAAAACACGAAAAAAACCATGAAAAATTTCATGTCTTTTAGATAGTCGATATTTGGCGTTCCGGTTTGTCCGGATTAGGCGTTCATTTGCCCCCCACCCCCGCCACAGACCTGGTCACTTTGAATCTCCTGCAGCTTGCCCGCAATCAAGTCTTCCACTACCGGCCTTATTTCAGCCCTCTCCGCATCATGATAAACATCGATGCCAACCTGTTTGAACCCCATCAGCGGCCGCATGCCGATACCGCCCACCACAAGCACGTTCACATTGTTACTTGCCAGCAGGTTTACCGGCACCATGCACCCCCCCTGAACATGCTCCGCATTTTGCAGGACGCTGACTTTTTTTATTTCCCCGTCTTCAACATCGATGAATGTAAAAACGTCACAATGACCGAAATGCCCGGCCCTTGTACCGTCCAGTCCGCCTGAACCATTTGATGGAATTGCTATTCTTCCGTTTTTCATAATTCATATTCTCCTTGTATGTTCTGATTATGGGTTTACAAACGCTCACTTTGGGAAATGTTTTCCGATCGTATCCCACAGGTGTTTGATCGTTATGCTCAGTTCGCAATTTTGATCATACTCAAATATTGTTTTTCCCTGGACCATGGATTCGGTAAAATGATGGTCGAAAGGAACTTTTCCCACGATGGGAATGCCTTTCTCCTTTGCAAGTACCTCAACAGCCGCTGTCTGATCGAGATTCAAGTCAAATTTATTCACGCATATCATGCACGGGACTTTGAAATGATCTGCAAGCTCCAACACCCGTTGCATGTCATGTAAGCCGGAAACAGTGGGCTCGGTCACAACGAGCATGGCCGTGGCACCGCCTACTGAAGCGATAACCGGGCATCCCACTCCCGGAGGTCCGTCCGTGATGATCAATTCCAGGTGGTGCTTCTCAGCCAACTTCCTTGCCTCCTGGCGGACAAGTGTGACCAGTTTTCCGGAATTTTCTTCTGCAATACCCAGCCTGGCATGCACCATGGCGCCGAAGCGGGTATTGGAAATAAACCACTCACCACATTTCTTGACCGGAAAATCGATGGCCTGCTCCGGGCAGAGATCGACACAGACCCCACAGCCTTCGCAATCGATTTCATCGACCACAAAATCTTCACTGATGGCATCAAAACGGCATAGTTCGATACACTGACCGCACAGTGAACATTTTTCGGAATCGATGACGGCAACATTGCCTCCCATAAAATCCGTACGTTGTCTGAATATCCGGATCCATGAGCAGGTGAAGATCCGCCGCATCCACATCTGCGTCACACAGCACACTGTTTTTAACAATCGAAGCAAACGCAGCCATCAAGCTTGTTTTACCTGTTCCACCTTTACCGCTCAAAACCACCAGTTCTTTTATCAAGGTCCTACCCCTCTATCAGACTTTTAATTTTACTGTGCAACGTCAGGAATTTATCCTTCCACTCGGGCATCGCTTCGACCATCAGATGCCCTCGCGAATAGGTCTCCGCTATCCTGCGGTCAAAGGGTATCTCCATCAGGATCGGCAGGTTTTCCGTCTGAGCATACTTCCTGACATCGTCGTTGCCGATGTCGGAACGGTTGATGACAAGACCGCAGGGAATGCGAAGAAGCTTTACAGCCTCCACGGCAAGTTTCAGATCATGCAGACCAAAAGGCGTCGGTTCCGTTACCATCAGAACAAAATCCGTATCTTTCATGGCCGTAATCACCGGACATGATGTTCCGGGAGGTGCATCGATAATATTGATCTTATCGGGCTTTGCCAGTGATCTGACCTTTTTGATCAACGGCGGCGACATGGCTTCGCCAACCCGGAGACGGCCGTGGACAAAGTCGATGGAATCGAGAAAGCCCTCTTCAATCACGCCAAGCTCGCGGCCAATTTCGGTGATAGCCCCTTCGGGACATACCGCCATACAACCGCCACAACTGTGGCACAGCTCCGGAAACGTGAGAATTGTCTGGCCTGCAATGGCAATTACCTTGAACCGGCATATGTCGGAACATTTCCGGCACAAGGTGCATTTATCCTTATCGATTTCAGGAACCGCCGTGAAAACGGTTTCTGTGCGTTCGATTTTCGGTTTTAAAAAAAGATGGGCGTTAGGCTCTTCCACATCACAATCCAGTAGCTGTACGCCCGACCCGATGGAAACCGCCAGGTTGGTTGCTACTGTGGTCTTGCCTGTTCCGCCCTTGCCGCTGGCAACACTGATAATCATAATCTCACCCTAAGGCCTGGATTTTTTTTAAATGTTCAAGCAGTTGATCGGCCTCTTTTTTTCCTGCTTCAACAGGAAGCTGCATCAAAATCCCCAGCCCCTCGCTTGCTTCATGAAAATCGCCGGGTGAAAGTGAGCTTACAGCGGCACAGTTGAGCATGGGTTGACTGGCGATAACGGATTCAATTAATTCAAGTCCGGTCATGTCGCCGAGATTTTCATCCGTAACCAAAAGGTCAAACACTCTTTCTGAAACCGCAGAAAGTGCCTTGCGGCCCGACTGCCAGGCATGTGGTTTGCGCATCGCTTTCATCCAGCGCAGTTTTGAAAGCCGACATGGATAACAGATTCTCACTGACGATTAAAATGTGTATCATTCGCTTTTCACTTTTATAAAAACCTGTTTGGAACATGTTGCACAAATGATTCCTGCCTTTGCAGAACTGCCAACGCCCCTTCATCTTTCCCTTTGCACCTAATATAATTCCAGGCTTCATTCTGTTGTCGAGAAAGCAGGAAACAGCATCATCTACCTCCCCCGTAACCCAGGAATATATCTTGACGCCGTTAAAGATCATGTATTGCATGGAAGCACGATCGATCCCACCGCAGATCAGTGTGTCGACCTCCAGGTCCACCAGCTGTTTCATCTTGGCAAAGACCGACCACCCCTTGGTTGTCAGATTCTCCCGGGCAACGACCCCGGCATTCTCCGTTTCCAGTAAAACAAATCCCTGGGTCTGATCAAAACGGGGAGAAATCTTTGTATGAAACATTGGAATGGCAATTTTCATGTTGATTGCTCACACTCTCCGTATGCAAAATAGATTTGAACTTTATAATGCATGGTGTGTGCCACAGTGAAAAATACCGACCATATATTCAATTATAATATATATATCGAGATGTTATATTGAATTCAATTATTGAAGCAATATAGATATTATTGCAATTTTGCAATTTAATGTTGCATTGCATTGCATTTTTACAATATAGTTGAGGTAGCTAACAACTCAATGCCGTTAATTTAAGATGTAGTGCAGAGCTTATTCTGTCTTAACTTAGCATAATTGAAGAACAATTGTAGGTGGAGAGGAAAAACTATGGACCGGAAACGAAAACCCTTAAATATAAACACACAGCAAAGCACCCATTTTGAAACCATTCTGGATGCCATTGCCGACGGCGTATTTACCATTGATCTCGATTTCAATATCACTTATTTCAACTGCGCCGCAGAAACGATCACGGGTGTCTCAAAAGATCAGGCACTGGGCCAGAAATGCTTCGATGTCTTCCGGGCCAACATATGCCAGACATCCTGCGCTCTGGATAAAACCATACAGACAGGCAAACAGGGTATCAATCTTCCCATCAACATTTTAAACAGTCAGGGTGACCGCATATCAGCCAGTGTGAGCACCTCCGTGCTGATGGACGATCAGGGGAAAACAATTGGAGGCGTAGAGATTTTCAGGGATCTTTCCGCCATGGAGACCTTGCGCAAGAAAATCGACAACCAGTACCGGTTTGAGGACATCATCAGCAAAAACCACGATATCCAAAAGATTTTTGACATCCTGCCGGATATCGCCACGAGCGGCAGTACCATCCTCCTCGAGGGACCCAGCGGATCGGGAAAAGAACTCTTTGCACGGGCAATTCACAATGTAAGCGGGCAACAGGGAGAATTCGTGGCCGTAAACTGTGCTGCTCTGCCGGACACCCTGTTGGAGTCCGAACTATTCGGCTATAAAAAAGGCGCCTTCAGCGAAGCCAAACAGGACAAGCCCGGACGCTTTGCACGGGCAGGGGGCGGGACGCTGTTTCTGGACGAGATCGGCGATATTTCCACAGCGCTCCAGGTGAAACTGCTGCGGGTGCTGCAGGAAAAAGAATATGAACCTCTGGGGGCGACATCCACCATGAAAACTGACGCGCGAATCATCGCCTCCACCAACAGGACGCTGTCAGAACTTGTTGCCAGGGGAGCTTTTCGTGAAGACCTGTTCTACCGCCTCAATGTTATTAAAATCGAACTGCCGCCCCTTTCCAGCCGCCGTGAAGACATCCCCCTGTTGATCCAGAACTTCATTCAGAAATTCAACGCACTCAAAGGCAAAGAGATCCAGGGGATATCCGATAATGCGCTCAATATCCTGATGCAATACAACTTTCCGGGAAACATTCGGGAACTGGAGAACTTCATCGAATATGCTTTTGTATTGTGTCGCGGGGATATGATCAAAACAAGGCATCTTTCCCGGGACCTTCAAAATGGGGCCGTCAAGAGTGCTGCAGGAGAATCCCGTTCTGTTGCGCCCCCTCAACTCGAGCAGGTCGAAAGAGATGCCATCATTGCAGCCCTCGAGAGCCATTGGGGGCACCGTGGCAGGACCGCAGAATACCTGAAAATCGACAAGTCGACGCTGTGGCGAAAAATGAAAAAATACGGCATTGAATAAACCTTAAACAATATTCTTGCCTTCAAAAAATAAGGATCTTCTCCCGATCAGTTGGGAGAAAGGGTTCAAGGAGTCGAGAAGTCCAGGATTCAAGTGTTTATTTTCCAGGGATTTGATTAAAGTTTTCACCATTCTTTCAATATCCACAATCTCTGCTCTCGTCGGGTTCGAAATCGCTATCGAAATAGGGATCGAACCGACTACTTACCATTCAAGTTTTTCCTGCCCAAGCGTCATGTGTTTCGATTTCGATAGCGAACCCGATTATGATGTGGATTGTTCAAACAGACAGATTTGCAAACAACGTTTATATGATTATTGCCAAACGTTTAACTATTTATAATTTTAAAACGTTTTCACTCGAATTTTTGACCCCTTTAACCCCTGGTACCCTGGTTCTTTTCCAATATATGGAGAAGAATCAAAAATAAAGATCACCTGAGTGTTTCAAATATTGACGATGCCGTGCCTGATAATTTTTCGCCTCAAGGTGTTTTTGTCAATACCGAGTTCCCTGGCTGTCTTCATTTTTTTCCACTGATTTTGCTCCAAGGCCTGTAAAATTGCCTGTTTTTCCCACGCCATCAACGTCAATCCGGATGCTTTTTCGACGAGACTGCCTTTCGGGCGGATACGGGAGGGAAGATGTTCCGGAATGATCAATTCCCGGCGACACATCACGAACGCATGTTCTATGGCGTTTTCAAGCTCTCTGACATTTCCCGGCCAGTCGTGGAGCATGAGCACTGCCAGGGCTTCCTGGGAGATGCCTGCCAGCGACCTGTTCAGGAGGCTGTTGAAACGATCGATGAAATGTTGGACCAGCAGAGGAATATCCTCTTTACGGTCTTTTAATGGTGGCAGCTGTATCCGTACCACATTGATTCGATAGTACAGATCTTCACGGAATTTTTTGTCGAGGGCCAGTTGATGAAGATCCCGGTGGGTCGCTGCAATGATACGGGTGTTGAGCTTGGTAGGTTTGACGGCACCCAAGCGGCTCATATTCCTTTCTCTCCAGAACCCCTAGGAGCTTGGTTTGTACCGGGGCCGAGATGTCGCCTATTTCATCCAGCAGTATGGTTCCCCCCTGAGCCTGATCAAACCGTCCGGGTTTGTCTTTTTTGGCATCTGTAAAGGCACCGGCTTTGTAGCCGAACAGCTCGGATTCTATCAGGGTGTCTGGAAGGGCACCACAGTTGACGGCCACAAATGGACCGGAGGCCTTCGTGCTGTGATGGTGAATTGCCCGGGCAAAAAGTTCCTTGCCGGTACCGCTCTCACCTTCAATCAAAACGGTGCTGGTGCTCTGGGCAATTTGGGGAAGTATGGCGAAAATGTTAAGCATTTCATTGTTCTTGCTGACAATATCTTCGAAGGTGTGTTGCTTTTTGAGCTCTCTCTGGAGTTTGTTGATATCGGTCAGGTCCCGGAATGTCATGACACCACCGATCAACTGGTTGTCCGCATCTTTCAAAATTGCCGTTGTCACGTTGATGGGGATGCGTTTCTTGTCAGCCCGGATGATGTAAAGGGGCTGGTTTGGAACCGTTTGCCGGGCTTCCATGACTCTTTTTAAGAGGCAATGGTTTTCGCACATATTGCTGCGCAAAACCTCAAAACAGGGCTGACCGATGGCTTCCTTTCTCTTGATGCCGGTGATGATCTCTGCTGCCCTGTTAAAAGAGGTCACCCGCCAATCCAGGTCCACCGTGTAGACCCCATCTGCGATGGAATCCAGAATAACCTGATACAGTCGGGGCATGGGTTTCTCAAGGTCGAGCATCCTGGGCATCATTTCACCTCATAGAAGCGACAACGTCGCGTTTCATCTTTTCCAAAAACAAATCACTTGTTCTTCACAAGAAACCTCGGGTTTATCCGCGGGCCTCATTGGGTGCAGATTGTTTCTTCATAGCCAAGAAAACCGATGCAGTATTGTTCCTATGTTCTATTAAAACATTACCGGAGAATGCTTGTCAAACAATAAATGATATTTAATTCTTATGGTTATAAAATCAATTGGATAAATCTCTTCCTGGTACACTCTTTGCTCTATTCCTTTTAACCAGGCACTTTTTGCCCTGTCGTACCGGGTTTGCACAGGAAACCCACCAGACATTCCCGATGATAAGCATGGCCCGAACTTTTGGAAGCCAGGAGATCGACAGGGATGTGCCGGGTTTTCAGGTGGGCTACCCGTTGTTCGACTGCCTGATGAGCCTGTATGCGAATGCCTTTAAACAGCCACCCCTCGAAATTCGGTGCTCAAAATCCACGGGATACGAAGCCATCTTAAAGAACGGCGATGTCCATGCCCGGGAAACAAGCGACATAGAGGGGTTCAAGCTGAGCCTGTTCTATTCAGTAACGGGTTTTGACTCCTATCCGAACATGAACGGCTCTATAGAAAATTCAGAGGAGGGCAATGAAGATATCATCTATGATCGGCGCTTTTCATGTGGCAACTTCCATGAAGGAAAAGATGAGGAAATACTGCCGATGAGGTTGAACAGCCATTGGTGGACGTTGGCATATACACACTATGAATCAGAACTAACCTCTACCTGTGGTTGTCATTGAAGTTTGGTTGTTCCCTGTATCATAAAATTATTCCTGCAACTTGTTTCCCGTATACAGTTATTTAGAAATAAACAATATGCAAAGGGTTGCCATCCCCATATTTCAGAACAGGATTTCACCCGTACTCGATTCATGCAGGCACATGCTTATCATTGACATCGATCAGGGCGCTGAAATGGACAGAGAAACTGTTTATATGGATGAAATGTCCTTGACGGAGCGGTGTGGCATCTTTGCAAAGTTGGATGTAACGATGATGATCTGTGGAGGGGTCAGCGAAGTTTTTGCCAATATGTTGATGGGGGCAGGCATTCATCTGCTCAACGGAATTGCCGGTGAGGTCGATGACGTTATCACGGCTTTTTTTGAAGGGCGTCTTGATAAACCCCAGTTCTATATGCCCGGCTTTCGGAAAGACAACCGGCGTAGACCAAGATAGCGAGCTCATACCCCGTGGTCTGCCGCGGGGTATGCGAGCGCATCTGAATTATACACAGCGACATAAATAATTGCGCATTACTACTTTTCAGATAGCCCGTTAATAAACACGTTGTCTGTATTATGCGCAATTTCATTGGACGTTATGTATAGAAACAAACAAAATGAAATCAGGAGGCGATACATGGGTGAAGACGTCATTCGGTTGGGTGGGAAAAAGCAGTCCATATTTCTTGATAAGGTCAAAGAACTCCTTCCGGATGAAGGAAATCTGAATCTTTGTCTTACTTGCGGGGCATGTTCTTCAGGATGCCCGGCTACGGGTTTGTCAGGCATGGATCCACGCAAGTTTCTTCGCATGGCGGCGCTGGGAATGGATGATGAGATATTGAAATCAGACTGGATCTGGATGTGTACCGGATGCCAGCGCTGTATCTATGTCTGTCCCATGAAAATTGACATCCCGCGGTTGATCTACAATGCCAGGGCAGCCTGGCCCCGGGAAGAACGGCCCAAAGGCATCCTGGGGTCATGCGACATGGCCCTCAGGAATGATAGTACCAGTGCCATGGGGGCCAGCCCGGAAGATTTTCAGTTCGTGGTGGAAGATGTGTTGGAGGAGTACCGGGAAGCGCAGCCTGAATTCAGCGATATGCAGGCTCCCATAGACCAAAAAGATGCCGAGTTCTTCTTGAACCAGAATTCCAGGGAACCGGTAACCGAACCCGACGAGATGGTTCCCCTGTGGAAAATTCTTCACCTCGCAGGTGTGAACTGGACATACGGGTCCAAAGGGTGGGCTGGTGAAAATTATTGTATGTTCCTGGGCGACAACGCGTCCTGGGAGCAGGTCACCCGAATAACTGCAAAGCAGGCACAGGATTTGGGGTGCGGGGTGTATCTCAACACCGAGTGAGGGCACGTGACTTTCTCAGTCCTGGAAGGACTGAAAAAATTCAACATCGAGCATAGTTTCGTGGTCAAGAACATCTATGAATATTATGCCAAATGGATCCGGGAGGGAAAACTCAAGGTCAATTCAGATTGGAATAAAGATCTGAAGATCAAATTCACGGTGCAGGACCCCTGCCAGATCATCCGTAAGAGTTATGGAGACCCCATGGCTGAAGACCTGAGATATGTGGTCAGATCCATCGTTGGAGAGGAAAACTTCATCGACATGCAGCCGAACCGATCCAACAACTACTGTTGCGGCGGGGGCGGAGGCTTTCTCCAATCCGGTTATAAAGAAGAGCGTCTGGCTTATGGGAAGCTCAAGGACGATCAGATAAAGGCCACCGGAGCTGATTACTGCATTGCCGGATGTCACAACTGCCACGCGCAGATCCATGAACTGAGCGAACATTACGGCGGCAACTACCCTGTCGTACACTTGTGGACGTTGATCTGTCTATCCTTGGGTATCCTTGGACCTAACGAGCGGGAGTACCTGGGAGACGATCTCAAAGATGTGAATGTCTTTCACCCTGAAACAGCGATGTAGCTTGTAGCTCAACTTTCGGGATTCAGGAAACGCGAAATGAATACCATGAATGAAACATTGACCATAGCGGAACTTGAAAGACGCTGGGAAAAGACACTCGCCGCTACAGAAAAGGCTGTAAGCCGCCACCCGGAAGTCTATGGTGAGATAAAGTTGCTTTTAGGGGATATTGTCACCAAGCCCCTGGACATCAGTGAGTATCCGTTTACCGCGGAAACCCTGGGCAATTTGTTGAAAACCATGGAAGACGATACCCAAAAAAATATCTTTCATTTTTTCTGCGACAGGATTTTACCTTCCAGTATCACCAAGCTGAGGCTGTTACGGTTGGAATGCCGTGATTTGCAGGAACAATTAGAGACTTTTGATGTGTGGCGAAGGGAAACGCATCATCTGCGGATCTTGAAGTAGAAACCTCCACAAAGTCTTGAGATGGCTTCGAATGCCTTTTAGGTGACAGTCACGTTTTTTCCCACTCACCGATATATTTTTTAACCGTTCGTCGATCCAGATTGGTGTGGCGGGCAACATCCTCAAAGGTTCCGTAGCGCTTGTACAGGAGCGAGCAGTAGCCGGCAATCAGGTTTTGGGCATCCAATTCACCGGATTCGATTCCTTCTACCAGCCGGGCTTTCAGGTCATCCGGTGAAACAGACTTATATCACCTTCATAATTTTTCTTCAGAATCACCCGTCTCACGCATTGCTCGAGTTCTCTGACATTGCCGGGCCAGGCATAGTCGGGTCCCAGATTTTTATCGATAACCGTTCGAATTTCCTTTTCCAGTTCCGGTGAGGGCTGGGCCAGCATCCGCTCGATGGTATAAGACAACAGCGCATTCAATTCATCCGGATTTTGCTGGATTCGCACCCGCAGCGGGGGGACCGTGATGATGTCGGAGCTAAGGCGATAATAGAAATCATCCCGAAAGATGTTTCGCCCTCTGATCTCGTGGATTGCCCGGTTGGTAGCGGCGATGACCCGACCTTCAAAACGGCTTTTTTCATGACTTCCCACCGGTGAAAAAAGTCTGTTTTGAAGCACTTCCAAGAGTTTTATCTGAAGCTGGGTGGAGGTTTCACCGATTTCATCCAGGAGAATCGCACCATAGGGGCTGCACCTTCCGAAAACGCCTGTGTGATGTTTTACAGCACCGGTGAAGGCTCCTTTTTTATGCCCGAAAAGTTCGGATTCGATCAGCGTCTCCGGAAATTGAGACAGATTAATGGACACAAATGATTTTGTAAAACTTTCTTGAAAGCCCTTTTTTTTGAGATGAAAGGGTATGAAACCGGAACAGCCGATGGCCATGGCAGCGGTTCCTTTGCCCGTCCCGGTTTCACCGAGGAGAAGGGTGGAGAAGTCTTCCATGCGATTCAGGAGATGTTTCTCATAAAAGTCGATATTGTGGGTAAACACATTGTTCCAGAGGTCAAAACGCAGTTTTTTCATGGCAGCGCTGGGTCCCACCAGCCGTCTTGTCAAGAAATAATAGGCCCGTCTCAACTGGTAGCTCAGAGCAAAATAGCGGGTGGTGGATTCACCTGTAAACCCTTTTTTTCTGAGAAAGAGGAAGGCGTCATTGGCAAAGGGGACTTTGATAAAATTGTCGCCTGCAGCGATCTGGTCGGTGATGAGTTTGTCAAACTGTTCGCGGTAGCGGTAGAAGAAATCAAATAAATAGGCTGCCTGAACCAATTGCCGATCCTTTTCCCCAAAAGCGTCGATGTCTGAAGCGCCCCCCGCTTCAATGAGGTCGATCCGTTTTCTTATTTCATGAATCGCTTTTTCCAATCGCTTTTTTCTGGAGGTTGTCGGCGACAAACCTGATAATTTCAGGTCCACATCCGCCCTGGCATCATCAAAGGGGTTTGCCAGGATTGCATCGTAGACCAGCGCAAAGAAATCCCGGATATGTGGTTCTAATTTTCGTTGTTTTCCCATTTTATTCCATTACTAAAAACCTGGTCCTTTGGGCCAGGTCAGAGACATTAGGCTCTGCCGAAATGAGTTCGAGAAAGAATGCAGGAGTCAGAATACAGAATCTTTACAATGATGATTTTAGTAAGATGTTCGATGTTCATTCGTTTTCCAGCATTAAGACATTTTAGCGTTTTACGACATTCTGACCTATGACTTCTCTGTTTCATCAACTCAATGAACCCAAGAAACTCAACGAACGCTATTACCCTCGGACCCTAAACCCTTCAACCCTCTTTGACCCATATGTACACCCCATGTAAGCACACTATACAAAGAATGTCCATTAAGCTGCTATTCACGAATAGGCAGACGGAGATGTTATTATGGAATAAAATGTAAAATCAATAGATTATATCAAGAAGTGATATGTTGGCATGATGTTTGAACTAATAAAATCATGTAAAATGTATTCTAAACACACAAACATGAGGTGTCACATGGAAAAATCAATTGTCGAACAGCTCTTGAAAATCAAGGAAATGAACACCAATCAGGAATATACGGGCAAAGAGAGGCGCACGGAAGATGATCCCGCGCACTTCGGCCATTTTTGTCTGGAAGGATTGGAGAGAAGACAAGCGGGTAGTATTTTTTCCTAAACTGCGCGTCTAAACTGTTTCATCAAGACCCCTGTCGTCATCGGCGGGGGTCATTTTTTTGAGTGATAAGGCAAAAGCCATTTATTCCATCATTAAAAACCTGGTCCTTTGGGCCAGGTCAGAGATATGTGGCTATGCTGATGGCGGTAGTTACTCAAATCCGAAGCACGAAATTCGAAATCCAAAACAATACCGAATGATCCAAACAAAACCTTTGAGATACAAGTTCAAGCACTATGTTTGAATCATTTGAGCATTTGATATTTGAATTTGTTTCGTATTTCGATATTCGGATTTAGAATTTATCACACGCTGAATGTGCATAATATTAATCCCTTATAGGGTTGAATCAGTGCCGGGCCCTTTGGACCCGGGTATCTACTTTCCAAAGCTCGTTACAGCCTCCCAGCCTCCCAGCCTCCCAGCTTCACAGCCTTTCACAGCTTATAGCTTATAGCTAAAAGCTGTCTTTAAATTAATGCTTGCAATTTATCGTGAAATAGATACCCTTCACATTCTTTTTTTATAAAAGGCGAATACGAATTTTAACAACCACTATAGCAAGGAGTGTATCATGGATATTGATCTTAAATTGGATGAGAACAATCTGTACCAGGAAGAATCGTTTACCGACCTGAAAACCGGCGCTGTCCGGAGACTGACACCGGTGAAGAAAGATGGATCCAAGGATGACAGCCGCGAAGCGATTTTTATGGCTCAAACGCAACTCATGTCTCCTAACGGACCCTTGCCGGTAAGCTGCATGATCGAGGGGGTCGTGACAATATCGGAAGCCGTCAAGAAGTTTCCGGACGTTGTCAAAAAGGAAGTTGAAAGAATCATCGAACTGGCCCAAAAAGCCCAGCAGGAAGAATCTTCACGGATTATCGTTCCCGGTCAAGGCTGATAGCAGTAGATGTTCATTCGTTATTCTGGAGGCAAAGGTGACATGACGCCTGCATCATTCTCACGCTTTTATGAGCAATCCGACATCATCATCGGGGAAGGCGCGGTTATCGAGCGTCTGCGCCGGGAAACGGAATGGGAGCTCGACCCCCATGTTGTCAATTCGGCATTTATCTATGACCCGGAAAAACGTTCGGCATTGGAGACCATCTACCGGCAGTACCTGGATGTCGGCTTTTCATCGGGTTTGCCGCTGCTTCTTTCCACCCCGACCTGGCGTGCCGGCAAGGAGCGCATCGAAACCGCCGGTTATGAGGGCAGGGCAGTCAACGAGGATAATTATCGATTTCTGGATGACTTGCGCAGGACCTATGGTGCCTATGCGGATAAGGTTGCCATTTGCGGTCTGATGAGTTGCCGCGGGGATGCCTATAATCCGTCCGAGAGACTGTCTGAGGATGATGCCCGGACATTTCATTCATGGCAGGCGCAGAAGCTGGCCGAAACCGGCGTAGACTTTTTGCTGGCTTCTACCTTGCCTGCTCTGAGCGAGGCAACCGGAATTGCGTCGGCTCAGGCCGCTACCGGCAAACCGTATATCATCAGTTTTGTGTTTCGCCCGGACGGCACCCTGCTGGATGGTACCCCCCTGAAAGACGCTGTGGGCGCCATCGATGCCAAGGTCAATCCGAAACCGCTTGCCTATATGTGCAATTGCACGCATGCCTCCATTTTCAGGTCAGCGATGATGCATGAGACTCATGTTTCAAACCTTGTCAGAAAACGGGTTGTAGGCCTGCTCGCCAATACGGCAGCGCTTGAACCCGAAGAGCTGGACAGCAGCAAAGAACTGGTGACAGAGGCGCCTGAAATATTTGGCCGTGATGTGGCGAGTCTGCACAGGGAATTTGGCATGAAGATTCTGGGCGGTTGCTGCGGCACGGATCAGAGGCATATTGAGTCTCTATCGAGTCGTTTTAGGTGTTAAGTTTTAGGTTTTAAGGAAAACCATTTACCCATCATTAAACAACCTAACACCTAAAACAACAGAGATTTTGTTTTATCGACCGTATAGTACCGCGATAATCGTTGCTTCGCCTGATTTGGCTGCAATGAGATGCGGCGTGGTCGAAAGATAATACACACTGTCTCCGGGTTCCAGTTCAAATGCATCCGCACCGATTTTGAGCGACACAATCCCTTCCAGCACATAAATAAACTCTTCGCCCTCATGGATGGAAACCTCTTCGTCCGGATTTTCTTTCAGTTTGACGATGAGGGCTTCCATGTTCCGGCCTTTTACATCCGGTGCAAGACTCATGTAGGAGTAGACTTCTTTCTTTCCCTTTTTAGACGTTGATCTGGAAACCGGTATCTCTTCATTCTTTCGTGTAATGGAATAGAGCTTGTTTCCAACACCCGAGACGATGCGACCGAAGGCGCTGTCCAGGGCCCTGGAAAGTTTTATGGACGTCCCCAGCTGTGGTTGAACTTTGTTGTTTTCGAGATCTTCGAGAAATGCGATTTCGAAACCCGTCAGTCTGGACACCTCTTCGAGGGACAGTCCCTTTTCCTGCCTCAAGACACGGATTCGTTCGCCAACACTTTCTATGGGGTCAACAGATGTTTTGGCAATGTCCCCGGTAAGGTCTTCAAAATAGTCGACATTGATGGGTGGTTTCTGATTTTGTTCTGACATGATGTTCTCCTATTCTGGTCGCGTTAAGATTATTGCAGTCTTTCATATTAGATAAAATAGTCCGCGGATTATATTTATTATGCAGATGTCATTTGCACTTCGTGCGTCATTATGCCCTTCGGACGTAATTTACACTTCGTGTGACATTTGTCCTCTCGGACGATATTTGCGCTTCACGCGTTATTCATTGTAGCTCTTAGCCGGTAGCTCTTGCTGAACCTAAAACCTAAAACTTAACACCTAAAACTATCTATAATGACGCGAAGCAAATGACCTGTTTTTCTCCTTGAACCCTAATTATAGACATTTTGCCCCGATATAGCGCGAAATGACGATGCGTTGTACCTCCGATGTGCCTTCTCCGATATCCAGCAGTTTTTGGTCTCGATAAAAACGCTCGACATCATACTCTTTCATCAGACCGTAGCCGCCATGAAGTTGAACCGCGTGATTGGCACAACGGTACATGACTTCGGAACAGTAGAGTTTGGCCATGGCGGCCTCTTTTGAAAACGGCAGGTCGTTGTCGCGCAGCCAGCATGCCTTGTACAGTAAAAGGCGTGCGCACTCGATCTCAACCGCCATATCCGCCAGTTTGAAGGCGTTGACCTGAAAGGTGGCGATGGGTCTGTTGAACTGCTCTCTTTGATTGCTGTATTTCAAGGACATGTCAAAACACCCCTGCGCTCCGCCAAGCCCCATGGCACCAATGGAAAGCCTCCCGCCGTCCAGAGTCTGCATCATCTGGTGAAAGCCATGCCCCCGGGTACCCAGCAGGTTTTCCTTGGGAACCCGGCAGTCCTTGAAATAGAGTTCGCTCGTGTTGGATGCCCGCCACATCATCTTGTCGTGCATTTCGCGGGTAGTATAGCCCGGTGTTCCTGTTTCCACAAGAATACAGGAGAGTTCCGGCTTCCCATCATCCCGTGTACCTGTCTTGCACAGAACGGTGGTGCCTGCGGTAATGTCTGTAGACCCATTGGTTATGAAAATTTTACTGCCGTTGATGACCCATTCGTCGCCATCCAGAACCGCGTGGGTCTTGCTGTTGCTGGCATCGGAGCCTGCATTCGGTTCTGTGAGACCAAAGCCCCAGAGGGCATTTCCGCTGCATAGTTTGGGCAGATATTTTTTTTTCTGTTCTTCGCTTCCAAAATAATAAATAGGGCCGATACCCAGAGAGTTGCCGGCCGCCACCGTGGCGGCATGCGAACCGTCGATCCGGGCAATCTCTTCCGTAGCGATAATATAGGACATATAATCCATGCCCTGACCCCCGAATTGCTCCGACACAAAAATGCCAAAAAGCCCGAGTTCCGCCATTTTAGCCATGGTTTCGTATGAAAATTCTTCTTTTTTGTCCAGTGCCTGCGCCACGGGCTTGATTTCATTTTCAGCAAAGCTGCGCACGGATTCCCTCAAAATTTCCTGTTCAGTGGAAAGACTGAATTCCATAGATAAGCTCCTTTGTTTTGAATGAAACCATTATGAACTTATGAGCCGCTGGTTCAGGTATGTAAATCGTTTTCTGGTTTTGTTGTTGTTGATTCCCATGTGAAGGGCTTTTCTTGTTCCGACCACAACCACCAGATGCTTCCCTCTTGTGACGGCAGTATATATCAAATTTCGCTGAAGGAGTATATAATGTTGTGTGAGAATGGGAAGGACGACGGCCGGGTATTCCGATCCCTGGGATTTATGTACCGAGATGGCATAGGCCAGAACGATTTCATTGAGTTCGGAAAAATCGTAGAGGATATTGCGCTGGTCAAAGGAAATCAAAACGGTCTGATTCTCAGAATGGACTTTTTCGATACGCCCGATATCCCCATTAAAGACCAGTTTGTCATAATTGTTCTTTATCTGCATGACCTTGTCATGAATCCTGAAACTGCTGCTGCCCCGGGAGACACGCTCTTCTCCTGGATTGAGGGCATTTTGAAGTGCGTTGTTCAGATTTTCGGCGCCCACGATGCCTTTGTGCATGGGCGTCAAGACCTGTATGTCATCGATGGGTTCAAATCCAAAATGGGCGGGAATCCGATGGGCGACCAGTTCGATGATGGTCTGGCGGACCCGTTCAGGATCCTCCTGTTCAATAAAATAAAAGTCTGTTTTAGCGTCCGGACTCTCGGGGAGATCGACGATGGGAAATTCACCCTGATTGATCCTGTGTGCATTGGTGATGATCCGACTTTTCTTGGCCTGCCTGAAGATTTCGGTGAGGGATACCACAGGGATCTGCTTGGACTGAATCATATCTCCCAGCACATGACCGGGACCGACGGATGGCAGCTGATTGACATCTCCTACCAGGATGATGGTTGTCTGAACCGGAACGGCTTTCAGCAGATAATACATCAGCTGTGTATCGATCATGGATGCTTCATCAATGATGAGCGCATTACAATCGAGGGGCGCGGTTTCATTCTTTTGAAAGCCCCCTTTCTGCATGCTGAAATCCAGTAACCTGTGGATGGTCTTGGCCTCTTGACCGGTGGTTTCCTGCATTCGTTTTGCGGCACGCCCGGTGGGAGCAGCCATCATTACCCGCAATTTATACCTGAGCATGATTTTCAAGATAGCGCGGATAATGGTTGTTTTGCCGGTTCCGGGTCCCCCTGTAATGATGGTTACCTTATTTTGGATGGCTGATTTTATGGCAGACAGCTGGTCGGTTGCCAGGTGAATGGCAAAATGTCCCTGCACCCGGTCCATTTCTTTGACCACATCTATGGGCGGGGCCGCCGGAGGGGTTTGGAGCAGCATCTTGATTCGTGTGGCGATGCCGGTTTCACAAACATGGTGCTTTTTCAGATAGACAGCCTTGTTGGGTGCTTGAGAGGTGTTAAGATTTTCATTCAGGTCTTCTATGACGATACGGGTTTCCTCAGAAAGACTGTTCAGGGCTGTCTGGATGGTAAGGCTGTCAACTTCCAGAACCTTTTTGCATTTGTCCACCAGCCGGTCGTAGGGATAATAGATGTGGCCATCGTCTGCAAGACCATGCAGGACATAAATGATGCCGGCCTCGGCCCGCAATTCAGAATTTTTCGGAAATCCAAGCTTTTCTGCGATTCGGTCTGCAATCACAAAGCCGATACCAAAAATATCCATGCAGAGGCGATACGGGTTCTGCCGAACAATGGCAATGGATCGGTTGTGGTAGGTCTTGTATATTTTCGTGGCATATCCGGTGCTGACACCATGGGACTGCAGAAACAGCATCACCTCGCGAATTTTTTTCTGGTCTTTCCAGGCCTGCTGGATCAGGGCGATCCGTTTTGGCCCGATCCCCTCGACTTTTTCCAGGCGTTGTATCTGGTGCTCAATGACATCGAGGGTCTTTTCTCCGAATTGTTTGACAATGCGGTCTGCCATCTTGGGGCCCAGACCTTTTATCATTCCGGAACCCAGGTATCTCCGAATGCCGTAAACGGTTGCCGGAACAGTGGTCTGATAGGAATGAATCTTGAATTGGTCACCGTATTTTGGGTGATGCACCCATTCCCCCTTCAGGTCCAGAATTTCTCCCGGGGAGGGTGACGGGATGTTGCCGACAATGGTAACGAGGTCCCATTGGCCTTGCACTTTTAACTGGGCAATCGTGTAGCCTGATTCTTCATTGGTGTAGGTGATTCGTTCAATTTGACCGGTCAATGCGATCATGGCTTTTTAGCCTTTTAGGTGTTTAGGCTTAAATTAGGTGCCTTTGCCCTATGGGCGACATTTAGCTTTCGCTGTCATTTGTCCTATCGGACGACATTAGCGCTTCGCGCGTCATTTATTGTAGCTATAAGCTCTAAGCGGCTTAGAGCTTATAGCTTATCGCTTATGGCTACTCTCCAACTCTCCAACCCACCAAACCTCCGCCCCTCCAACCCTTAATCCCATCAAACCCATTCCGGCAGATGGACATTTTCCAATGGTTCTTTCGGTGGAATATAGCATTTGATGTCGATGACCGGAGATCCGTCGCGTGCATCGATCTCATGGATGCGGATTCGGTTGGATGCAATGGATAGTATCCTGCACAAAGACAGGGCCAAGAGATTGGGTCTGGCCGGTGAATGGGTTGCAAACACGCCCGTCAATGGATTCTGTTCGTTTTTACGCGGATGAACGCGCAAGACCCTTCTTTTGTCCGGAGTGTCGTTTTGATGGAACCAGTAAAGGACATGGATGTGTGAAAACGATTCCAGACCCAGAAGTGCGTCGGTGAATTCGTCACAGATATCGATTTCAGTGATTTCATTGGATTTTTTAATGAATCCAACAGGATAAATCTGATAGGATGTTTTCATGGAAGCCCTCCTGCCAGTCCGGATGTTTCATGCGTCGTTGTGCACATTTGAGCATGAAAATTTATGGCAATGTCTATATAAGCGACATCGTCGCGCTCAGATAAAATCGTAAAACGATTTTATTTCATGACAAATATGGGGAACATTGTCAATATATTGTATTGGTTATTGACTATACCCGCAATATATGGCATATAAAGGTTCAATAGCACTCTGAAAACGCTGATAATCCAGAGAAGCAGGTTTATAATACCCATCCAAACGGAATCCCAAACGGAAATAAACGGCAACATGCGTGTCCATACAGAGCAGCGGTTCGATATGAACAGAGCAGCAAGTGGTTTCAGCAGAAGACAGTTAATCAAGTATTTCTGTTTGATGACAGGTGGCGGTCTTCTCGGCTTGCTCAACATCTCCAAAGGATTTGCTGCGGAAAACGTCCGGTCCCAGAACCATCAAACCCCCAAAATAGCCCTGATTGTCGACGACATCGGCTACAACCGGTCGCTAGCCTGGCAATTTATTGAACTGAACGAGATTTTAACTTTTTCCATCCTGCCGCAAGTGTCCTACTCCCGGGAACTTGCATTTGAACTCAATGATCGGGGGTATGAAGTGATGTTGCACCAGCCCATGGAGCCCTATAACAACTGCTTTGACCCAGGTCCCGGTGCTTTGTTTGTGGGTGATAATGCTCAGCATATCGAAAAAACCCTGCAGACCAATATGCGGAGCATTCCTTTTGCAAAGGGTGTCAATAACCACATGGGTTCCAAGTTTACCGCGTCCCCGAACGAGATTGGCGATGCCCTGAAGGTCATTCGATCCAGGGGTATGTTTTTTGTGGACAGTTATACATCGAGACGTTCCCTGGCACATGCAACCGCCAGGCGATACCACATACCCACAGCCCACCGAAATGTATTTCTAGACAATGTCCGTCAAGAATCGGCCATCATGTCCCAGCTTGTGAATCTTCAAAAGCACGCCATGCTCTACGGCCGGGCAATCGGGATCGGCCACCCCTTCCCGGAAACCGCCAGAGCCATCGGCCGATTTGCAAAAAGACTGAAGCAATCGAACGTGTCCCTGGTGCCTGTGTCGGAGATCCTCTAACTATAAAATCGTTCATACGATTTTATTCGTGTAACGTTATCGGGCCAGTTCTCTCTCGATCAATTTATCGAGATTCTCGAAGGTACGGTCCTTTACCTGTTTGCCGTTCAGAAAGATGGCCGGTGTTCCGCTGACGCCGATTTTTTGTCCTTCTCTGACGTCCCGCACAATCATGGACAGGACATCATGGGACAAGAGATCTTTCTTAAATTGGGTCATATCGAGGTTAAAACTTTCGGCAATTTCATCCAGTTTTGTGGTTGACAGCTCTGTTTGATTGGCAAAACCTGACTGTGGAATTCCCAGAATTTGCCTTGTTTGTGTGCCGCCATGACGGCTAGTGCAGCCTGCCTGGCATTGGGATGGTTTCGAAGGGGGTATTGTTTGATAACCAGCTTGAGATCCTGGGGGTATTTTGTAAGCAGCTGGCTGAATACCGCTTCCATCTTGGCACAGTAACCGCACTCATAGTCGTCAAAGACGGCTATGGTGACAGGCGCATTTTCCGGTCCCATAAATGGAGATCCTTCCACGGAAATGTTGTAAACTTTATCGATATGGATGACCTTGAGATCCTTCGTGCTGCTGCTCGTCAATATCAATGCCTCGGATTCGGTGGCGTATGTCAGACGGTCATAAGCTTGATCGACGGGGATATGGTTTAGCTGGCGGTTTGCAGATTTGTCGTAAACGACAACTTTTCCAGGCATGAGAACAAAGACCAGTTCTCCATCTGCCGTGCTTTCCACATCCAGAGGCGGTGATTCCAGTTTAATTTGGCCAACCGGGGTCCAGTCGATATCACTGGGCTGCGCAGAAGCTAGGCCCGGAAAGAGACTCACCATGACAGACAGAAAAATACCGCTAATTCCGACACATATTTTCATATATATCAAACCTTTCATAAAATAGATTTTTGAGATAGCTTCAAATAACAATTCCGTTTCACATATGATACGCGGAGCCGATCTTACATAATCAAGGTTCTGTCGGTCAAATGATTTTTACAAACAAGTCTTTTGCCAAGGAACAAAACCGTCATGTTCTATTATAGGGGTTGTCAGAAAAACGTTCCGATTGAGGACCTTTTTTCTGCTACAACCCCTTATGCCGCCATCCTATTTTCGGAACATTATTATGACAAGCGGTATAAATCGTTCACGATGTTATTACTGGTTTGTGCTTGATATATCTGAAAAATTTATATAATCTAATCTGAACATTTTACGTTTATCAATATTCAATATCACAATATTATCAAGGAATTGTACTGATTCGATACTTCGATATATTCAGCCCACTTCAGGGTGTTTCGTTGAATTTCGTGATAAACGAGTTTAATCTTTTTCGGGTTGGGTTTATAGGGGTTGTCAGAAAAACGTTCCGATTGAGGACCTTTTTTCGTGCTACAACCCCTTATGCCGCCATCCTATTTTCGGAACATTATTATGACAAGCGGTTAAGTTAAAGCATGGGTTATGTTTTCAATTTTAATGATGCACGCGCCTATGAAGAATGGGTGGTGAAGACGCGTAGCAGAACTGAAGCCGATCTCGAGAACCGCCTCATGATCGACATGCTGAAACCGATTCGAGGCGAGTCCCTGCTCGATATCGGATGCGGCAGTGGTGCCAGCATCAAACCTTTCTATGAAAAGGGTCTGCAGGTCACGGGCATCGATCCTTCCCCCTATATGCTCGACATCGCCATGAAACAGTTCGGTCATCGGGTCGAATTTTATCGAGGGGTTGCCGAAGATCTTCCCTTTGATGACAATTCATTCAACCATGCCAGCCTGGTAACCACATTGGAGTTTGTGGAAGATCCCGTGAAAGCCATATCGGAAGCTTGCCGGGTGGCAAAAGACCGCATTTTCTTAGGTGTCCTGAACCGCTATGCACTGAAAGGAATCGAGCGGCGTCTCAGGGGCATTTTCCACCATACCATCTACAATCGGGCGCGATTTTACAGTGTCTGGGAATTAAAATACATGATTCGTGAGATCCTGGGGGAAACAGTCCCCATATCCTGGCGTACCGTGAGCCAGTTTCCTGTGTCATCCGGGAAGGTCATCGGCAATATAGAGAAGTCGGAGATTATTCAACGCTTTCCATTCGGCACTTTTGCCGGCCTGGTGGCTTCCCTGGTTCCCCGATTCAGAACCCGGCCCATGACATTGCGTCATAAGCCAAGACAGTCGACCAGCGTGGTAACTTCATAAGTAAGCGATGGTTTTAGGTGTTACGTTTTAGGTTTTAAGAGAGGGTGTTGGAGGCATTGCCAGCCATTTTTAAACTAGGGTTCGGCCCGGACAAGTTAGGAAGGGAAAAGATCTTTTATCACGAAATCACGAAAGAAACACGAAAAAGACCCTAAATATTTTTCGTGTTTTTAAATTTTCGTGTTTTCGTGATTGCTCTTATTTTTTTTCATAAAATGTAAAAACATTTATGAAACTTACAACTATCTTGAAATCTTACATAAAATATAATTAACACTATCTAACACTTAACACTTAACCAACCTAAAACCCTGAAAAAATCATGAAAGCCTATCTTTTTGACAGTCTGGCGGACAAGCAAGTACAGTGCAAGCTGTGTCATCACCGCTGCGTGATCAAGAACGGTAAACGCGGTATCTGCCAGGTCAGGCAGAATAGCGACGGCACGCTCGTATCGCTGGTATATGGCAAGGTGGTGGCGCAACATGTCGACCCTATCGAGAAAAAACCGCTATTTCATTTTTATCCGGGCAGTCTTTCCTATTCCATTGCAACCGTGGGATGCAATTTTAAATGTAAATTCTGTCAGAATGCCGATATTGCCCAGATGCCGAAAGACCACCAGGGTGCGATTATCGGAAAATTCATAACGCCGGATGAAATCGTCACCGCCGCCAAAGAACACAATTGTCGTTCCATTGCCTATACGTATACAGAACCGACCATATATTTTGAATTCGCTCATGATACGGCCAGGCTTGCGCATGAACACGGTTTGTTGAATCTGTTCGTGACAAACGGATATATGACCGCGGAAGCGCTGGATATGATTGCCCCGTATCTGGATGCCGCCAATGTCGACTTAAAGGCTTTCAATGACGAATTTTACAAAACATACTGTGGCGCCAGACTGGCCGGTGTGAAAGAGACCCTTGTTGCCATGAAATCCCGGGATATTTTCCTTGAAATCACAACACTCATCATTCCGGGCTTGAATGACAGCCCAGAAGAGCTCGCTGATCTGGCCGGGTTTATCGCAAGGTCTTTAGGAACCGAGACGCCCTGGCACATCAGTCAGGTTTCATCCCACCTACAAGCTGACGGACCGTCCAGCCACACCGGTTCATACCTTGATGACTGCACATGAAATCGGCTTCGTGCCGGTCTGAAATACGTCTATACCGGCAATGTTCCCGGAGAGGAGAGCGAGAAGACCTTCTGTCATGCCTGTGGGAAAGTTCTCATCGACCGCTGGGGGTTCAATGTTCATAACTACGCCATCATCAATGGCAACTGCCGATACTGCGGAGCAGTGATTGACGGGGTGGGGCTGTAGAGCAGGCTTGAAGGGTCGGAGGTTTGGAGGGTAAGACCTTGGTTTTAAGATGAAAGTGATAAGCAGCCCCCCATATTCCATCATTCCACTTTCCTAGTAAGTAGAGCGGCGCAGCCGCGTCTGATAAATTCGCGCAGCGAATTTATTCGTATACCTCAAACCCATTCAGAAGATCCATTATATCGGACTGGTATTCCTCAACCAGGTTCTGGCCGGTATAGGTCATCAACTGAACGGCGCCGGCTTTTCCGGAATAGTAGTAATTGATGTAGGAAACCGGTATCCCCTGGATGGTCGCATCCATTTTCAGGCAGAGTATTTTTCTGTCGTTGACGATTCTCTTTTCTTCAAAGGATATCCGGGTGTCCGGGGCGACCTTTTTAGCGTTGGCAATGGCGGCAATCCTCAACGTTTCCAGGGGAATCTGAATTCTTTCCGGAATGATCACGACATAGCGATCACCTTCGACGTGGGTGAGTTCAAATTCCGCGGAAGTGTTGTCGATATCTTGATCCGGGAGCCACTTGCTCCGGTCATACCACAGTCCATACTTGACGCGTTTCCCCTTGAGGAGAACCGTGGCGGATTTTGGTTTGAAAAACTGTGGAAGCCCACCGTCAGACCGTGAAGATGTCTCGGCCTCCTTTACATAATGCCAGGTGCCGTCGGGATTGAGAGAGACATCTCTTCCATCCGTTGTTGTTGCCATGATCTCCTGGGAAAAGACCTGGGAAATGTTGAGGCACAACAGCCACAGCAAGATGATGCTCAGTAGTTTCACATAATACTTCATGGGTCTATAATCCATGCTCGGAAAAGAATTTGACGGCGCCCGGGTGCAGCTTTATACCTGATCCAGGCTTTTCTGATGAACTTCCCGACAAAGCACCCAGTGCAGGATGGGCAGTCGTCAGATATTTGCGGTCACGATAGAGCGCACTGAGTAGATTGTATACCGTTTTTTGATCCAGACTGTCCGAGGTGACCAGTTTCATCTTTGTTCCGAAGGTTGTAAGACGCTCTGGAAACGAGGGATATGAATTGGCAGAAATCTCTGTTTTGATGAAAGCGGGGTGGTTTTTTAGCAGCATGTCGATATCTGCTTGACCCAAATCCACCAGCCGGGCCTGGCAAAGTTTGAACAGCTGCTGGAGGGAAGGATCGGGGTGCACGCCGATTTGTACCATTACCTGAATGGCGCCATGGCAGAATGCCATGGTGTCTTGGGACAGGGACGGTGGGAGTTCCTCGATGAGACTAAAATCTTTATTCGACCAGTTTTTTATACTCATGATCGTATCAACCACAAAATGCTGGGGAGATCCCGGTGCACCGGCATTGATTCGCTTTCCTCTGAGATCGTCCAGGGAGGTGATACCCGTGCTTCTGTGGACAACCAGGGAGATCGGGATATCGTAAACAGCAGCCATTTCACGAAGATTGTCATACGTGATACCCAAAAACTCGAAAGACTCTCTGCCTGTAACGGCATCGTACAGCATACGTGAATCGACCAGACAGATATCAAGGGAGCCCCCCTGCAGATTGGTCAGGTTATGCACGTGACTGGCTGCCGGAACTACTGTGCAGTGCAAATCATCCACCTGTTTGTTGATGATACGGCAGAGGGTTCGGCCGGTGAAGTGGGAAAAGCTACCTGTTTCACCGGTACCTATCAGAATGTCGAGCGCAGACGATGATAAGGGCACCAGCATGACGAGGAGCCATACGAAAAAGAAAAACACGTGTTTGATCCCTCTGACATGAGGGATTTCATTGGAAGGGTTGGTCATCATCATGATTTCCTCCTTAACCATATCAGATGGTGAAACCGAGATGAACGAACTCTCCTGGCGTGGTTATGACTAACTCTGAATGTTTCGAAGCCGCAGTACCGAACAGTTGGCGTTGTCTGCAACCCGCTGTGAGCAGGATCTGCTGAACACTTCGTTGATTTCGTGACGGCGGTTATGGTAGACGACAATCAGGTCCGCACCCCATTCGTCAGCTGCTTTGACGATTTCTTCCCAGTTTTTCCCGATTTTAACCGTGAAGGGCAACGATTTTCCGCAATTTTCCGCAATGAATGCCGCTACAGACGCTTTGAACTTAGTTGAAACATCCATCCGTACCTCTTCCGAAATATAGGATGCCACGATGGGCATACCAAAGCCCGGCATGACGCTTAGCAATTTAATTTCGGCACCAAAGCATCCGGCAATCTTGGCAGTTTTCTGGTAAACAGCTCTGGCGGCCTCCGGGTAATCGATATCCACAGGAATTAAAATTTTTTTAAACATAAGTCACTCCAAGAATAAAATCGCAGGACGATTTTATGTGACGCGACGTTGTCGCTTATTTAGGTAAAAGAGCTGTCAGTTTATTTCAGCCAAATCAGGTTGCCAGCAAGGGTTTGAGCTTCTTGCGACGGCCATTCTGTACAAACCAGATCATACCCAGGAGGACCAGTGCCGGAATGAACATGAGTTGTTTAGGAGGCCGTTTGTTGGGTCTCTGGACGTTCAGTATCTCCTGGTCGAAGTCGAGACCTGCCTTTTCCGCAGCGCTGGAAAAACCCACATTGTCCACCAGTACTTTGCCATCTTCTTCTCGGAGTTCTATGCCGATGGCGGCAAGTCTGTCAAGACCCGACGTTTCGTCCCCAACCTGCAGCATGATGACTTTGGTAAATATATCCCCGCTCATTTTCTCCCCCTGGATCGTTAGAATCACATGGGTGCCGGGGTCTATTCCCTGCACTATCTGCTCAATTTTTACGGCAGACTCTTCCGTCAGCGGGGGGTACACCATGTCCCACCAGAAACCGGGTCTTAAGAGGGTAAACGCAACCAGCAACAATGCAGCGGTTTCCCAGATGCGGCTTTTGGTCAGAAAGTAACCCTGGGTGCCCGCTGCAAAACAGAGCATGGCGATAACGGCTGTCACGATGACCAGGAGCAGATGCAGCCAGTTGGTCACTCCGATGATGAGCAGTTCGGTGTTGAAGATGAAGAGAAACGGCAAAATGGCGGTTCGCATGTCGTAGGTAAACCCCTGGATGCCGGTCCGGATGGGATCCCCTCCTGATATGCCGGCGGCGGCAAACGCCGCCAACCCCACCGGTGGTGTGTCATCGGCCAGGATACCGAAGTAAAAGACAAAAAGATGCACCGCGATCAGGGGTACGATCAGACCGTTCTGGGCACCCAGGCTGACAATGACGGGCGCCATGAGGGTCGACACCACGATGTAATTGGCTGTCGTGGGCAGTCCCATACCCAGGATCAGGCTGATGACCGCCGTAAAGCCTAGAATCAGTACCAGGTTGCCACCCGATATGAATTCGACGAATTCGGTCATCACTAATCCGATGCCGGTGAGTGTCACGGTGCCGACGACGATGCCAGCCGCGGATGTCGCGACGCCGATGCCGATCATGTTGCGTGCGCCGTTGACCAGACCCGTCACCAGGTCACCAAATCCACGTTTGAACGTGTAATCGTCCCCCTTGGCTTTGCGGAAAAAACCCTTCAGCGGACGCTGGGTGACAACGATACAGATCAGGAGCATGGTGGCCCAATAGGCGGAGAGTGCCGGTGAAAATCTTTCCACCACCAGACACCACATCAGCACTACGATCGGCAGCAGGAAGTAGTACCCTGCCTGTGCCGTGATGCCCAGATCCGGGAGTTCGTTGATTTCATGTGTGGCTTCAAGCTCCGGCACCTTGCAGGCAAAGGCTACCAGCAGGAGATAGACGCCGGAAAGAAGGACCACGACGATATACTTGGCTGCGCCTCCTGCGACCGTCTTGATCCAGCCCATGCCGTAGTAGGTGATGCCGCCCATGATGATTAAAAAGAGTATTACCATGACAAATGAAAACAGCCGCTGGACCCATGTTTTGGTGATCTTTTTTTCCAGCCCCTCGAGGCCCATTTTCAGGGCTTCCAGATGGACAATATAGACCAGGGCGATATAGGAGATGATTGCCGGGAGGAAGGCGTGCTTGATGACTTCCACATAGGAGATTCCCACATATTCGACCATCAGAAATGCGGCGGCCCCCATCACCGGCGGCATCAACTGACCATTGGTGGAGCAGGCCACTTCCACGGCCCCGGCTTTTTCCGGACTAAACCCGACTTTCTTCATCAAGGGGATCGTGAATGTACCGGTGGTGACGACATTGGCGATGGATGAACCCGACACCAGACCGGTCAGTCCTGATGATACCACCGCAGCTTTGGCGGGCCCGCCTTTGAGATGGCCAAGACCGGCAAAGGCGGTGCGGATAAAGTAATTTCCCGCACCAGCCGATTCGAGAAGCGCCCCAAAAAGCACGAACATGAAAACCATGCCGTTGGAAACACCCAAGGCTACCCCGAATACACCTTCCGTGGAGAGCCAGTAATGGGACATTCCTTTTGAGAGGCTGGCCCCTTTGTGGGCGATAACATCCGGCATGTAGGCGCCGAAGAACGTGTAGATGATAAATACGGTGGCGACGACCATCAGCGGCGGCCCCAATGCGCGGCGCGTGGCTTCCAGCAGCATGATCAGACCGACAACCGCGACTACCAAGTCTGTCTGGGTGGGGTTGCCGGGTCGTGATGAGAGCTCGACATAAAAAATAAAGAGGTATGACGCGCAGAATGCACCGATGAGGCCCATGAGCCAGTCCTGAACCGGGATATAGTGCCTGGGTGATGATTTGAACGTGGGATAGGCCGTATAGGACAGAAATATGGCAAAAGCCAGATGTATGGCCCGGGCTTCGGTATCGTTCAGAACGAAGATGTTGAACATGAAGGGCAGGGGAGAAGCATACCAGAGTTGAAAGAGGGTCCAGATGAGTGGTACGTAAAAGAGCACATATTTAGGAATCGCCCCGGTTGGGTTCCGGGCGCCGGTCTCTGTTTCTGCAACCATTTCCCGCACTTTTTCGTCAGGTTCTGTGGATTTTGTTGGATCGGTCATTGTCACAATTCCTTTTCGCTAAGAATAAAGGACATGTCGCTTAAGATCCGGCAAAGGGATAGCGGCAGGGAAAACGCAGGTGGTGACTGAACCGCAACAGCGAGTGCTAACCCCGTAGGTTCTGCCGTTCGGCAGTGCTTCGCATGCTGCGAGGTTCTTCAATTGATTGTTACGACGCGTGTGCCTTGGTATCGGCACACGCGTCGGTTTGAGTGGTGACTACATCAAGCCGGCTTCTTTGTAGTATTTCACTGCACCATTATGCAATGGTGCGGAAAGTCCGTCCTTGATCATCTCTTCTTTTTTCAGATTTTCAAAGGCCGGATGGAGTTTCTTGAAATCGTCGAAGTTTTCGAATACGGCCTTGACAACGTTGTAAATGATATCATCCGGGACCTTGGCGGAAGAAACAAAGGTGGCGCCCACACCAAAGGTCTTGGTATCGTCGGGTGTTCCCCGGTACATGCCGCCGGGTATGATGGCGGATCGGTAGTAGTCATTTTTTTTGACCAGCTGATCCACTTCAGGGCCGGCCACCTCCACCATGACGGAGTCACAGGTGGTGGTCGCTTCCTGGATGGAGCCGTTGGGATGTCCCACGGTGTATACCATGGCATCGATCTTGTTGTCGCACAGGGCACCGGCCTGCTCGGCGGGTTTCAGCTCGGATGCCAGTTTGAAATCAGCCATGGTCCAGCCCAGGGCAGCCATGACGACTTCCATGGTGCCGCGCTGGCCGGAACCGGGGTTGCCGACATTGACCCGTTTTCCCTTGAGGTCCTGAAATCTCTTGATGCCGGCCCCTGCACGGGCTACCACCGTAAACGGCTCGGGGTGTACGGAGAAGACGGCACGCAGGTCCTTATTGGGGCCCTGCTCTGCAAATTTATCGGTACCGTTGTAGGCATGATACTGCCAGTCGGATTGGGCGACGCCCATGTCCAGTTCCCCGGCAGCAATCATATTCAGGTTGTAAACGGATCCCCCGGTACTTTCAACGGAGCAGCGGATGTTGTGTTCCTTGCGGCCTTTGTTTACCAGGCGGCAGATGGCACCTCCCGTCGGATAATAAACGCCTGTTACGCCGCCGGTGCCGATGGTGACGAATGTCTGATCAGACGCCTGGGCGGGCGGAGCTTCTATCAACAGAACAAATGCGAAGAGAAGTGCAATGCTTAGAATAATGGCTTTTTTCATCTCGACCTCCTTGAGTTTTTATGGTTTGAATGGATTTCGGAGTAACAATTCTGCCATGGTTGGATCGAAGAGCAAGAACTATCGACATCCTTTCAGTAACGATTGCAATGTCATGAAGGAATGACAATATAAAAATGTATCATAGCAAAAAACTACCAAACCTGGTTGACGAATGCAAGACTTTATCCGGATTTCATTAAATCCGGCTTGTCAAACAGGCACAGATATTGGAAAATAACAGATTGCGGATTTTACGAAATAGAATATAACCAGATCGAGTAGTTAAATTTATGATACATCGTACTGAAGACCCACTGGTCAGTGTGATCATCCCCACCTATAACAGGGGCTGGTGTCTGAATGAAGCGGTTGATTCGGTCTTTTCCCAGACCTATGAGAGATATGAACTGATTGTTGTTGACGACGGGTCTGAGGACGACACAGGAAAGTGCTTATCCCGATACAAAGACATTACCGTCATTACCCAACATAACCGCGGTGTCAGTGCCGCCAGGAACAGAGGCATTGCATCATCCAAAGGAGAGTTGATTGCTTTTCTGGATTCCGACGACCTCTGGCTGCCTGAAAAACTTTCCGTACAGGTGGCATTTTTTCAGGCAAATCCCGAAGCGCTGGTTTGTCAGACCCAGGAAACATGGAGCAGGAACGGACGGCGGATCCATCCGAAAAACCGCCATCGGAAACAATCGGGTAATTTTTTTGAACGGTCCCTTGGGCTTTGCCTGGTGAGTCCTTCGGCGGTTATGATCAGGAAACGTCTTTTTGAGACGGTGGGGGTATTTGATGAGAATCTGCCGGCCTGTGAGGATTACGATCTTTGGCTCAGGGTTGGTGTCAGCATACCGATATTTCTGATTGACGAACCGTTGGTCATCAAAAGAGGAGGGCACGCCGATCAGCTGTCATCCAATATCGGTTTGGACAAATATCGCATTCAATCTATAATCAAGCTTTTGGAAAGCGGCACCCTTTCCCATGATCAAAAAGCAGCGGCGGTGGCTGTGCTGCAAAACAAGTGTGAGATATATGCCTCGGGATGTAAAAAACGTGGAAAATTGGAAGAAATGGCCTACTATCATGATCTGGCGAGGAAGGTATGAAGGTAGACGGCAAGCAGATGCGACCTATCTGGCTGGATGAGACCAGCCAAAGAGTAAAGGTCATCGATCAGCGACAACTGCCCCACAGGCTGGTTGTTGCAGAACTTACGACAGTGGACAAGGTGATCGCCGCTATTCAGGGCATGTATGTCCGGGGGGCGCCCCTCATCGGTGCCACAGGGGCATACGGTGTTTACGTGGCGGCTTTGAATACGGCGGCGTCTTCCGGCGATGAAGCATTTTTTCTAAAAGAATGCGACCGGATCAAATCGGCCAGACCCACGGCGGTCAATCTTGCCTGGGCCATCGACAAGGTTTTGACGGAAGTGCTGCAAAAAGATACCATGGCAGATAAAACGATGACAGCCAAGACGGCTGCCGCCCGCATCACGGAACAGGAAGCGGAGAACTGCCGGCTGATTGGTGAAGCGGGTCTGGGGCTGATCAAGGCCGTCAGCGAGGCTAAAAACGGCGATACGGTTCATATCCTCACGCATTGCAACGCCGGCTGGCTGGCGTGTGTAGAATACGGCACGGCAACCGCACCCATCTACACGGCCTTTGACAAGGGGATCGATGTACATGTCTGGGTCGATGAGACGCGCCCCTTGAACCAGGGTGCCAGGCTTACGGCATGGGAACTGGGAAAACACGGCATCAGGCACACCATCGTGACAGACAACGCCGGTGGCCATCTTATGCAGCATGGGATGGTGGACATGGTGATTGTGGGTACCGATCGAACCACCCGGACCGGAGATGTGGCCAACAAGATCGGAACCTATCTTAAAGCCCTGGCCGCCAGGGACAATGACATACCTTTTTACGTGGCCCTGCCGTCCAGTACCTTTGACTGGCAGGCATCCGATGGTTTGAAAGATATTCCCATCGAAGAAAGAGACCCGGACGAAGTCCGGTATGTCCAGGGAGATAACGCGGGCTCGCTCAGGAAGGTCCTGATTTCTCCTCCTGACAGTCCTGCGGCCAACCCGGCATTTGACGTAACCCCGGCAAGACTCGTTACCGGTCTCATAACGGAACGGGGTGTCTGCAGGGCTGACGAAGCGGATATATTGAGACTGTTCCCGGAATTTAAAAAAAAGCCAAAGCAATCACGAAAACACGAAAGCTGAAAAACACGAAAATTTTCATGGTCTTTTTCGTGTTTTCGACCTTTCGTGCTTTCGTGATAAAAGATTTTTCTCTATTCAGCAACAAGCCGGGGCTCGTGGTGAATTAGAATGAGTAAATGGATCCTGCCATTCGAAGACATTGAGAAGACGGACGTGGCCGTGGCCGGGGGGAAGGGTGCCAATCTCGGGGAACTTGTCGGTAAGGGTTTCCCGGTGCCGCCCGGGTTTGTTGTCTCTGCAGAAGCTTGTCGGTCCTTTTTCAGTGATATTGATATCCAGCAGGAAGTGGCGCAATTTTCAAACACGCACCCTGATACCTGGAAAGATCGTTGTGCAACAGTCCAGAAAAAGATTCATGCTGCGGACATGAGTCCGGCGCTCTCAGGCGCCATCCTGTCCGCCCATGCCGATCTGATGGCAAACCGGAGTCCTGAAACCCTGTGTGCGGTTCGAAGCTCAGCCACGGCGGAAGATCTCGGTGATGCCAGTTTTGCCGGGCAACACGCCACTTATTACTATGTAGACAATGCGCATCTCCTTTCCATGGTCAAACACTGCTGGGCATCTCTCTTCCATCCTGCGGCAGTTTCATACCGTTCAACCCAGGGCATCGATCATGCTTCTGTCTGGATGGCGGTGATCGTTCAGGAAATGATTCCTTCTGAAATTTCCGGAGTCACATTTACGGCGGATCCGGTTACAGGTTCTCGGGATACGGTCGTTACGGAATCTAGCTGGGGCATGGGCGCCGCCATTGTGGATGGACGGGTAACACCGGATCATTATGTTGTGGAACGACCGGATTTATCCTGTGGGGATACGCTGTGCAAGATTCGTGAGCGGCGGATTGCCGATAAGCGTTTCATGGTTCCAGCCGGTCTGACCGGTGGGACCAAAACCCGTCTTCAGCCTGTTCCCCACGAAATGAGACATAAAGAGACACTGTCCTCCCATATGATCCAGGTTGTATCCCGATGGGCCTTAAGGGCGGAAGATCATTTTGGCAGTCCTCAGGATGTTGAATGGGCAATTGTCGGCAATGAATTCTTCCTGCTCCAGTCGCGACCGATTACGGCCATGGGACGTGAAGAGATCGAAGCCGGCATCCAAGGCCCTTATGTCATCTTCAAGCCCCTGCTCGAAAATTTTACCGACCCGATTACACCTCTGACAGCCGACTGTTATCAGTTTCTGTTTTCACCACCCATGATGAAGATGATCAAAGGGTGGCTATATGTCAGCCTAAAGGCTTTTCGGGCTATTTTCCCCTTTAAAATTTCAGACGAGATGCTGTCTTCCCTGCTTTACGATTTCGGGAAGGAATCGCCACAGATGAAGCTGTCCATTTTGAAACTGCCCCTGCTCATTCTGCAGGCCTTCTTGAGCTATCTGTTGTTCGGTGTGTTTTTTGCGCGAACCCGGAATCTGCCGGCCGATTTTATGGACAGCTACAGACAACTTGCCCGGCAAATAGACAGGGATGCGTCCTGCAATTTGATCCACACCCAGCATCGCCTGCTCTGGTGGTCAAAAATGTTCGATCCCGCCGGGAACCAGGTCATGTTTGTCAACTTTTCTTCACTCCGCTATTTCCTGTCTCTGGGAATTCTGGAAAAGCTGCTGGCCAGATGGCTCCCGGACCTCAGAAAAGGGGCGGCCTCGCTGCTTTGTTCCGGTACCGAGGGGGTGCTTTCAGCGGAAATGGGCCGGGGAATATGGAACCTGGCCAGGGTCATGAAAAAGGAACCCCGACTGAAAGTACTGTTTGAAAAGGAAAAGCTGGAAAACATCATGGACGCACTCAAGGCAGTACCTGGGTCCGAGCAATTCCAGGTCATGCTGCGACGTTTTCTGTCAAAAAACGGTCATCGCGGGCTTAAAGAACTGGAACTGCAATCCCTCCGCTGGGAAGAGAATCCGATACAGATCCTGGGGATGATCCGCAACTATATGCTGATGGAGACCGATCCTGCGGAACATGAAAGGAGCGTCACTCAGACCCGTTCTGATCTCGAAACAGAAATTGAAAACGGCCTGGTCGGCCATGCGGGTGAGCGGATTTTTCATTTCAGATGGCACCTGGTTCGCCACCTGGTGAATGTGACCAAGTATTTTTCGCGTATGAGAGAAAACAGCCGCTTTTATCACACCCTGGGATTTTACGTTGTACGAAAAAAAATTCTTCAGATGGAAAAGACATTTATAGCGGAGGGAAAACTCCGTTGCCGTGGAGACATTTTTTATCTTCGCCTGAGGGAGGTCCTGAGATTGCAGCAAGGCCATCTCAGGTGGGAGGACGTGGAGGAACGGATACGAGAACGACGCATGCTGCATATCCGGCTGTCCAAGATACGTCCACCAAATACCATCAACGTCGAACTGAAATCACCCACCCCAGGCGACAGTCTTCCGGATACACCCAACAGTGACTTTTTTACAGGGCAGCCTGCGTCGCCGGGCAGTTACGAGGGAACGGCACGTGTCATCATGGATCCATCCATCGATGTGGAGCTGAGGCCGGGAGAGATTCTGGTGGCGCCATACACGGATCCGGCCTGGACACCTCTTTTTCTCACAGCCGGTGCGGCAGTTGTCGAAATCGGCAGTTATTTGTCACATGCCGGAACAGTTGCCAGAGAATTTGGGATGCCGTGTGTGGTGGATTTGCCCGGGTGCACCCATTTTATTCATTCAGGGTGTCGGGTGCGTGTGGACGGGGACAAGGGGATCGTGACATTGGTGGAGCAGGATTCAACCATTAGCTCTTAGCTGTAAGCTATAAGCTTTAAGCAGCTTACAGCTTACAGCTTATAGCTTCTAAATATTTCTCCTCCAACAGGGAGAAGTACAAGATAGGAGAAATGACATGACCGCCATAATTGGATCTCTGGTTTTTATACTCGGAATGTGTATCTGCGTGCAGCTTGTGGCAGCTCTCTATGGTATTGTCGATCTCCGCTATACCATACGCACGGCCTATCCAACCATTATCCGCCGCATTCTGGTCTGGACCTCGCTCATTGCCGCCATTGTGTGGCTGCTGGGAGATGATTTACGGCCCGCCTTTCTTTGGGGGTTGATCGGATATGTCGGGTTTTATATTTTCAGTTTCTGGGGATATCAGCTCCTGTTCTTGCGTAATGTGCGACTTTTAGGTATCCGGAAGCCACTTAAAAAAGGATAGAGGATTCGAAATACCAGGATTCGAGGTTCCAACAAATTGTCATTTACTACGCGTCATTAATGGTCATTTACTGCGTGTCATTTATCGTAGCTTCGAGCTACAATGAATAACGCGCGCAGCGCAAATGTCGTCCGATAGGACAAATGTCACACGAAGTGTAAATGACGTCCGTAGGCAAATGACATCCGAAGGATAAATGGCATTCCATAAAATCGCACCGCGATTTTATTTGGGCTTGACTTTTATTGCCGCCTGTCCTTTATATTCCGCCATGTTGACGGATTTGGAAAAGCAGGTGATAGCATCGGTCCAGGGCGATTTGCAGGTGTCGCCGCACCCTTATGGTGAAATCGCCGCCAGCTTGGGTGTTTCAGAAGAACTGGTGCTTCAGACGCTCAAAGACCTTTGTGACAGGGGTGTGATTCGAAGATTTGGAGCTACCATCCGGCACCAGCGTTCCGGGTTCAAGGCCAATGCCATGGTGGCCTGGTGTGTGGATGAGGAACGTATCGAGGAAGTCGGAGAGATTTTTGCCGCATTCACGGAAGTATCCCACTGTTATCGCCGAAACCCGGCCGACAGCTGGCCCTATAATCTCTACACCATGGTGCATGCCAATAACGAGGCTGCCTGTCGATCCATTGCGCGCAAGATGTCGGAAAAAACCCATGTGACGGATTTCACCCTCCTTTTCAGCCGCAAAGAGTTGAAAAAAACATCCATGGCATATTTTGCGGATGACGGTGAATAAAATAGGATGCGTGTGAGAACAGACTCCCCCCACCTCCTGCTTGTCAATCCATGGATTCATGATTTTGCAGCATATGATTTCTGGGCCAAACCCATGGGTTTGCTGCAGTTGGCAGCCATTTTGCGGGCGCATGGCGTCAGCATTTCCTATATGGACTGTCTGGACCGCTTCCACCCTAGATCTGAATCACCAGCCGCCCAAAAAAGACCGGGCCGCGGTGCATATCTGAAAACCAGAATCCCTCGACCTGCCGGACTGGAAGATGTGCCGCGGTATTTTTCGCGATACGGGATACCGCTGGAATGGTTTCGGGAAGATCTGTCCAACATGCCCAAACCCGATGCCGTGATGGTGACGTCCCTGATGACTTACTGGTATCCTGGTGTTCAGGAGGCGATTCAGCAAAGCAGGGAGATGTTTCCAGACACACCCATTGTGCTGGGAGGTATCTATGCCGGTCTCTGCCGGGAGCACGCATTGAAACAGAGTGGTGCCGATCTTGTTGTGACAGGACCGGGCGAGGGCAGGGTGCTCGATCTGGTGGCGGAGATTACGGGGAAGACCCTGACGCGCGGTTTTGATCCCCAAGATCTCGATACCTATCCCTATCCCGCTTTTGACCTCCAACATTGGATTCCCTATGTGCCGATTCTCACCTCCAGGGGCTGCCCGTTTGCGTGCACCTACTGTGCTTCCCGCTATTTGAATCCAAAGCGTATGCGGCGAAGCCCTGAAGCGGTGGTGGAAGAGATCCGGTACTGGCACCGGACACACAGCGTGGAGGACTTTGCATTTTATGACGACGCACTCCTGGTAAATGCTGAAAATCATATTATCCCGATTCTGGAGGGTATCATGGCAGCCGGTCTTCATGTTAGATTTCACACCCCCAATGCCCTGCATGTTCGGGAAGTCACTCCGGTGATTGCCGGGTTGATGCATGCATCCGGCTTTGAATCCATTCGACTGGGGGTTGAAACAGCCGCATTCGAAGAGCGGAGCCACCTGGACAAAAAAATTACCAAAGGGGAATTTATTCGATGTATCCAGGCGTTGAAAGATGCAGGCTTTCATAAAAACCAGATCGGCGCTTACATCCTTGTGGGACTCCCAGGGCAATCGATTTCAGATGTCGTTGACACCATCCAGAAGGTCAAATCAGCGGGTGCGCTGCCAGTCATGACCTATTATACCCCGATCCCCCACACCGCCCTTTGGAAAGAGGCCGTTACATCATCACGCTATGATTTGGCAGCGGATCCCATATTCACCAACAATGCCATTTTGCCGTGCCAAAAAGATGCCTTCTCGTGGGATACGTTGACACGGTTAAAGAATCTGATTACCGATGTTTGAGGTTGACTGGATGCTTTGCAGCGGCTATTATTTTTTACTAAAGTGAGCGTTTCAAATTTTAAGAATATGGGAGTTAGAAATATTTTCAAAGGATTTGATCCATTTGAATTCTTAAAATTTGAAACCCGTTGGGATTGCCGATCTTCCCGCATCTACGGTGTCAGATGCTATGCCGCATAGACCACTATAGCGAAATAGCATCTTCCTTGTAGCCACGGCAACCTCGACAATCGCTCAATTTAGTTTTACAAAAATAAACCTCTGCACTCTTTTCCGTGATGAAAATACACGAACGCTGATTTTTTGAGGAGGTGCCACCATGACCACCATGAAAAGCCTGCCATTTATCTGTATATTAAGCCTGCTTGTTTTTGCGCTGCCACTCGGCGCTGTTGAATGGAAGGAATCTCCTGCTCTGTTGGATTGGGAAAAGCAGGCGCTGACTGCATTTGACCTGGCCGATTACGACCGGGTTATCGAAATCTCCCAGGTGGCGGAAGACGACCCCCATCAAAACGCCAGACTTTTGATCTATTTTGCCCATACCCAAAAATACTACATGGAACGAAACAAAGATTCTGCCGTGTATTACAAGCAGCATTACCATGCCACACTCAACCGGCTGCGGGTCTCCAACCTGCCGGTGCTGACGCGTCTGGTCGCCATGCCGGACCTGGCCTGGCACAAAAAAGTAAACAAACAGTTTCTGGAAAAAGCCTTTGAAAATGCCGGGAATGACCAATCCCTGGGGAGTGTTCTCTACTACCTGTCTCAACCCGACGACACGGTTTCAAACAGCGCCTTGAAGGGACTGGCAGCTATATTGAGCGGTAAACGTGCGATTGTCATGAACGGGGGTACGCTGAGCCGGGACGATCGTGAATGGATGAGTGATTCCTAACTCATCAAACTGCTCATTAAGGAAAACCGGAGAAAACGCAAACCCAGCCACTGGATTTCTGTCAAAAATGCCCGCCTTTGCTCGTAAAAAGGTCATGGGAGGCGCTCCCGCCTGTCTGGCGCTGCTTGAGGAACCGGCGCTACCCATGCTCAAGGAGGCCGCCGGAATGGGCAACCCGGCTGCCGCTGCCACCATTCAATTGATTCAGGACGCCAGAGGTGAACGACTGGCCAAATACCCCAACAGTACCTGGTACAGCGCCACGGGTGGTAATTAATCCCTGGAATCCTTGCCTGAAAATATAGGGGTTAAAACTTCCCTTATTCTGATCTAAAGCCTCCACCCTAAGTGGAGGACCCGGCAAGGTTCTACCGATCCGGTGAGAAAAGAGAATAATGAATATCGAACAAGGAATGTAGAATATTGAAGAACGGCATCAAAAAACCACAGCCCCATGTCTGTCCCCATCAAATTTCTTTTTTTCTGGATAACTGGATCCGACGTTTGATTCAACCCCCCGGCAAAATTGTCGGCCCTTATATTCAAGAGGGAAACACGGTCATCGACTTGGGATGCGGACCAGGATATTTTACCATCGACATGGCCAAAATGGTCGGGGAAAAGGGAAGGGTCATTGCTGTTGATATCCAGACCAAAATGCTGGAGCGGGTCCGAAAAAAGGCGAAAAAGCACGGGGTAGCCAACAGAATTGATTTTCATACGGCAGGCACCGATCATATTGGACTGAATCAAGAAGCAGATTTTATTCTGGCATTTTACATGATCCATGAGGTGACGGATATGAAACATACACTGAGGGAATTAAAAACCCTGCTCAATAAAGGTGGAAAGATTCTTGCGGTGGAACCTAAAATGCACGTCAGCCAAGCCGAGTTTAAAACCATGCTGGATTATGCTGAAGAAATAGGACTTAAAGCCATTGACTTTCCAAAGAAATTCGGCGAGCGCAATGTTGTGTGGTCCACGTGAAATATCTCCCCTCTCCTGCCTCCGATTGAACCGCAACAGCGAGCGCATTCCCCGTAGGTTCTGCCGTTCGGCAGTGCTTCTGCGGGGTTCTTCAATTCTTAAAATTTGAAACGCTCAGCTTAGGTTCCAGCATAAATAAAACTTTGCTCGCTTTTATTATGAGGAGAAACATATGGTAATGAACACAGGTTTTAAATCGCAATGTTTGCCGGCCTATCGCGTGCTGACCCGGGAGCAGATCAAACATATTCATTGTGCCACCCTGGAACTACTGGAAACGGTGGGCGTCAAGGTGATGCATCCCGAGGCCCTGGATATGATGGCCTATGCCGGGTGCCGGATAAAGCCCGACAACATTGTTCAGATTCCCAACTGGCTGGTTGAAGACTGCATCCGCAGTGCGCCCTCACGGATCACCATCTATAACCGATTGGGTCAGGAAGCCATGCTGTTGCAAGGCAATAATACCTATTTCGGGATGGGGACGGATTTGATCAAGACCTATGACCTGGTATCCGGCATGTTGAGAGAATCGAGACTAGCGGATGTGGCAAACGCCGCCAGGATAGCTGATTCCCTTGAAGAGATTGATTTTCTGGGTTCCTATGCCCTGCCATATGACTCACCCACCAACCTGATGTACATCGATTCCTTCAAGACCCAGCTGGAAAACGCGACAAAACCCATTTTTTATACGGCCGCCGGAACCAAAGACATCGCCATCATCAATGAGATGGCCGCGGCAGTCGTTGGTGGAAAAGATGCCTTGAGGGAAAAGCCGATTCATATCCATTATGCCGAACCACTGACGCCGTTGACTGCACTCATCGGGAGCCATCAAGAAGCTCTTTTTTTGCGCAGACAATGCGGTCCCGGTAAACTATACACCCGGTATGATGTCCGGGGCCAGCGCACCGGTGACGCTGGCCGGTGCCATTACCGTTGGAAACGCCGAAGCCTTGAGTGGTATCGTTCTTCATCAGCTAAGGGCCAAAGGGGCGCCGATTATTTCCGGGTTTGGCATGTCCACCCTGGATATGAGGACCTCTGCATGTGTATACGGATGCCCGGAATACAGACTGGCCTTATCGGCCTGTGCGGACCTGTATCATTATTACGGCATTCCCATGTGGGGAACAGCCGGGGTCAGCGATGCACACGCGCCTGATGAACAGGCCGGCATGGAATGGTCTATCTCTTTACTCATGGCCGGGCTGGACGGTGCCAATCTGATTCATGACATTGGGTATCTGGGGCAGGGCCTGGTAGGGTCTCCGGCAGCACTTGTGATGAATGCGGAGATCATCAGTTATGTGCGGCGTGTTATTCGCGGTTTTGACATCGACCCGGAACATATCGGTATGGATGTGATCCGCCAGGTAGGCCCCCAGGGCGCGTTTATTTCAACCGAGCAGACCATGAAATATTTTAAACAGGAACACTGGCAACCCCAGCTCTGCAACCGTGAAACCCTGGAGCCCTGGATGGCCCAGGGACAAAAAACCTGGGGCCAAAAAGCGGTCAGCAGGGCCAGGGACATTCTCGAAAAGTACCGACCGCAGGAAATACCTGCCGATGTTCAGCAGTCCCTGGATCAGATACGGGAAAGGGCATTGGAAACGTTGAGGAATGAGCATATGGAAGCTTGATACTGCAATCATCCTCATGGGAGCTTTTTATCTTCAGATAAACCTATAGCCTTATGCCGCCATCCTATTTTCGGAACATTATTATGACAAGCGGTATAAAGCACAACTTTCGGGGTTCAGCGAACGCGAAATGAATAATCCCCTGGCGCTTTGCGAACTCGCCGCAAGGGCTCCTAACATCAGCGCTTGCCATAAAGTTTAACAGGTATGACTATTAAATGACCGGGTTTTCATATTGGATTTTCATTGTCCTGCGCTGATGTAAGGAGACCTAAGCGCCTCAAACAGCGCAAATCGCCATTGGATCACCCATTTCGCTCTATCTATGACAAAACCCGAAAGTTGAGTCACATAAGCTGTAAGCGGTAAGCAGCTTACAGCTTATGGTTTATGGCTTTCTTTAGCTATCTGTTATTAAAAAACGCCGCTTCCATGTCTCGATCCAGACCCGGCGGACGAAGCATCCATTTCTGCCTGCCCTTTCGCTGGAAAGTATAGAGTTTTCTTTCATTTCGAATGCGTGCCAACAGATCACGCTCTTGTGGCGGGCATTCTTTTTTTTGGGTGAAATTGAAAAAACGGGCCATACGGAAGGCGGTGATCATCTGCGCGGTGGTGAGGGATCCTGACCATGGAAACGCAGCGCTGCCGGTGCAGAGATGGGAGTCGGATTCGAAAAAGGGTTGTGTGTCCCTGAATTCCGGCAGACCCGGTACCGGATAAAACAGCGATATTCCCATGAGCGTCGGCTGTCTGGATAGAAAACGTATGTTTTCAAGTACGGAATCGGGTGTGTCCTGTTTCAGGCCGCAAATGAAATAGGTGATGGAAGGTATGTTTTTGCGCTTCAGATAAGAAAGAATCTCCTGCAGGTGTTCCGGGTCGCCCCGGCGGTGTGAATCCTTCAGGATAGATGGGGATAGGGAGGCCATGGAAAGATTGAACTGTCTGAAACCGAGGGTGATGAGTCTGTCCAGGGTGTTGATGTCTAACAAAAGGTAGTCCATGCCGTTTTCTGCGCTGAAATCCACCCGGGGGAATCGGTCTCGGATGGCTTCCAGTATGGCAAAGAAGTAATCCTTGTCCAAAAGAAGATTGTCGTCTTCAAAATTGATGTGCAGGGGGACATCCCTGGGAAAGGTCTGGAGGGCCGACAAAAACCTCTCAATGGGAACGGTTCGAAAGACTCTGCCATGGGTCAGATGATTGGCGCAGAAGCTGCACCTTTGGGGGCATCCCCGGCTGAGGGTCGTTGTCATCCACAGACCGTTTTTGGAAGACTGCGTGGTTGCAATGGAAACGTCGATGCCGTCCGTGCCATCGAGGCGCGTGCCGATCCGGTTATCAGGGGCCGTGCCTCCATCCAGAAAGGTTGCCAGAGCACCTTCTGCTTCACCCGCAATAACTGCATCGATACTGTTTTCCGCTTGAAAATACCCCGGGAGTACGCTGACACCGGCACCCCCGACATAAACAGGCACGGATGGACGTTGTTTCTTGAGATGTCGGGCAAGGGACAGGGTGTCGTCGGCATAGGCAAAGGCAAAACAGGAAAGAAAAACAGTATCGGGATTTTCATTCAGAATGATGGCGGCACTGTCTTCAGCAGAGGGGCCAAAACGATGATATTTCGAAAAAAATGCAGTGGGACCGAATTCACCCGGAATCAGGCAGGTTTTCAGATGGGAGAGGGCCGGCGGTAATGGCAGGCCTTGCTTACCCGTCTTGGGAAAATGCAGCAACCGGGTATGCCAACCCCGGCGATGCAGAATTGTTTCAACGATTTTTTCACCCAGAGCCGACAGGCGATGGAGAGTGGTATAGAAGTCGGAAAAGGAAGGGGTCGCGATGACGGCTATTGATTTTTTCATATAAATCGTTCCTATAATTCTATTCTTGTTATCATTGACGGTTAAAATATTCAAACCATCTAGTGGATCTTTCGGTAAGTCCGGTGCGACTTTCTTGACAATCAGCATGAACAACATGTAAACACATATCACTCATCCAGCTTTACAAGGAATTTTAAAAAAAATGGCCATCAGACAAAAATCCCTTCTAATCGTAATGACGCTGATCTTAAGCGGCCTGATAGCCTGTTCCACAAGCAATCCGGAAGCGCCGGGACCTCGTGCGCCCCATCCGGCCAATTATTTTCAAGAGCACGGGGAAGCGGCCAACGATGATTTGTCCGGATGCCAGGTGTGTCACGGTATTGATTTTAACGGTGCAGGGAAGTCCCCCAGTTGTCTGGAATGCCATCCGGCCGGGTCTCCTTTCACCATGCACACCATACCGTATACAGATGCCGTTGACCACGGACCAGCCGCCAAAGCAGATCTTTACTATTGCCAGGAATGCCATGGTGAACCCGGGACCATACGATTCGACGGCGGCTTTGCCTCTACGGGATGTTCGGCAATTGGATGTCACCCGGATGCAGGCGCCCATCCTGTACGATGGCAGGGAAGCACGGACGTGACCCCGGACTACGTGTCGCGTCACCAAAACGCCGGCAGACAGAGCATTACCTGCAGCATCTGTCACGATTTTACACAGGGCCGTCCAGCACCCAATTCAGATGCGCCCAGTTGCTTCAGCGCCGAGTTCAGGAATGCCGATAATATTCTATCCGGGTGCCACGCTGATGGTCCAGCCAAACCGCATGACGTTCCCTTTACAGATCCGGAACTGCATGGGCCGGAGGCCAGGGCCGACCTGACCTATTGCCGGAAATGTCATGCAAGCCCCTTTGACGGCGGTCCGGGGAGCAATCCCCGCTTTAACCTTTTCATCGGAGATATGGAAGATGGGTGTGAAGACTGTCATTCGGAACGAACCGCCCATCCCCTGCCCTGGATGGGGGGCCCCGGCAACAGCCATAAAGCAGCCGATAATTTTGAGAATTCCTGTACGCTGTGTCATGGTGAAACCCTGTTGGGAGCAGCGGAAGGGGGTGTTGGAACGGCCTGTAGCAGCTGTCATCTGGTGGGAGATCCCCTGGTGGATCAGAACTGTGTTACCTGTCACAACGATCCACCTGATGCCCAGCTTCCAGCTGGAGATCAGCGGCCCAATCGATCGGGGTCTCATGCGCTTCATAACGGTCTCAACCAGGTTACCGGGCAGTGCAGTGCCTGCCACAATGGATCTGGTACCGACACAGAGACCCATTTTGACGATGATGTGCCGGCCAACGTAGCTATCCCGGCTGCTTATCGTGCTGAAACCGGCGGGTTCAGTTATAATTCCGGCAATGCATCCTGCAGCGGGGTAAGCTGTCATGGCGGCCAATCCACCCAGAGCTGGGTCGACGGCACCCTGAATGTGGATACGGATTGTCTTGAATGCCATGAGCGTGGAACCGACCAGTACAACAGTTTCAATTCCGGCGAACACAGGAAGCATGTGGAGGATAAAAAAATATTCTGCACGATATGCCATGATACGCAGAAACTGGCCGGCGGGCATTTTGTGGGCCTGAATACGGCCGGGTTCGAGCAGGCTGCCAATCAGACGATTCAGGATAATTTGGATTATGTCTCCGGTGTTCGAAGCTGCGGTGTCGGAAGTATCGGAAATATCGAATGTCATGATGATGGCCGGGCATATGACTGGTTTGACGATGATTGATCGTTTCGAGCGCTACCCATGTTTTGCCGCCATCACTCCCCCTATGAGATAAGGATTTTCTCCCAATTAGTTGGGAGAAAGGGTTCAAGGAGTCCAGGATTCAAGGATTCGAGTGTTTGTTTTACAGGGATTTGATCATCGCTTTTATCATTCTCTTTACATCCCCGAGCTCCTCTCTTAATTCCTGAAGCTTTTCCTTCTTTATATAATCCAAATCACCGGATATCATCGTCTGCGTTTCCAATTCACAGACTGATCCATAAGCAATATAAAGAAACCTCACATACTCTGAGGTTGTTTTTCTTCCATACCCCTCGGTGATGTTGGATGGTATGGAAACAGCGGATCTTCTGATTTGTGAGTTCAAACCGTATATTTCTTCTTTTGGAAAATGTTTCGTTACAGTATATATATCCAAACAAAGTTTATACGCTTTTTCCCAGACTTTTAACTCTTTATAATTATTAAGCATTTAGCTGATACCCCACTTCATCTCACTCGAACCCTGGACCCCTGGAATCCTTGAATCCTTAATTAGGATCAACTCTTTGGGAGATGATCCTGAGATAAATGGTGTAAAAACTCCCCTCAAACAAGCGTACGAACCTGCAAATAATTTTTCCTAGTGACCTTGACAAATAAATACCACGATGTAGTATGTATAAGGCAAAACGACATATACATATGCCCCCATGGCAGGGCAATGAAAAATAATGAGGGATGGCGATATGAACGATAAAAGATTTGTTGATAGAACTGTCTGTAAGAGAGACGTGACGTTTCTTGTGGGTGAGAGAACCTACAATGGCGCCATTGAAAATATGAGCAACTATGGTGCCAGCATCCTTGCCAAGACACCTGGTTGTGTGGAGAAGGGAATGACAATCCGTCTTGCCATATCATGCGATGACCAGGAAAACACCCGGGATGCCAGTGTTGTGTGGTCTGAAGAGGGCGTTTTTGGTGCGAAATTCATATGAGAATGTTCAGCAGCAGGACGAGGGGAGGTGAGGTCATGCTTAGCAGACGATTTATGCTCAGAAGGGTAGCCCATTGCAGCAGTGGCTGCATATTCCGGCCCTGAGCAAGGCATTAAAAGGCTCAAATAATCGTGCAATAATTTTATATTATTCAATTATTTCAAGGAAATGTCGTCTTTGGGCTTTGCCGGAAGCGGCACTCAAAAGTGTCCGGATGGCCCGGGCAGTGTTGCCCTTTTTACCGATGATTTTCCCCAGGTCTGATTTGTCCACCTTCAGTTTCAGCACCGTTGTATGCTCGCCATGGACTTCATCAACCGACACAACCTCAGGTTTGTCGACCAGCGCCTGCGCAATTTTAGTGATGAGTTCTTTCATGACATAATCTCCCTTGCCAATTCACCTGTTTTGACCGGACTCATACCTAGCAGATCCAGATGTATATGAACGAACCATAACCCATGATAACCAGAAACTGAAAACATGCAATAAAAAAATCAGCATTACCCGAAAAGGAGGGCAACGATATGAAAGTACTCGTATTATATTATTCGACATATGGGCATATTCGCCGGATGGCGGAAGCAGTGGCAGCCGGTGTTGATTCGGTAGCGAATGCGGAAGCGGTTCTGCGGCGCGTACCGGAAACACTCCCGGAAGCGGTTCTTGAGAAAATGGGTGCTCTGGATGCCCAAAAAGCACAGGCTGATGTGCCGGTGGCCACGGTGGAAGACCTGGCATCGGCGGATGCCGTTATTTTTGGCACACCGACCCGTTTTGGGAATATGTGTGGCCAGATGCGTCAGTTCCTGGATGCCACCGGGCAATTGTGGTCCGAGGGGGCGCTGGTGGGCAAAGCCGGCAGTGTGTTTACAAGTACCGCTACCCAGCATGGGGGTCAGGAATCGACCCTCCTGACCTTTCATGTAACCCTGCTGCATCATGGTATGGTGGTTGTGGGACTGCCCTATGCGTTTCAAGGCCAGATGAGAATTGACGAGATAACGGGTGGCTCTCCCTATGGCGCTTCGACAATTGCCGGTGGGTCCGGTGAGAGAATGCCGAGTGATAACGAACTGGAAGCAGCCCGATATCAGGGGCGGCATGTGGCAAACATTGCATCCAAACTGACATCTTGATGATCGAAGACAGTCGGGTCGCCATGGAGAATTCGCTCGCTATTGTGGCTCAAACATAAGCGGCAACGCCGCGTCAGATAACATCGCTGTGTGATGTTATTCCGATTCGATTCAGAAGATCCCGGGTTTTGGTGTTCAGATTGTAGGTCTCCGCGTCGGCAGCCGCTACCCACCTGGCATCCATGGCGTCGTCCCGGGGAGTGGGTTCGCCTGCCAGATATTCGGCCATGAAATCGAAGATGGCATAGTGAAACCGAATTCTGCCGCTAGGGTCGGGCTGAATCGTTTCGAAAAAATATACCAATTCCCCTGGACGGATTGAAACGCTGGTTTCTTCCATAACCTCCCGTACCGCTGCTTCATGCATGGTTTCCCCTAATTCGACACGTCCTCCGGGTATGGCCCACTCCCCTCTGGCCGGTTCCTTACCCCGACGAATCAGTAGTATATGGTTTTGGTGCACCACCACCGCACCGACTGCAATGACAGGTTGTTGGGGATATTTACCGGACACCATGATATCAACTCCTTTTCCGACCATGCGATAATTATCATGAAAATTTAAAAAATTCAGGAGGACAGCTATGAAACGGAAATGTGATAACAAAATTATCTCAGTTTTGCACTCCATTTGTTTCTGATGTGATGTATAGGGGTTGTCAGAAAAACGTTCCGATTGAGGACCTTTTTTCTGCTACAACCCCTTATGCCGCCATCCTATTTTCGGAACATTATTAAGACAAGCGGTATAAAGCATGTCAAACAGTTTGAAAAACAGAGTTGATGCATGAGGCATTTTTCAGTAAGGTGATATTTTTATATCTGTTTTATTGCATTTGTCAAAATAACGTTCCGGTTGCTCCGAAAAGGGTATCCCCTCTGCTGAGGGACCTATTCGGAACATATTTATAACAACCCCTGTAACTTGGAATTGAAAGGAGATACTTCATGAGTAAAAAGATCTTGATTGCACTTGACGACTCGGAAAATGCTCAACGGGCTGTGGAAGCGGTAGCGGAAACTTTTTCCAGGGATTCGCGCATTACCCTGTTCAGCGTCGCCATGGATACAGAGGCTCTGTGCAAAATGAACAGTCCTGCTCTGACCCCTTATTTTAAATCCCAGCAGAGCGCTTTTTGTACCATGGAAGATAAAAAGAAGGAGCTTGTGGATACCGCCATGCAGCAGGCCAAAGAGACACTCATGAAAAAGGGTTTCCAGGAAGCGAACATCAACACCAAGCACGAGGACCTAAAAGAGGGGGTTGCGAGGGATATCATTCACGAGGCTGAAGACGGCTATGATGTTGTGGTTATCGGTCGGGGGGGAACTTCCGGAATAAGGGATTTCTTTTTCGGGAGCACTTCGCAAAAGGTTCTCAATGCAGCCAGGGATGTTTCGGTCTTCATCATCAAGTAGCGCGGTTGAAGAACCCCGCAGCACCGATAAACCGGGATCTTCGACAGGCTGCGGGAAGGTTGCCAGCCGTTGCGGTTCAAAGCGCCGAAAAGTTTTATAAGATCCTGTTTTTTCCCATCTCTTTGGCCCGTTGTACCGCCTCGTCTGCAAATTGAATCAGGGATATCACGCTGTCCGCTTCTTCCGGGAAAGAGGACAGGCCGCCACTGACGGTGAGGCGGATGTTGGCTGCCGTTCCACTTTATGGTCAGCGTCTTCCACTTTTTTTCGAACCCGTTCACCGATAATCCGGGCACTCTCTTTGCTGGTTTCCGGCAACAGCAGGACCAGTTCTTCTCCGCCATATCGTCCGGCAAGGTCTTCCAGACGTTTTTCCATGAGGAGGGTTTTGGCGACCGCTCTCAACGCTTCATCTCCTGCCAGATGTCCATGGGTATCATTGACGCGTTTAAAATTATCGAGATCGAAAAATATGAGAGAAAGAGCCTCCTTGTGCCGTCTGGCGCGATTGAGCTCGAGATTCAGAACGTCATCCAGGGCCTGCCGGTTAAGAAGACCGGTGAGACCATCATATTTACTCTCCTTGAGTGTTTTTTCAAACAGATGAATCTCTACGACTTTTGGGTTTCTGAGGGATTTATGAATCGAGCAGAAATATTCGCATATCGCCGTACGCAGACTGATTTTATGGCCCATGGCCTTGCTCATGGATTGATAGAGGTCGATAATGGCTTTCCAGCTGATTTCCGCCTCGTCGACCTCGATATCCAGATGTGTCAATATGTGCAGAATAATCGGATAGGCGTCTTTTCCCATTTTGCCGACAATTCGATTTAACTCGGTTATCAGGCGATCTGCATCTTCGATTTCATTCAGGCAGTCTAATACTGCATCGCGTATCTTCGTCATACGGACTCTCCGATTTATAGGGGTTGTCAGAAAAACGTTCCGATTAGGAACTTTTTTCTGCTACAACCTTTATGCCGCCATCCTATTTTCGGAACATTATTATGACAAGCGGTATAAATTTATAAACTTGCAAAGGTGAGGGTTTTTGTCAAGGTATGAAATGCTCGGGTTAGATAACGCGCTCCGCCAACCGTCTTTCGCCGAACCGCATGGGCAGGATCAACGCCAGCACACAAATCACCAAGGACAACAAAAAGGATCCAACGATCCAGATCCATTCCAGAGTGGACAATGTTCGTTGATGAAAATCCGCCATGAACAGGTTATAGACAGGACCGGCTTCCAGCACGATGATTCCGCCGATAAATGCAGCACACAAAATCATAAAAATCAGTCCGCCAAAACTTGTGACCGACTGGGCCGGATTTTCCGATTTGAAATTCGGATAAGCCGCCCCGAGCCCGATGCCGATACCCACCACTCCGGGTACCATGAAAAAAATCGTTATGGTGGATAGAAGCATCATAAAGGGTGTGACATTCAAAAAGATATTCGTGGCTATGATCAGAATTTCCGTTAAGATGAGGAGCGGCAATAGATAGATGAAGAATTTCACCCATAAAAATCGCCCTAGGGAGATGGGGGACGACCTGACAATCCAGAACGCTTCGTTCTCATTACTGATAGCCGGGTAGACAAAACGTCCGGCGACGGCAATCAGAACAAAGGACGCCAGGCCTACATTTAGAAAGGACAGGAGATTCTGCAGGTATACGGTTTTGATAGGGGCTTTTTCAAGGGGAAGCGCCTTGAAATTGAAGATATAAATCAACACCAGGCCACCGATGAGAAATATCTGGGACCATTGGGTCTGGTCCCGGAAGAACGATTTGATTTCCTTTACCACAAACGCTTTCAGGGGTGTCGGCAGAAAGAAAAAGATTCTGTCGCCCGATATTTTATGTTTCAAAAGCCTGGCCGGTGACGTCTGGGCTTTGGACAATCCTGCCAGATAGAGTCGGTCGGCCATGGTGATCATCAGAAACATCATCATACCCACGCATGACCATGAAAGACCCATATGAAAGAGGGTTTCAGAGATGGATCCATTGATTGCGGCTTGAATACCGTCAAATGCCCAGGTACTGGGAAGGTAAGGCAGGTTCGGCGTCTTAAGTGCCGAAAGGTACATCAGCGCCGTTGAAAAGACTTCCGGATTGACCAGTCTTTCGGGTCTCAGAAGACGGAACGCGATAAAAAGGATAACGAATAGCAGCAGACCCAGGAAGACGAAGAGATTTCGAATACGGTTGGCCGGTATCAAGACGACGGCGGATACCACGATCATGGCGCTCAAGCAGGAGGCGATGACAGCCAGGGAGAGAATCGCCGATCCAACGGTGGCATAATAAAACAGACCCGCATTGAATACAATTCCATAGGCCAGAAAAACCGGCAGCAGATAGATGACGACCATCCAGGAACTGTCCAGCGTACTTTCGATCCATCGGGCCAGAAAGATCCGGTAAGTGGAAACCGGCATGGCGTGTACCAGGTTCAGATCTTTGCTCAAAAAAAGCTTGGACAGGGATGTGAGAATACTACTGAAAATGAGCAGAGACAGGAGCGTGATCAGTATCATGGACAAAAGCTTGAATGCAAGGAGATGACCCAGCTCTTCAACCCCTTTAAAATAATGCAGAACCCGGAATGACACCGCAAAGATACCGCCCCAGAAAGCGCATCCGATGCCACCAAACAGCATCAGCTTCATGAGGCTGCCCTGTTTTTTGCCCCGGAAAAATGAGGCGTTCTTGAAACTCAAGAGTCTGGGTCTGATAAGGGTGAGGATGTCATTCATGATACCATACCGTTATATGTTTTTTTCTGCTAATTCGTTGGATTAAAGGGATAACGAACGATATTAATTTTGCAGGGGTCATTAGCACTGCGTGCGTAATTTGTCCTGCGGACGACATTTGCCCTACGGGCGTTATTCATTGTAGCTTATAGCTTGATGGCGACAATAAATGACACGAAGTAAAATGATCTATTAATGACGCGAAGCAAATGACAGCGAAGCGTCTCTAAATTCCCGGATTTGTCAATCTCAAAAACACATCCTCCAGGTCGGCAGCAGGGTCTTGCATGTCCTGTTTCAGTTTTTCCGGCGAACCGATTGCGATCAAGGTACCTTTATTAATAATGCCAACGCGATGGCACAGATCCTCCGCTACCTGGAGGGTATGTGTGGAGATAAAAACAGTGGTGCCGTTTTCGGAAAGATGTTTGAAAAGATCCTTGACCAGCTTGATACCCAGGGGATCGAGTCCGACCATGGGTTCATCGACGATGATGACCTCTGGATCGTGCAGAAGGGCCGAGGCCATGATCAAACGCTGCTTCATCCCGTGGGAGTATGACTCGATAAGCTCTTCCGACCAGTCTAAAAGGGCGAACATTTCCAGTTTTTCATGCGCTTTCTCCAGAAAATCACGGGGATCCATCCGATACAGATCGGCGATGAATTTCAAGAATTCCATACCGGTGAGTTTCTCATAAAGGTAAGGCCGGTCGGGAATAAATCCGATCTTGAGTTTCGCGGCTTCCGGATTTTCAGACATGGCGATATCGCAGATTCGGATGTCTCCCATGGTGGGCACCAGGATGCCCCCGATCATTTTGATGGTCGTTGTTTTGCCGGCGCCGTTAGGTCCGATGAACCCGAAAATTTCGCCCTGGGCGACATGGATGTTCAAAGCGTTGACCGCAACGACATCGCCGTAGCATTTGGTGAGCTCTTTAAGTTCTATCATGGGCTGATGTTCCATTTAGGATCTTGATTTTCAAGTTTCCGATGAGGCCCAATATATCGAGCTGGTCTTTCTGCATGCCGCTGGCAAGTCGAATGTGGGTGACATCGGCCGGTATCTGGTCAAACAGCGCATCAACAGTGATCCATCTGCCGACATAAATACTGTTCCACGCATGATAAAAGAAACGTTTTCGTAGAAAGACCACACCGGCTTCGATCCTGGTGGGGATTCCGGCAGCTCTTGCCAGGGCTGCAAAGAGCACCGCATGCTCATTGCAGTCTCCTACGCGGTTTTCAAGAGTGGACAGGGCATCCGGAAGAGATATGACCGGGCGTTTTTTGATATGTTTCTGCATCCAGGCAACCACTTTGCGCGCCTTTTCAAGGGAAGTGTCCGTCTCGGCAACCAGATCGGTTGTCAGTCTTCGAATGGCAGGATGATCCGACTGAATAAAAGGGCTGGGCGACAGAAAGGTCGTGATATTCTGCGTGGGAACCAGAGGAGGATCTTGTTGCGCAAGATCGTTCAGGGATTCCTTCCGGATCTCGAGTACCGGGGAATTATAGGTCTGCCTGCCACCCTGAAGCTGTTCTGAAAAATCACCTGAACCCGTTATCTCGAATCGCATTTGCATCAGTTGGCCTGGATTGTCAATATCGATGTTGGCCGGAATTGATGCGGCTTCCGTGAGATCCTGACTTGACTGGATGGGGAGGCCGTGCATGGCGTCTTCACGGGATGTTTTCTCAAGGATAATCCCCAGCATGCCTTTTTCCCTTAAAAGATTCCCTTTTTCATCCATCCACGCCAGTTGGGTGGCGCCTTTAAATTTCAGTGAAATCTTGGTCGCTTTTATCACCTGCCCCATGATGGTGATGTCTTCTTCTTCCAGGATCCGGAGCAGAATCGATTCCTGACCCATGGCAATGGGGTCGAAGACCTTCAAAGTGAGCTGGTCACCCGGTTTCAATTTGCCGGCGCTGGCTGCTTGAACAATGCCGGAAGTGAAGTAGATATCATCGGCCAGGTTCAACTGGTAGGTCTGTTTTACACCGGCACTTTGGGTATTCAATGCAAGGGTCTTGTTGGTTATGGCTGCCGACCGCAGAGAAATTGAAACGTCCGGAGGCAATTTCAAAATCAAAGGACTTGAGCGAGAAATCCGTGTGGAGGATACCGCTGGTGTTGAGAGCGATATCCTGAACCATCCCCATGGTATTGATTCTCATAAACAGGGTTTCGTTGAAACGATATCCCTGGTCCAGACGCGCATAGCGTGAATGGGAAAAACCGATCTTTTTCTCACCCTGGAAGATATTCATCCAGGTATCCCGATCTGCAACGATTTCCGATGACGATATGTCGGCGATTTCCGTCCGGGCCGGCTGACTGTCAAATATTCCCATACGGGTGAGAAGAAGAGACAGAAAAATCACACCGAAAAGAGCGCTGAAAAGGATAGAGAATTGTTTTCTTTTATGTTTCATTGACAATTGTTGTATTGGGGCTTAGGTTGACCCAAGATCAAAGCTTTTAAATTATACCGCTTGTCATAATAATGTTCCGAAAATAGGATGGCGGCATAAGGGGTTGTAGCAGAAAAAAGGTCCTCAATCGGAACGTTTTTCTGACAACCCCTATAAGAGCAATTATGTGTCGAATGGCACCAAGAAAGGAAACCCATGAAAGAAACCATTATACTGTTCATCGTTGTAGGCATCTGGATATTACTTCAGGTATATATCCTCCCTAAACTCGGTATATCGACGTGAGCTCGCAATGCTTGCCAGGTGGCAAGCAAACCGCCGGAAGTTAAACCGCAGGATAGCGAAAACAACTGATCCGCCGGAGACGGCGTCTCTGACGGATCGTATTTTTATAAAATCGTCACGCGATTTTATCGGCTTAGCAAATGCTTGGATCATACAGCTTCCTGTCCTTGAACTCCGCCTGCTTGGCATCGTTCCATTGGGCAACGGGTCGCAGATACCCTACCACCCTGCTGTAAACCTCACAGTCCTGATAATCCTTCAGAACCGGATCTTTTTCAAAACAGGCATCACACTTGATCATGAACTTATTAGCGGCAGGTTCGTACACGCTTCCACCATGGATATGGATGCCGTCTTCTTTTGGTGTTGCCGTTACCTGGGCTTCGGTCTTGCAGTCGTGGCAGGCCCCTGCCCACGCCAGGACATCTTTGTCGGCATTGTTTTCCAGTAGTTCGTGAAGTCTTTTGATTGTCATTGTAGCCATGAACATCCTCCATCTTTTTCTGTATTTTGTTTATAGGATCAATCGTTGTTTATAAATAAAACCCAGGTCGGAACCAGGGGTATATTTGCATGAAAAGTGCGCAGAATTTAGAATGAAAAAGAACCGGGAGAAAAAATTCTCTGCAAGGAATGAGAGAGTATAGCGCCGTATATATAGTGTGTCAAGAACAACGTGGTACTATATGTGGGGTTTTTTTAAGAGATTTAGGGTTCAAGGGGTCAAGGATCCAAGGCGTCAAGTGAGATGTTCAAATGTTACAAGTAGTTAACGGTTTAACAATAATTGCATGCGCTTTGTTTGGCAATATGGAGAGCTATAAACGGCCCGAAAACGCTTCCTGAGAGGGGATGGCATATCATCGGATACCCAACACTTGGACCCTGGAATCCTTGACCCCTCGGACCCTTTCTCTCAATTAATTGGGAGAAGACTTTTAAAAAATAATCACCACCCTGCACTGCACCAGAAAATTGTCCGGATCCTGAAGGACGGCTCTCAGCATCCGGGATGTCTCCTCATCGATGGACAGGCCCCGGTCACCGCCATGGGTTCCCGTGGCCTTGGTGGCATAAGGAAGGGCTCCGGCTCGTTCGCTCTGCTGTGCATGGAAGCGGTTGTTGTAATAACGAACATAGCCGTTTCGAACGGCGTCCGATAAATTCAGGTAACTCCCTGGATAAATCAGTTCGCCCTGGTGAAATAATTCCGGTCTCAGCGAGGGTTTGAAGCCGGTATCACGGGCATCCACGATGAGGCTGGTATAGGGATGGGATTTTGTCTGTGTTTTCGGTTTTGGGGAAGTTTTTTCACTTCCCGGACCTTTTTCGAGATCGGCCAGGCGACGTGCCAGCTCGTTCAAATGGATCGCCATGGATGCCATTTGTTTTTCCTGTTCGTTCATCTGGCGTCTCAGGGCCGCTGTTTCCTCATCGGAGGCAAACCCGACCTGTAGAATGCGAGCCTTTCGGTCGGTGTCTTGCTGCCATGCTTCCAGCAGATAGGTCAGGAGGTGGATGACCGATTTCTGTTCCACTGAAATTTCATTCAAACGCGAGAGCTTGTTTTCAAGCGCCGCGACCCTGCTTTCCAGTTGAAGCAGGCGATCCGTCAGGTCCCGGGAAGGTGGCAATGCAGGGGGCATCCCGGTACCTTCGATGACGGAAACGAGCACTTCTCCCATTCTACCGCCAAGGGGCATGCTGAGGGTTACACTCACGGCATTGTCTTCCAGCACCTGGGAACTTTCTATGCGGCTGAACCTGATAATGCCTTCTATTTTAGAGACAATTTTGTCGTCGGCGACAATTCGTTTTCCAACAATGGTTTGCGAGTCGATGTGCACACCTTTTATCACCTCCAGCAGGTTTCGCTGGGCTACCACCACCGCTGCTCGATACGCCAGGGTTTTTGCCTGGGTCGGGTTCTCTTTGTCCTGGGGCGCAATACCGATGCCGGTGGCGTACACCTTCTGGTTCAGCCAGTCGATGAACCCGTATTCGCTGATTTGTTCCCTTGATAGATCCTCTGCATGACCGGATATCGAAAAAAGGACCAGCAACGTCAATACAAGTATCGACGGGGCGATGTTTGTCAGATGTTTCATCCGTACCTCCAGTAAAATCGTACCAAGAAAGAATCCAGAAGCTTTACTATTATGAGTTTATAAAGATGAACGTCCAACATCGAACATCGAACATCCAATGTCGAATGAAGACAAAAAACCAATACCGAATTATTTCTGTTTCTTCATTTTTCAACTTCAAAATTCGATGTTGAACGTTCGATGTTCATTCAGTATCCAAACAGGCATCGGACGGCGCCGGGAGGGCCGGTTCCCAGACAATATCACCCAAAAACCGATTCGTATCCGGAACAGGGTCGCCCCAGTAATTTTCGCTTAAATTCATGGCCATGGGTGCGTAGTTCTGAACCTGGAACGGTTCGTTTTGGATGAAAGTACTATGCCGGATCAACGGCGAAACACCTTCTCCTTCGATGACAAGGGCGCCTTGACCCCCATTCGATGCAAAAGTGGAACAGGTGATATTCGGCCGGGCATTGGATTTCAGATGAAGTCCCGCCTGGGAGCAGCCACGGATGGTTGCAGCGACAATTTCCGGTGCGCTGTCGATGATGGTCATACCGGTGGCGGCATTCAAAATGGTTACGTGATTCAGGCGGACGCGTGCCGCATGATCCAGCACCAGCCCTTTCCAGGATCCCGGCGGAGCGTTAAAAACAGTCGGAATAAGCCGGACCGGTCGTGATGTTTCCCCATAGGCCACGAAACTCCCACCGGCTATGACCAGGGCGGTGTCCGGAGAAAAACGGATCTCCACACCCGGTTCTGTATACAGGGTCGCCCCGGGTTTTACATAGATGTCTGCAGTTATATCATAGGGGCTCTTTACCCTCACGAGCAGTACGTTGCCGTCAATGACTCCACCCAGAGAGGTGTCCGGCTGGGGCAGGTCACGCAGTCCGGGCTCCGGCAAGGGGACGGAGGAAACCCGGTGGGAGAAGTCGCTGGTGTTGTCGGCCCGGTCGACAGCTCTTATTTTGACATAAACGGGATCAAAATTAGTCAAATCTTCCAGAAGGTTATCGATTTTTTCACTCAGTTTGGCAAGCTGGTAACCACTGATGGGTGATGGGCTGGTCCAGATCTGATACCCTTTCAGATCTTTTTCCCTGTTGGGAGACCAGGATAGCCTGATTTTCCGGTTAAGGGCTTCACAAGAGAGCCCGGAAGGTGCTTCAGGCGGGTTGGCGTCGATGTCGATGGTGTGAGCCACATCGATCCGCTTTCCCTGGTCACCCAGGGAGTTGACCAGATAGGCCTTGGATGTTAATCCATAGCGCTCTTCGCCGGGCGATATCGTATATGTACCCTCATAGATTTCCCGGGAAGCCAATCCTTTTTTTAGTTCAGCGGCCAGCGCATCTGTAAGGTCCTGTCCCGAGGAATTGTACCTCTCGAGAATCGATGCCATGACTTCCTCGGAAATGTTCTGTTTTGTCGCCGGGGATACGGGTTCGAGTCGGATGGCGCTTTTATAGTCGCCCAGGTCGACGTAGGCCTTGCATTCAGGGTCGCCCACCAGCCTGAAGGAAATTTCCTTGCCGGCTGTAAAGGGTCGGTCGGACCCCATGGCTGAAAACAGATCGATACGGGGAGGGGCCTGTTGCGATATAAGACCCGTGGCGGGCATGTCGATGGTGGATACGATCTCACGAAAGGTTTCATCGGTCTGGCTCAGCATTTCCGTATCGCGCATATTCCAGATCGATGCCACGGCAGACATGAGGATTCCAAGTGGATTAAGGGATAAGCCGCCGGCGTGGGCACGACTCACATGCTTGGCACGCCACAGAAGATTGCCGGTGTTCAGATCCCACATCTTGACTTCACAGCCCACTGCCACCTGGGAATAAACACCGGCGTATATACGGTCAAAATGGGTCACATCACCGGTAACGGCTGCATCGACGCCAAGAATACTCTTGAGTTTCTTGGGGTTTGTCTGGATCAGGTGGCGTACCATTTCCGTTTTCAGAAGACCGGCATTTTTCAAACGGGTATCGGTCTGAAATAATTCCATGTCCTTGAAAGGCAGGGAACTGATATGGTTGTATAGGCCACGCCGGACAACATCTTCGGGGTGTTCGAATTTTGAGTCCAATGTAAAGGCCTTTTCATCAAGCGAGGAAAATGGTAGGACGGCGATAGATTCGGGTTTATGATGTTTAAAATAGTTAGTATTTTCATATTCACCGTCAAAAGAATTGAACGCTTCAGATGTGGCGATAATGGCCGTCATGGATCCATCGCCCTGGTAGTGGGCACAGCCGGAGAATACTGCCGGCAGGACCAGCAGCGTCATCAGCAAATGGATATAGCGGTATTGGGCAATTTTCAAAGGCCTTACCTTTTGATATAAATGGATGGCAGGTGAAGACGTTTACACCAAAAATTAAGTGATCGTCCGGCTGCTGTCAATAGAAAAGGCATGTGAGGGATCTGCCATGGCGATAATGGGAAAGCATAACTCGATTACGGACGTAGCCGGAATATTGGCCGGGAATTACACGGACCAGGTCGCTGCCAGCGGTGTGACGGTGATTTTGTGTAAGGAGGGGGCTGTTGCCGGGGTTGATGTCCGGGGGTCTGCTCCCGGTACCCGTGAAACCGATCTTTTGGACCCCATCAACCTGGTGGAAAGCGTACAGGCCGTGGTGCTTTCCGGCGGATCCGTCTATGGCCTGGCGGCTTCGGACGGGGTTGTTCGCTGGCTGGCGGATAGACAGCTTGGATTTCCCATGGATGAAAACCATGTCGTACCCATTGTGCCCGCGGCGGTCTTGTGTGATCTGGGACGGGGCGCTGATTTTATTCCCCCGATTCAAGCAGATTGGGGTGTCAGGGCGTGTGAGGCCGCCGATTCCGGACCCCTGCCGGAAGGCTGTCTGGGGGCGGGAACCGGGGCAGTGTCCGGCGCCATTAAGGGCGGATTGGGGTCGGCAAGCCTTGTGATGGCATCGGGAATTACCGTGGCAGCTGTTGCTGCCGTCAATTCCTTTGGATCGGTAGTAAATCCGGATACGGGCATGATATGGGAGCGGGATACGGAGATAAATGATGAGTATGGCGAGCAGGGGAAAAGAAGGGTCCAATTGCCCCAGCAACCGTTGTCCTCGCCGATTGCCAATACAACCATCGGTATTGTCGCCACCGATGCAAAGATGACCAAGGTCCAGGCCGGGAAGATAGCCCAGATGGCACACGATGGCCTGGCACGGGCCGTCAGACCGGCCCACACCATGTTTGACGGGGATACCATCTTCTGTCTGGCAACCGGCAAGCGGGAACTTCCGGATATTCAGGGACTTCTGGCCGGTAACAGCGCCCAGGCCATGAACGATCTGGGGCATGCTGCCGCCCAATGCATGTCGAGAGCCATTATCCATGGAATTCTTGCTGCTGAAACCCACGGAAACTTTCCGGCATTCAGGGATCTGCCGGATAGAGCGATAAGCCGTAAGCTGTAAGCGATAAGCGAGCTTATGGCTTACAGCTCAACTTTCGGGTTAAGCCATAGAAAGAGCGCCATTGGATTATTCATTTCGCGTTCATTGAACCCAGAAAGTTGAGTTAAAGCGTACAGCTTAAGACTTATCTCCTTGAATATCATCGAAAAATACCCTATAGTCCATCGATCATTGTCAAAAGATTGCTGACGTGATGTGGATTGTTCACCACCGGAACCCATGAGGAGACCCCATGAAGAAAATTATATGTCTTGTTCTGTTGCTGGCTTTCGTTATTCCTGTGTTGCATGCCGTGGCGTCGAGTCCCCAAAAGGGAGGCAGTCTGACTGTCTGCCAACCGGCGGAACCACTGGGTCTGGATCCGACAGCCAATACAGCCGCCGCCATCGACAGGGTGGTGTATGCAAATATCTTCGAAGGACTCATCAAAGTTGACAGTAACGGCCGGTTTGTACCGGGACTGGCCACGAACTGGTCCGTGTCGCTGGACGGGCTGACCTATGATTTCAATCTTCGAAAAGGGGTGCGGTTTCACAATGGTGAAGTGTTTGATGCCCAGGTGGCCAAATGGAATCTTGAACGTGCCATGGGTGAAGGGACCGTCAACCCGCATCCGGAGTATTTCAGGGGTATACAGAAAATCGATATCATGGATACCCATACCCTTCGCATTGTTCTCAAGGAAGTGGATGCCCTGTTCATCGCCCACATGGCCGAAGGAGATGCCGTGATGCTCCCCATGAAGGACTATGCGTCGGCCAAGTCGAACCCCATCGGAACCGGGCCTTTCAGATTTGTTACCTGGCTGCGGGGAGATCGCGTTGAAATGCAGCGTTTTGACGGTTACTGGGATCCGGCGCTTCCTTATCTGGACAGGGTGGTCTTTAAATTTATCGGTGATACCAGCGCCCAGATAGCAGCCCTTAAAGCCGGTGATATCGATGTCATCGGTTATGTGGGTGCGCCGGAGTCGGTGATAGGGTTGTCAAAGGACCCTCGGTTCAAGGTTTTTGCCGGTTCGAGCACCGGCGAAGTCATCATGTCCACCAACAACAAGGCCAAACCATTTGACGATGTGCGTGTGCGACAGGCCATGGCATATGCCATAGACCGGCAGATGGTCGTGGATCTGGTGATGTTCGGCTATGGCACACCCATCGGTTCGCACTGGTCCCCGTCGACACCCTATTATGTCGATTTAACGGACAGGTTTTCCTATAACCCGGAAAAAGCCAGAGAATTACTGGCAGCGGCAGGTTTCCCGGATGGTTTTGATGCCACCATCAAACTGCCGGCTATCTACAGCTATTCCAAAAGAGCGGGTGAAGTCATTGCGGACATGCTTGGGAAAGTCGGTATCCGCTTGAAGATCGAAATTGTGGAATGGGGCCAGTGGATTGACCGGATATTCAAGAAAAGAGAATACCAGCTGACCATGATAGGCCATGTGGAGGCATGGGATATCGGTATCTATGCGGATCCGGACTATTACTTCCAGTATGACTCTCAGGTATTCAGGGATGCCTATGCAAAGGCTTTAAAAGCACCGAATGAAGAAGACAAGGCCAAATGGTTCGGCAGGTGCCAGGAGATCATCGCCGATGATGCCGTCAATGGGTATCTGTTTTCGGCATCGGGATTGCCCATCATGAAGAGCGACGTCATGGGCTGGTGGGAGAACTATCCAACCGTGGCCCTGGATTGTACCCGGGTGTGGCTGAATCAAATAAATTCGTTTTACGAATTTATAAAACGCGACGTTGTCGCTCTATTGGCGAATAGCGTCTCCGCCTGTTTTGGGTTGAGCTGAAGTACGATTCCTTCAGCTCTGATAAACCGGGAATTCCGCTTAGCTCCAACTATCAGCGGGAAATAATCATGTTCAAACTGAACTTAATTATTGTACCTTACTGGTATGTCTAAATATATCATCAAAAAGATCTTCACCCTTGGCATTCTTCTGTTCCTTGTTTCATGGATTGTTTTTGCGGTTCTGTTTGTTCTGCCCGGCGATCCGGCGCAGATTATCCTGGGCATCAATGCCACGCCGGAAACCCTGGCCAATCTGAGAAGTGAACTGGGTCTCGACCAACCCTTCCGGGTTCAGTATCTGAACTGGATCGGTCGCACACTTTCCGGTATGGGCAGTCGCTCCATCCATTATGACATGCCTGTCTTTGATCTGATTCTTTCCCGTCTGACTGTCACGGGTCCGTTGGCATTCATGGCCATGCTGATTGCCGTGGCCATTTCTCTGCCCCTGGGAATATTTGCGGCACGTCACCAGAATCGGACCGGTGATATTTCGGTGATGACCTTTACACAGGTGGGTATGGCAACACCTGAATTCTGGCTGGGAATTTTGTTGATCCTCTTTTTCTCCGTTAAGCTGGACTTGTTTCCGGCCGGTGGATTCCCAGGGTGGCTGGCTGATTTCAAGGGATCTTTCACGTCGCTGCTCCTGCCGGCATTTGCCCTGGGGGTTGTTCGGGCAGCCATTCTCACCCGTGTAACGCGTTCGTCCGTTCTGGATGTGCTGCAGGAGGATTATATTCGCACTGCCCGGGCAAAGGGGCTTCGGGAAAGAACCGTTCTGTATGTGCATGCCTTGAGGAATGCCCTTATACCCGTACTGACCATTCTGGGTCTTCAGATGGGTCAGCTGCTGGCCGGGGCCATCATCATCGAAAATGTTTTTTACCTGCCCGGGCTTGGGCGACTGGTGTTTCAGGCTATCGGGCAAAGGGATTTGCCGGTTGTTCGGGAAATCGTCCTGTTTATGGCAGCGGCGGTGGTCATTGTTCACTTTCTCGTGGACCTGGCATACGCTGTCATCGATCCCAGAATAAGACTCGAGAGATGAAGAAGCATTTCAAAAATCTTAACTTCAGGTGTGGTGTTGTCTTAACAGCCGTGGTTGTTTTGACCGCCGCCATCAGTCTTGTCTGGACGCCCTATGAGGCCAACACCATGAATCCCGGCCACCGGCTGGAGGCGCCGTCTTTTCGCCATCTGCTGGGTACGGATCAGTACGGACGGGATGTGATGTCCCGTGTCATGGTGGGCGCCGTCAACTCGATTATCGTGGGTCTGGCAACGGTCGCCATCGGTATGATGGCAGGTGTTGCCCTGGGTTTGATCGCGGCCTACTACGGGAAATGGGCGGACGAGTCCATTATGCGGTTTTCCGACCTTCTTTTCGGATTCCCGGCTGTTCTGACGGCCATACTCATCTCTGCCATATGGGGGCCTTCCGTGGGCAATGTCATGGTGGCCATCGGTATTTTTTACATTCCTGTCTTTGCCAGGCTTACCAGGGCTGTGGCCCTGACCCTGTGGGGCCGGGAATTTATCGATGCCGCCCGGGCCAGCGGTGCCAGCGAGTGGGCCATCACCGTCCGGCATGTACTGCCCAATTTAATGTCCCCCCTGATTATCCAGGCCACCATTCAATTTGCTGTCGCTGTTCTGGCCGAGGCCGGTTTGAGCTATCTGGGGCTCGGTACCCAGCCGCCGCATGCCTCCTGGGGGAGAATGCTCTACGAGGCACAGACATTCATGGAAATATCTCCCTGGATGTCCATATTCCCGGGTATTGCCATTGCCTGGACCGTGCTCGGTTTCAACCTGTTGGGGGATGGAATCCGGGACAACCTGGATCCGTATATGGTATGAGCGATAAGCCATAGGCTGTAAGCTGTAAGCAATAAGCTGCTGACCGGTTACGGCATACAGCTTACAGCTTGCTATAGCTTACAACTAACTTTCGGAATTCAGCGAACGCGAAATGAATAATTCCCTGCGCTTTGCGAACTCGCCGTAAGGGCACCTAACATCAGCGTTGGCCATATGATTAAAAAGACATGGCTTTTAAATGACCGGGTTTTCATCTTGGATATTCATTGTCATGCGCTGATGTAAGGTGCCCTAAACGACTCAAACAGCGCAAATCGCCATTGAATCACCCATTTCGCTCTATCGATGGCGAAACCCGAAAGTTGAGTTACAGCTAATAGGGGATTAGCATGTCTGCAACGCTTCTGGAAATCCAGGATCTGTCTGTTTCCTTTCATACACCGCAAGGTGTTCAGGGAGCGGTGGATCATGTCTCCTTTTCCCTGGGGGAAGGGGAAACCCTGGGGCTTGTGGGGGAATCCGGGTGCGGCAAGAGTGTAACAGCCCTGAGTATTCTGGGTCTGGTGGATGTGCCAACGGGTGTCGTGGAATCCGGTCGTATTTTGTTCCGAGGGGAAGATCTTTTGGCCATCCGCCCGGAAGCGCTGCGTCGGTTGCGGGGCAATGAGATCTCCATGGTTTTTCAGGAACCCATGACATCTCTCAACCCGATTTTGCCTGTAGGCAGACAGATCGCCGAACCCCTCATGATCCATCAGGGTCTGTCAAAAACCGAAGCCTACGCATCGGCAGCGGCGTGGCTGGAACGTGTTAACATCCCCATGGCCCGGAAACGGATGCGGGAATATCCCCATCAACTCTCCGGCGGTATGCGGCAGCGTGTGATGATAGCCATGGCCATGATCTGCAGACCCGGTCTGTTAATTGCAGACGAACCCACCACTGCGCTGGATGTGAGTACGCAGGCCCAGATACTTGCCCTTATCGCGTCTCTCAAGGCAGATTTCAAGATGTCGGTGCTGTTCATAACACACGATCTGGGTATCGTGGCCCAGACGGCCGATCGGGTGGTGGTCATGTATGCCGGACAGGTTGTCGAGACGGCGCCGGTTACCGACATATTCGACAGACCTGCGCATCCTTATACCAAGGGCTTGCTGAGGTCCATACCCCGCATGGGAATGTCCGCAAATGGGTCCAAAAAGCGCTTGCAGGAGATACGGGGGTCGCTGCCGTCCCTGGACACACCCATATTCGGATGCAGGTTTGCGGACAGATGCCCCGAGGTTTTTGAACCTTGCAGACAAAAAAAGCCAGTCCTATTGCCTGTTCAGGGACACCAGCAAGCGAGATGCTGGCTTTATGCTGATGAGAGCGATAAGTTTTAACTCAACTTTCGGGATTGGGAAACGCGAAATGAATAATCCCCTGGCTTGCGAACTCGCCGCAAGGGCTCCTAACATCACCGCTGGCTATATGGTTAAACAGGCGTAGCCTATTCAATGACTGTTTATTCATATTGGATTGTTCATTGGCATGCGTTGATGTAAGGTGCCCTAATTGGCTCAAACAGCACAAATCGCCATGGCATCACCCATTTCGCTCTATCTGTGGTGAACCCAAGAGCTAAACTAGCTTACCGCTTATGGCTTAAAGCTTACAGCTCCAATGTAACGCCAATTTATCGAAATATGTATCTGAACTTTTGGAATCAAACCGCCATGCCACAACAACCCATACTCGACGTTCAGGACATCGTTAAATACTTTCCTGTGACAAGTGGTCTCTGGTCAAAGCCGAGATCCTGGATAAAAGCGCTTGACGGTGTGTCTTTCCAGATTCACAAAGGTGAAAGTTTCGGTCTGGTGGGGGAATCCGGATGCGGTAAAACCACCCTGGGGCGTATCATACTCCGGCTGCTGGAGCCCACTTCCGGGAATATCCAGCTCAATGGCGTGGAAATTACCCGGCTGAATCGAAGAGAGATGCGCGTTCTTCGCCGGGATGTGCAGATGATTTTTCAGGATCCCCACGCGAGTCTGGATCCGAGAATGACGGTGGCGTCGATTGTTACGGAGCCCCTGCGCGCCTTTCAGAAGGTCGGCAGACAGGAACTTCGCGGCTGGGCGGTGAACCTGCTGGAAAAAGTCGGTCTGAAGGCGGCAGACCTGGACAAGTACCCCCATGCCTTCTCCGGCGGTGAGCGGCAGCGTATCGGTATTGCCAGGGCCCTTTGCCTCAACCCCAGTCTGATTGTCGCCGATGAGCCCGTCAGTGCCCTCGATATGTCCATTCAGGCCCAGGTGCTGAATCTTCTGGCGGACCTCAAGGCGTCATTCGATTTTTCCAGTCTGATCATTTCCCATGATTTGAGTGTCGTCAATCACATGTGTGACCGTGTTGCCGTCATGTATCTGGGTGTTATCGTGGAGATGGCGCCGTCCACCATGTTCAGCGGCAACCAGCGGCACCCCTATACAGCGGCGCTTGTTTCCGCAGTTCCCATACCGGATCCCCACCAGAAACAGGCACCCCTTACCCTGGAGGGAGAGATTCCCAGCCCTGCGGACCCGCCATCCGGGTGTCTGTTTCATACGCGCTGCCGGTATTGTTTTGAGCGCTGCCGGGTGGAGCGGCCAAAACTTGTCGAGGTTGCGGCAGGTCATAGGGTGGCGTGCTGGCTGAATGGGGGACGCGGTTTGGACACGAATATTTCATGATATTTTTTCTGAAAAATATCACCCTGCGGGCGCTCTCTGATGGGCCCATTACCTGCGTTATCAGGAATTTGCAGTAGCAAACTACGGCCGCATTCCTGAATGCCTTGTTAATGAACCCATCAGAGGCGTGAAATCTCCGTGTACACCAGAATATTTCATGAACCGAACGGCCGAAACGCCCAGCTGCTTGCGGCGGGGATCTTCAATAACTAACGTTGATTTGTGTGCAGCATGGAGATTCTTCTCGATCGTCTGAGCAGAGAGCAGGCCGACACCTTTGGACTCGTTCTTTTATCCTCGGGGGTAGACCATGAGATCCGGCGAGGGGAAAAGGGCTGGGCCCTGTGGGTTGCGCAAGATGGGTCGGAAGCGGCTGAAAGCCTGTTGAAAACCTATCTGGATGAGAACAAGGGCTTCAAAACCTCAAAAGAACCCCCCCGGGCGACTTACCGAAAAACCTGGTCAGGCGCAGGGGGTATGCTGGTTCTGCTGGCCTGGCATATCGCCGTTACCCTGGGGCATGATGCCGGCACGTTTCACAGGCTGTACGGATCTTCCGCGCGCCACGTTGTCAGCGGCGAATGGTACCGCTGCGCCACGGCGCTGCTCCTTCACGCAGACAGTCTGCATCTGGCCGGAAACCTGGCGGGGATGGCGATCTTTGCCACGGCGGTGTGTTCCATCACCGGGTGGGGCATGGGCTGGCTGCTGATTCTGGCCTCCGGCATATCCGGCAATCTCATCAATGCCTATGTGTATGGGTACGGCCACAACTCCATCGGTGCTTCCACAGCCGTGTTCGGCGCCCTGGGTCTTCTGTCCTCCTACCAGTTCCTGAAAAAGATACAGACACCGTCTTCCCGATTTCAGATATTGCTGCCCCTGGGGGCCGGTCTGGCACTCCTGGCGTTTACAGGGGCATCCAGCCACACGGACATCATGGCCCATCTGTTCGGCTTTCTGTCAGGGGTTTTTATCGGCTTGCTCTATTACGGACTCGTCCGGGTTCCATTTGGCTGGCGCTACCAGGCCGGCGCCCTGGCCGGTGTGATCTTCGTGCTGGCGGCGGCATGGTTTCAGCCGCTGCTCGGGTAGGCTTGGCTCTTATACTGTTTGTCAGAATAACGTTCCGAGAACTGCTTCGGCAAATAACCGTCATATACGAACCGCTCGAACGCTATGCAAAAGAGCGTTCCGCAGCAAATACTGCGGAACGCTCTTTTTTGATTATGTTCAGCGATTAATCGAAAAGCGGAAAATCACGCATTTCAAACAGGTCGAACAGGATGGGGTCTTCATCCCCGTCCTTGGCCATGCTGAAGAAGTTTTCGTTGTATACCGGGGCGCCACCGCCACCCACCCGGATGTCCCCGGACTCTCCCAGGGGGAACATGCTTTCGATCCGAACGGGTCCGGTGTCCCCGTATTCGACACAGTGGGCGTAGGTGGAACGGCTGGAAAAGGGTGTTGTATGAACCAGACCCAGCATGGGGTGGTTGTACTCGATTTCATCGCGTGCATCCGTTCCCCAGGGGCGGCTGTTCAAATCCAACTGGGCAAGCACCGTGTCCAGCGCCGCCACGATGATCTCATCGGCGGTCTGGGGTGCCCCCGTCATCCAGATTCTGAAACCAGTCGTAATTGTTCTGAATGCCGGAGGCGTCGTCCTCAAGACCGTGAATCAGGACATTGAACAGGAGGTTAGCCCGCTGGTCACCGACACCTTCGTCGGCAAAGGTCAGGTCCAGGACCTCCTCGATCCAGGCATCCATCAACACCCAGGCATCGGGTCGATCCATGCCTTCGGCCCATTCGGCTGCACCGCCTTCGACGAAATGGCCGTCCCAGGCAGCGAGGATGGCCAGGGCTGCGTCGCGATCTGCATTGGCACCTGCAGCGTCTACCGCATCGTGAAATACCCCCTGACCAAACTCCAGGGGTTGCCGCCGCCGTTAAACGAGTCTGTGGTGGCGATGTTCAGGGCCAGATCCCGGAGATCTTCGAAAGACATCTCTATCGCACCGTCTGTCTTCTCCAGCAAATATTCATAGATGACATGCGCGCGTTGAAACGGTCCGTAAATATCATTCACGCTGTTGTAGGCGTTGTCGTAATCCGGCTGGGTCTTGTTGTTCCAGCCGCCGTAAAATCCGCGATCTGCATTGCGGTCCGTGGATCGTTCGGACAGAACCGCAGCATCCCATTCCAGTGGAGCGGCAACAGCACCCTGGGGCGCCCGCCATTCGCCGGCAGGACGCACCGGATTTCTTCCGGACATCCAGTAGGCGATGTTGCCGTCCCTGTCCGCGTAGCAGAAGTGCTGGGAAACAGCGACTTTTTCGATGCCTGCACCGAACTCATCCATGTTGGTGGCCCTGGCGAGTGCCAGAAACCCTTCTATGGTCTGGAATTCATAGTTCTGATGGGCGTATTTCCAGGTGATGATAGGACCGTCGGTGTTCTCATCATAGGTTGCCGGATTATACGGCATGGGATTCACGACCGGGCCGTGAGCGGTATGGAAGACCGGAATCACAACATCGGCTGCGCCCGCCACGTGGATGGTCTCATATCGGGGTCCCGTTACATCGCCGGCATCCTCGATGTAGTAGTCCACACTGTGGGCGTGACCCACCTGCATGGACCAGGCATGGTGGGGTGTCCGGCCGATGATGATGCCCGGAATACCTGTCACGGACATGCCGGATATTTGCATGCCGCCGGCGTCGATGGACCCTTCCAGCACAATGGATGGGACCGAAAAACCCATCTGGGGGCCGGAGTAGATGATGGGGTTGCCTGTCGTGGTGTGGTCACCGGACACCACCCAGGCATAGGAGCCCATCTTTACATAGGCCCCGATACTTTTTAAGCTATCGATATAGTTGTTGCGGCGATCCTTCATGGCATCGGCGGCAGCTGAAAGGCCCGCCTGTGAAATAGTCGGCAGGCCGGCGGCGATATCGTCCAGTTGCACCTGTTTGCCTGAGGATGCCGTGGCAGATAAGGGCGACAGCCTCCTCTACGATGTAGGTCTGGGCTTTGGGATCATTGGTCCAGCGCAGATCCTCGAACATTGCCGGGGCCATCCATGCCAAAATTAGCAACGAGATCCAGATACAGTTCCCCAGTTTCAATCTGACCGAAATCGAGTGCTTCGGGGTCGAAATTACGCAGCAGCATGGCGATCCAGGCCAGCACATCCTGGTAGGTCCAGTCTGCCGGCTGGATTCCGAGCGTGACAAATTCAAAGGGCAGTTGTGTGGGATCATTCCGGATTTCCTGGATGCGCTTGTTGAACCCGGATACATAGCCATTGATGACCTCCTGAACATCTGTGGACAATGCATTGAAACCCGCCACCAGTTCCGCATCCGTGTAGCTGATGGTTCGAATAAAAACGTCGGTTTCAAGTACTCGTCGCTGGCGCCGGCACCGAATATTTCGGAAAGGGTTCCCTTGGCCTGACGGCGGAAAAGTTCCGCCTGCCAGAGACGGTCCGTGGCCACGGCATAGCCCATGGCCTCAAAAACATAGAAGAGGTCTTCGCCGGGGTCACCGCTGATGAACCAGACGCCTTTGTCGTCGCGGGTTGTGGCCAATATAACGTTCACGGTAACCGTGGCGCTGTCGCTGTCGCCGTCATCGTCGGTTACCGTTGCACTCACCGTATAGGTACCCCGGGTCGCAAATGTCACGGCTCCTGGATCTTCCACCGTAACGTTGGTGGCACCGCTATCAAAGTCCCACGCATAGGTATAGGGGTCAGCCCCGTCCTTGACCGATGCCTGAAAATCAACGGAGTCTCCTTCATAAATGACCACATCCGCGGCCGGTGACTGGATCTTGATGGCCAATTTGTCTTTGCCGCCCCCGCCACCGTTGTTGCAGCCTGCCACGAGGAGCAGAACAGAGAGTATCGCTATCAGTATCCATCCATAGCGGTACCCTCTTACGTTTTCAGACTTTCCGGGTTTCTTCATGGTGCGCCTCCTTTAAATTTGTCGAATTGCAGATAAAACATGGTCGATTGATAAGCGGCTGAACATTGTTTGTGCGGTAGCAGATTTTCTCCAATTAATCACTCAAACAGGAAATAATCAAGACATTAATTGCCACATCATGTTTCATGAAATCGGAAAAGAAAAGTATTTGAAGCTCCCCGCCGCAGGCGGAACCCACGGGGAATGCGCTCGCTGTAGCGGTTCAAATCAATGCATGGGTCTGTCTGGCAATTTCAAGGGCTTCGTCTGTGGGGATCACCAGGATTTTTACCCGGCTGTTGTCTGACTGTATTTCAGGGCTTGCCGGGGAGGCGGCCATGTTTTTTTCCGGATCCAGGACAATGCCGAGTTTGTCCAACCCGTCGCCGCCGTTACAGACCATCTCCCGGATTTCCGGTGAATTCTCCCCGATACCTGCGGTAAAGACGATGGCATCGGCACCGTTCAGGGCGGCGGTATAGGCACCGATGTATTTTCTGACCTGGTACACATACAGCTGAATCGCTGCGGCAGCACGGGGGTTACCGGCTTGCATGGCAGAAAGGACATCTCTTGCATCGCTGCTGTGGATGCCCGAAACACCCAGGAAGCCGCTTTCCTTGTTTAGGAGGTGGTCTATCCGGTCGGGCTTCATATTGAGGTGTGTCATCATGTAGACAACGATGGCCGGGTCGATGCTGCCGCAGCGGGTGCCCATGATGGTGCCTTCCAGGGGGGTAAACCCCATACTGGTGTCGATGCTCCTGCCGTTTTTCACGGCGGTGATGCTGCTGCCGTTCCCCAGGTGACAGGTGATCAATTTGAGTTGGGCAGGCGGTCGATTCAGACGGGCGGCCGCTTCTCTGGCAACGAATTGATGGCTCGTGCCATGGAATCCATACCTTCGGATACCGTCGTCTTTGTACAGGGCATAGGGCAGGCCGTACAGATAGGCATGCTCGGGCAGGGTGGCATGAAAGGCCGTGTCGAAGACGGCCACATGGGGGATGCCCGGGAAAAAGGATTCGCAGGCCTGAATACCCTTCAGGTTGGGTGGGTTGTGGAGGGGGGCCAGTTTACTGTTTTCAGCAATGATTTGTTTGACGGCATCATCGATGATTGTCGATGCCGTGATGGCTTCACCTCCATGAACGACCCGGTGGCCGACGGCGGAAACATCCTGATTTGTTTTGATGACACCGAATTCATCATGGGTCAGGAGACCGATGAGTTCTGCAACAGCTTCCTGAACGGTTTCCCCGTGCGCCGGCCGGCGATGGATATCCCCGCGATTGTTCCGGTATTCCAATCCGGCGGATTGAAGACCTATGCGTTCAACAGCACCGGATGCCAGAATGATTTCGTCCGGCATCCGGTACAGGGTGAATTTTACGGATGAACTTCCTGAATTGAGGGACAGAATGATCATGGTCGGTCTCACCTAGGCACCTTTTTGGGGACGCATGTCAGCCTTGTCAATCCCTGCAATGGGAACGGGTGTTGTCATGGCATCACGACGGAACGGTTCGCCCAGTTCCTGGTTTGTCATCACCTCGATGAAAGTGGTTTTACCTTCTTCCATCTGGGCCTTGATGGCCGTGTTCAGCTTCTCGGTTAGGTCCTCCATGGTGGTCGCCTGGACACCCTCCAGTCCGCATGCCTTTGCTATGTCGGCGTAGGAGACCTTCGGATTCAATTCGGTTCCAACGAAGTTATCGTGGTACCAGAGGGTGGTATTCCGTTTTTCGGCGCCCCACTGGTAATTGCGGAAAATGATCATGGTGATGGCAGGCCATTCGTCACGTCCACAGGCGGTCATTTCGTTCATTGAGATACCGAAAGCCCCGTCACCGGCAAAACCAACAACAGGAACATCGGGCTTTGAGATTTTTGCACCCAGGATGGCCGGAAAACCATAGCCACAGGACCCGAACAGACCCGGCGCCAGATATTTGCGGCCCTCTTCAAAGGCCGGATAGGCATTGCCGATGGCGCAGTTGTTTCCGATATCTGATGAGATGATCGCCTCTCTGGGCAAAGCCGCTATGATGGCCCGCCAGGCCATACGTGCCGTTATTTTATCCGGTTCACGTTTTTGGCAACGTTCGTTCCAGGTGGTGCCGAGATCGTCTACTTCATGATCCATGGTGGCCAGTTCCCGGTCCCAGTCCACCTTGTTTTTTTCAATGGTTGCCTTGCGCGCTTCACGGTCTGCATCACCGGCCGTGGGAGATAGTTTCCCCAGAAGGGAATCGGCCACTTTCCCGGCATCCCCTACAATTCCCACGGTGATGGGTTTGGTGAGGCCGATACGATCGGGATTGATATCGACCTGAATAATGGCTGCATCCGCCGGCCAGTAATCTATACCGTAGCATGGCAGGGTTGAGAATGGATTCAAACGGTTGCCCAGGGCCAGTATAACATCAGCCTTGGAAATTGTCTTCATCCCGGCTTTTGAACCATTGTAACCCAAGGGGCCTACAAACAGCGGGTGGCTGCCGGGGAAGGCGTCATTGTGTTGATAGTTGCAGCAGACCGGGGCATCCAGGCGTTCGGCCAGCGCTATGGAGGCTTTGATCGCACCCCCGATCACAACGCCGCCGCCGTTCAGGATGACAGGGAATTTGGCGTTGGATAAAAGCTCTGCCGCCCGGGTGATGGCTTCCTCGCCGCCAGCCGGACGCTCAAAATCAATAATGGGGGGCAGCTCGATCTCAATTACCTGGGTCCAGAAGTCACGGGGAATATTGATCTGGGCCGGGGCGGAAGCACGCTTGGCCCGCATGATCACACGATTGAGAACCTCGGCCACACGCGACGGATGACGCACTTCCTCCTGGTAGGCAACCATGTCTTCAAACATGGCCATCTGTGGGACTTCCTGAAAACCGCCCTGCCCCATGGTCATGTTTGCAGCCTGGGCGGTGATCACCAGGAGAGGGGTGTGGTTCCAATAGGCAACTTTTACCGGTGTAACGAAATTAGCGATTCCCGGGCCGTTCTGGCCAACCAACATACTCATCTTGCCGGAGGCGCGGGTGAATCCGTCCGCCATCATGCCTGCGCTGAATTCATGCCCACAATCCCAGAAAGTGATACCTGCTTTGGGAAACAGGTCCGTAACCGGCATCATCGCCGAACCGATAATACCAAAAGCGCTATCGATTCCATGCATCTGAAGAACTTTAATAAAAGCTTCTTCGGTGGTCATTTTTTGTTTGCTCATTCTGGGTCTCCTTTTATCGGTTTGGTGTTTTATCCTTTTGTATGTATTAAAACAAGTTACACAGTTGTAGTTCGGTTGTTTTCAACGGTGTCGGGCCGGATAAAGTTATCAGGGTAATTGAATTTCCAGTGCACGTCTTTCAGGTAGTCCGCAGCGGATTGCCGCTTACCTTCTCTTAGCAGTGCGATAAACACATCGTGTTCTGCGACAATCGCCCTTTTAAACCGATCCCGGTAACTTTTGAGGGCAAACCCGAACAATCTCAGCTTCAGACTGCTCACATAACCGGTCAGTTCCCGGTTGACGGACAGATCAAGAAAAACCCTGTGAAACAGAATATTGGTCTCATGAAAAGTTCTGTTTTTTCCTTGTTTGATGGCTTGCTCCATGGCCTGGTTATAGCGCTTCATCCGATTGATCTTGTTCTCCGTGATCTGATGGAAAACCGTCAAAATCACCTGGGATTCGAGTGCCCCGATAATTTCAAAAAGATCCAGCAGGTCTTCATACATCAGGACATTGATCCGGACGCCACGCTGGGGCAAGATGGACACCAGACCCTGGATCTCCAACTGGGCAAAGGCCTCGCGCAGTGGTGTGCGGCTGACATTCAGCTTTTCGGTCAACTTGCGCACGTTGATGAGAGAGCCCGGTATCAGGGCACCTTTTTCTATCTGGCCGCTGAGATAATCGAAAATCTCCTTGCGTAGGCTCCAGCTGTTTTGGGTAATAATCGGTGACATGGTGTGGTCCGGATTTATAGCGTCAAAATAACGTTTCGAAACTGCTTCGGTACCTGCCGTCAAACAACCGCTCGAACTTGCAGTTATAGGGGTTGTCATAAATATGTTCCGAATAGGTCCCTCAGCCGAAGGAATTCCCTTTTCGAAGTAACCGGAACGTTAATGTGACAAATGCTGTAAGATGCTATTGTCAACGGCGATAGGTACAATCGGTAACATTATAAAGTGAAATTAGGATACTAGGATCCCAGTGGCGTGTCAAGAACAAAGACAAGGGACGACAATCGTAAAGGAGACAGCTGGCGAGTCTGCACGGGGGGTGCCAGTAGTATTCTGATCTAAAACCTCCACCTCAGGTGGAGGACCCGGCAAGGTTCTACCGATCCGGTGAAAATAAAAGAGAATAATGAATATCGAACAAGGAATGTAGAATATAGAAGTGTTGTATCGCTGCGCTCTATCTTCTTTTGTTCCATAAGCTGAGAACCATCACTTCGAAATTCATGTAATCGATATTGGATATTCCAGCCCCCTTCGAGGGGGCGTCCTGAGCCCACCCGCGGAGCGGGTGGGCTCAGAGGACCTGTTTACAGGACGTAGCGTTGAAAGGATATGGCTATCCCCGCGCTATAGATCATACGGGGTCAGACTCTCCAGCCCATCTTCTGTCACCAGGAGGGTCTGTTCAAACTGGGCGGACAGGGAGCCATCCTTGGTTACGGCGGTCCATTTGTCTTTCAGAATGCGCAGGGATAAGCCTCCCAGATTGATCATGGGTTCGATGGTGAACACCATACCCGGTACCAGTTCAACTCCCTCGCCCTTTTTCCCGAAATGGGGAATTTGCGGATGTTCATGAAACTCCGTGCCGATGCCGTGACCCACAAAATCCCGCACAACCGAGCAGCCTTTGCTCTCGGCATAGTGCTGTATGGCATAGCCGATGTCACCGACGCTGTTTCCAGGTTTTACCATGGCCATTCCTTCTTTGAGGCTCTGCCTGGCTACCTGGACAATTTTTCTGGCTTCGGGGCCGGGTGATCCGACAAAAAAGGTTTTGCTGGCATCGGCGTAGTACCCATCCAAAATCGAGGTGATATCGATGTTGACAATGTCACCATCTTTCAGCCGATAGTCTCCCGGAATGCCGTGGCAGATAACATTATTGACCGAGACGCAGACACTCTTGGGGAACCCGCGGTAATTGAGGGGTGCTGGTATGGCGTTGTTCTGGATGGTGAAGTCATGTACGAGTGTATTGATGGCATCCGTTTTCAACCCGGGTTTGACGATGGATTCCGCAAGATCCAGGGTTTCAATGACCAGTTTCCCGGCCTTGCGGAGTCCTTGGATGTCCGGCTCTTTTTTGAGATGGATCTGGTATTCCCTTTCATAGTGCTTTTCCAGACTTTCCCGGAGAGCAGGATCCCTGCCGATGCAGCAGCGCTTGTATTTCAAACCGCTGCCACAGGGGCAGGGGTTGTTCCTGCCGATTTTGTCGAATTTTTGCTTCATTGGTTTTTCTGTTTCTCTATTTCCTCATCCCTCAGAACACGCCGAAGGACTTTACCGACATTCGACACAGGCACCTCGTCCCGGAATTCGATGACGCGGGGACGCTTGTATCCGGCCATGTTTTCCTTGCAAAAGGCTGTGATCTCTTCTTCGGTTGCTGTTTCCCCGGGTTTCAGTTGAATGTAGGCCTTTACAATTTCACCACTCTTGGCATCCGGAACGCCCACAACGGCGACCAGGGCAACCTTGGGATGGGTAAACAGCACGTCTTCAACTTCTCTAGGATAGACATTGAATCCACCCACGATGATCAGGTCTTTTTTACGGTCCGTGATCAGAATGTAGCCATCGTCATCGATATGGCCGATGTCGCCGGTGAGAAAATAGCGTTTGCCATCGATTTCCCTGAAGACTTCTTTGTTTGCATCGGGTTTGTTCCAGTAACCCTGCATGACCTGGGGGCCATTGATGGCAATTTCTCCATCTTCTCCCTGGGGCAGTTCCTTCAAGCCGGTATCGAGATCAACGATCTTCACATCGGTGCTGGGTACAGGGAATCCGATGGAGCCGATTTTGCGGTCGGCCTGGTTGGTGGGGTTGGCTGTGACAACAGGGGATGTTTCGCTGAGCCCGTAACCCTCGAAAATAATCGAACCCGTTTTATCCTCGAACTGTTTGCAGACCTCGGGCGGAAGTGGTGCACCACCCGAAAAACAGCCCATGAGGGATGTCAGGTCAAACTGATCCAGCAGTGCGTGGTTGGTAAAGGCCACAAAAATCGTGGGGACGGCCGGCATCAATGTGGGCCGGTATTTTTGGACGGCCTTGAGGACTTCCGTAAATGGAGGGACACCTGCACGGGGGTCTGGGATACAGACCAGCTTGCTGCCCGAGCCGCAGGCTGAAAGCATGGCAACGGTCAGACCAAAGCTGTGATACCACGGCAATACACCTAGGTAGGTGTGGAAACCGCCGTGCCGGATCTTTTCCGGCGGACCATTGGGCTCATGGGGAAGCAGACCCCATTCACCCAGCGCCAGAACATTGTGGTAAAAATTGGCATGGGTGAGCGCGGCACCTTTGGGGCGACCGGTGGTGCCACCCGTGTATATGATCAGGGCCAGATCGTTCATGGGATCGATATCCACCACGGGTGGCTGAGGTTGGGCAGATGCCACCACATCATCAAAAAAGAGATGACCGTCCTGATAGCTTTCGGCCTTGGGAATTTTACCCAGCAGACTTCCCAGGAAGCCTTTGATCCAGGGCAGGTAAGACTTGACACTGCAGACAACCACGTTTTTCACATCGGTGTCTTTGATAGCCTTGACGGTTGTGGGGTAAAAGAGTGGATGATCCATGCAGAAAACCATTTTGGCGCCGGCATCCCCCAGCTGGTAATTCAGTTCACTGGCAGTGTAGACAGGATTGCAGGTTACACAGACAGCGCCGGCTTTGAGAATGCCGAAAAAAATGGCTGGATAGTGCGGCAGGTTGGGGAGAAAGATGGCGACCCGATCTCCCTTTTTGATACCCTTTGATACCAGAAAATTGGCGATCCGGTCGGCGGTATCTTTTACCTGGGCATACGTCCGGGTCGCATCGTTAAAGATCGTATATACATTATTTGGATATTTTTCCGCTGACTCGTTTAGAATATTGTACAGGGGGTTGTCGTACCCGGAAACTTCCAAGGGTACACCTTTGGGCCATTTTTTTCCATGCCAGGGTCTGTCCGCCATAATAATCTCCTTTGTTGATGCATCTTTTAGGGATTGCAGAAAACTTGAACTAACCGAGTTCCATTAATTCTGGGGGAGTATAGTGAAAAGTCAAGGATGTGTCAAATAAGAAAAGAGTAGCTATAAGCTTTAAGCTGTAAGCATTTAGCGGCTCAAGGCTTACAGCTTAATGCTTACCGTTTATAATAACCTGGCAAATAACCCCCACCACGTCATGCCGGACTTGATCCGGCATCCAGTGCCTTCCCGGATAACGCTAAAGCTTCACTTCTTGCCCCGCCTCCGCGGAAATGACAGATTGAAGGTATTTAGTTGCCGGAGCAATAACTTATCACTTCGCCACCCTACAACCCCATAACTTCATTTATCAGCACAATTTTGACTCGGTGTTTGGGGAATGATTTCTCCGTTATGGTCCAGGTATTACATATGCGATCGGGGCTGTTACACTCGTGGCAAAAAGCTGTTTTGGTACAGGGTGTTTTCTTGTCGAGACGCATGGCATTGGCAGGTGCGGCAAAGTCCTTGATACGCGCCATGGCATCCTCGATGTCCGGGACAATTTTATTGCGGCCCGCCAGTACGATGACATGCTTTGGGCCGAATGTCAGCGCGCCGACCCGGTTGCCGATCATGTCCAGATTTACCAGTTGCCCATCTTCGGTGATGGCGTTGGTTCCGGTGATAAAGAGATCTACCAGCAGCGAGGCGCGTCTCCGTTCTATCGATTCCGACGGCGAAAGAGATTTGTCAAAGGTGTCCACAACCTCCATGTCCTGGGTATCCTTGAGGATCTGATACAGCCCACTGGCGACAAATGTCATGGAGCCGCCCCAGGATATGCGTTGGGGCTTCAGTTGTGGGATGAGTTTTTCCAGAACAATGGTTTTTGCATGGGACATATCCGTGGCGATGGTAACCTCGAAATTGTTAGCCTCCAACTGCTCTTTTGTATCATTAAGTCTAATTTTCCAATACATATCGATTGGTTGATCCATAGAACGCCTCCGATGGTTTATATTGTTTATTGTGTCTATTGTGTTTGTTGTGTTGCTGACGGCCTCCGGGGCAGGATAATTGTTAACGGTTCAGTATGTGTCGGTACGTTTCCAGTCCAACAACGCAATGAACTCAATGAAGCCAATAAACACAACAAACCTGATAAACGATAGATTCCTAACTCTCTCAATCGTTTATAGCTAACTTCCTGCCGGCGGCTGCAAAAATTCTTCCCGAATCACCCGGTACAGTTCTTCACCGATAGCGAGACCGATGTCGATGAACTGCGGGCCGTACCGTTGTCCTGTCTTGGTTCTGAAGGTTTGTTTGATTCTTTCGAGGCCTTTCATACCTTTGGGATAGTGCGCGATAAATGTTTCCAGCGGCGGATTCAGGAAAGAAACCATCTCCCAGAGGGTGTCCGTAAAATTGTCCGGGCCCCATCGAAACTTATCGGCATCGTAGAGGCAGTCCGATATGCGTTTTCCTGCGGGTGAATCAATCTCTATTTTTTTTTTAAAGGCTTCGTGATTTTGTATGGCAAGACAGATATCCGCCACCTCTTCGGATGACAGAGGAAAATCCTGGAGGAGCTTTTTGGTAAAGGCAGCCCCTTTGATGGCGTGATCTTTCTTTTTCCGCCGAATATCATGCAGCAATCCTGCGCATTGGGCCAGGAGGACGTGTCTGGTGATGATCTGCCGGGGAAGCGGCGTCCGTTGCCCCTCAATCAGAGCCAGAGAGCCGGCTTCCAGGCTGACTTTTACGGCATGCTGCAGACCATGCCCGAAGTCGTCTTCGAGGTGCTTGGTAACGATGGCTTTGAGGTCGGAAATATGCTTGCTTTTCTCCATCAAACTGCGAGACAAGGCAAGGGCACCGGCTTCTTCCTTATAAAAGTCGGGTGTAGGAAATCTGGAGACAATCTCACGGGCTCTGGTCCGGATCCTTGTGTAAATCGTCTCCATATCTCAAATCAGATATCCTGGTGCAACGACAAGGGTGATCCGCAGACTTTCCATCTGCCGTTTTCCTTGACGATTTCTAGGGTTTCATCAAATGGATGGGTTTCACCGATGTGAAACAACTTGGCGACTAACGCAAAAACTGGGTTGATGGCGGTTCTTTTCTTGGCTGAAATTGAAACCGTTGCTTCTGAATCGCCAAGATACGTGGTATGGGTCATGACTTGGTAGAGCTTGCTTTTGAGGTAGCTTTTATCAAACCCGCGATCCCTGGCCTGCTTTCTCATGTCGTAGACATACTGCGCCACCGTGTCGATATCATCGACTGTTTTGCTGTCTTCGCATAAATAGGTCGCCATGGATGGGTCTATTCTTAAATAAGCCTCTGTAAAAGCGACGGCTGTTTTGTGGGGCTTGTTGATACAATCGAGCGGGATCAGCAGTACTTGAACGATAATTCCAATACAAATCACCACAAGCAGTGGTACATACTTGCTTACATCTGGCATTGACCTTCCCTCCTTATTAAAACAAAAAAATACCACCTGAACCGCAACAGCGAGCGCATTCCCCGTAGGTTCTGCCGTTCGGCAGTGCTTCGCATGCTGCGGGGCTCTTCAATTGCTGCCGGGGGATTCCCGAAATGATGTCTTCTGATAGCATGTAACGTCGTGTTAGACAAGGGATTCTTTAAGCAACGGCGTCGTGTCGGATAAAATCGTTTCTCGATTTTATTCAGGCTTGCTATTTTACCACATATTCTGTATGAATTATCGGATGGCAATCACCAGCTATTGCAAAGTTATCCTGCCCCGAAATGCAAGCAATTTAAAGCAATACAATGAGATGAGCAGTTCAGGCCGGAATAAGGGGGACGTATGATCGACGGCAAGACTTGGGACTGGGAGACAGGCCAAAAAAAGATCCCCATGGCAGATTGGCAGGATCGGTTTGGATGGGTTGAAGAACCGTATGTCAGCCTGGATGGCGAAAAGGTGGCTGCCATCGTCAATACCGGTGAGGAGGCTTTCAATGTATGTGTGAACGGTGACACATGGGAAAGTGATTATGACAAAATATGGCATCTCAGATTCTTGTCGAACGGATGTTTGGCTGCGCTGGTGTCGGAGCAAGGCGAATGGACAGTTGCCATAGACGGATCCTCCTGGGAAAACATGTTCGGATATGTATGGAATCCCCTCTACAGCCGGCACAATGGCAGTATGGCCGTGGCAGTCCAGCAGGACATGCGCTACTGCATGGTATTGGATGGAAAACCATGGGACGAGACCTATGCCAATATGACCTATTTTGCCTTGAGCGCCTGTGGAACGAAAACTGCGGGAGCCGTCCAGGTTGTGGCGGCCGACTCGGGTGAGATTCATAAATTCAAGCAGGGAACATTTACAGCGGCTCTGCAGGGGAAAGCCTGGGATACGACATTTGTCAATGTCTGGAACCTGAGCATCAGTCCGGACGGGGAGCATCTGGCCGCGGAGGTTAGACAAAGTCTTTATGACTATACCATTGCCGTTGATGGCCGGGCATGGGATCGTGTGTATAATTGCGTTTGGGAGCCTGTTTTCCATCCCAAGAAGCATCAGGTGGTGGCACCGGTTCGCGTGGGGGGGCATTGGATGCTGGCTCAGGATGGCGATTTTTTATGGGACCGGCCCTTTGTTCAACTGTGGCACCAGATGTTCAGCCCTGATGGTGATCGGATAGCCGCTGTTGTGGCACCCAAATATGGCCGATGGACAGTTGCAATTGATGGCGTGCCATGGAAACAGAGTTTCAAAGATATGGTCACCGATGCTGTCTTCAGCCCCAATGGCAAACGGGTGGGGGCCTTGGCCAAGGAGGACCGGAACTGGTATGTGGTTACGGACGGCATTCCCTGGTCCAACACCTTTGATATGGCATGGCAGCCGGTTTTCAGCCCTGATGGGGAACATGTGGCCGCAAAGATCGAAAAAAACGGCAAGTTTGCCGTGGCGCTGGATGATCATCTGGGTCCCCATATATGTGATGCTGCCTGGGATCCGATCTTCAGCCCAGAGGGTGACAAGATACTTCTCAGATCCATCGAAGACAATACCTATTACCGCCGGGTGGTACCTGTCGGTGAGTTCGCGCGATAAGGGGGAGGGAGGATCATGCACGAATTTTATGGATTGTTGACCGGTCCATTGGCCTGGGCGGCGTTCTTCATTTTCATTGCCGGCAGTTTGTATCGGCTGGTGGCCATGCTGGTCCTCGTACACAAGAAAGAAAAATTTATTTTTTCCTATATGAGCTGGAAATACAGCTTTCGCTCTATTCTGCACTGGATTGTCCCCTTCGCCACGACCAACTGGAAAAAACACCCGGTCTTGACCATTGTGACATTCGCCTTTCATATCTGTCTTTTCCTGACGCCTTTTTTTCTACTGGCGCATGTCATCTTGTGGGATGAAGCCTGGCATATCAGCTGGTGGTCCCTCCCGGACAGTCTTACCGATATGATGACCCTGGTGGTCGTGGGAGCCTGTGTCTTTTTTTTGATTCGCAGGATATCTCTGCCGGAGGTCCGCTATGTCACATCTGCTTCAGATTATGTGATTCTGCTTATTGTTGCAGCGCCGTTCTTGACCGGATTTATCGCCTATCACCAGTGGCTCAACTATCCGCTGTTTCTCAATCTCCATATTCTTTCAGGAGAAATTATGCTGGCCGCCATACCATTTACAAGACTGAGTCACATGATATTCGCCCCGTTTACAAGGGCCTATATGGGATCGGAATTCGGCGCTGTCAGACATGCAAAGGATTGGTAATATTACAAAATGCCCATAACGACCCTCGGAGGCACTCAATATGACGGAACCTGCTAAGAAGGAAGAGCCCAAGGGAAAGGACCAGGGAATTGAGGTTGGTGCGTCCAGCCTTACGGATGAGAAGATAGAAGGGGTCATCAAGAGCGTCCTTGCCGATGAAACCGGGGCACGCCTCAAAACCTATGTCGACACCTGTATCCATTGCGGATTGTGTTCGGAGGCATGTCATTACTATTTGTCCCATGACAACGATCCGCTGTATTCTCCTGTGGGAAAGGTCAAACAGACCATGTGGGAGATGCTCAGAAAAAAAGGAAGGGTGTCACCGGAATTCATCAAAAAGGCCGCCGTCATCTCTCACACGGAATGCAACCTCTGCAAACGGTGTGCAATGTACTGCCCCTTTGGTATCGATATCGCATACATCATGAGCGTCGTCAGACGGATTATTCATCGGCTGGGGGTCACGCCCCTGTATCTCCAGGATACGGCTCACAGCCACGCCGTCACGATGAATCAGATGTGGGTCAAGGGGGATGAATGGCCCGATACCCTTCAGTGGCAGGAGGAAGAAGCCCAGGCTGAAATACCCAGCCTGCGGATTCCCCTTGATAAGGAGGGGGCGGATATCATGTATTCCGTTATTGCGCCTGAGCCGAAATTTCAGGCCCAGTTGATATATCAAGCGGCCGTGATTATGGATGTGGCCGGTGTCGACTGGACCATGCCCTCCGGTATCGGATGGGACAACAGTGATATGGCCATGTTTACCGGCGACAATGAAATCATGGGACGTATCAAGCGGACACACTATGAGGCCGCCTCGCGGCTGAAGGTGAAACGGATCGTCATGGGCGAATGCGGGCACGCCTTCCGATCGGTCTATGACATGGGAAACCGGTGGCTTGGATGGAGAGAGCCACCCATACCCATCATGCATGCCATCGATTTCTATTATGAACTGCTCACATCAGGCAAAATCAAGATTGCCAAGAAATATGACCAGCCCGTCACGCTTCACGACCCCTGCAATGTGGTGAGGGGCGGCGGCCTTCATGAAAAGGCCCGCTACGTGATCAGGGCTATCTGTGAGGAACTTATTGAGATGCATCCCAACCGGGAGCACAATTACTGCTGTGCTGCCGGAGGCGGCGTGATCAACTGTGGACCACCCTACAAAATGACCCGTGTCCATGGAAACAAGATCAAGGCGGAACAGTTGTTTGCCGCAAAGGCCAAGGGTGCCAGGACCATGGTTACCCCTTGTCATAACTGTCACAGCGGGCTGGAAGATATCGTTCATCACTACGAAGTCGGCCTGGATCTCAAATTTATCAGTGATATTTTGTATGAGGTAATGGAAAAGCCTTAAGATAGAGGCATTCATTTCCATCGGAGAATTGGGTGAGGAGGGAAAGGATGAGAAAACGTGGCATTGGTCTACTGACGGTCTTGTTGTTGACTGTTTTTCTTCTTGTGGCTGCCTACTCCCAGGAGGAAATGGAAGCCGTAGACAGCAGTGCATTTCCCAATCCTGAAAGAGTGGCGTCGACCTTCAAACATGAAGCGCACAACGAGGCAGCTGAAATTTATGAATGCAACGAGTGCCATCATGTCTACGAAGACGGCGTCAAGCTCGAAGACGAATCCTCGGAAGACATGCTGTGTTCCGACTGCCATGAAATAGAGGCATCCGGCGGGCAGCCTTCCTTGATGCAGGCTTTTCATGCGAACTGCAAAGGCTGCCATTTGTCTGAAAAAAAAGGTCCCATCATGTGCGGTGAGTGCCATCGGAAAGGAATTCGGAAGGAACAGGGAGACGATTAATAGAGGGTCGAGGTTTGGAGGGGAATTGAGTTCTTTGAGTTTGTTGCGTTCATTGGGTTTATTGAGTTGAAGGAATAGAGGCGTGTTAAAAGTTGTATACTCCTTGCCGGGGACAACTCAATAAACACAACGAACCCAATGAACACAATAAACAGGTATGCAGCGTTGGAGGGTGATACAAGGGTGTGAAGATTGCGCGGGATATATAACGTTGCAAAAAAGGAAAAGAGGGGCTCGCAATGGCAAAAAAAATACTGATCATCGACGATGATCCGATTATCGTAAAATATCTCCAGGCCGTCTTCAGTGACAATGGCTATCAAACCTGTACGGCATCCAGCAGTATGGAAGGCCTGGAAATTGTGAGGAAAGAAAAACCGGATCTGATCACACTGGATCTTCAAATGCCGGGTGAATGGGGGCCCAGGTTTTACCGTAAACTACGCAAGGAAGAAGAACTTAAAGATATACCGGTGATTGTCATCAGCGGGATCGATGGTGACCATGCCGTTCAAAATGCCGTGGCTTTCGTAAGTAAACCATTCGATCCTGAAAAGATCATCGGGATCGTTAAAAATACCATTGGGTAAAAGAGAAATGGTGCCGCACTTATGTGCGGCACCATTTCTCTTTATTTGCGGGCCTTGGCGTAACCGATGCCCACCAGTGCATCTTCCATCTCACCCAGAATCGTCGGATCATCGATGGTTGCCGGAACCTTGTATTCCTTGTTGTCGGCAATCTTCTGGATCGTCCCCCGTAATATTTTGCCTGACCGCGTCTTGGGCAGCCGTTTGACAACCGTGGCTTTCTTGAAGGACGCCACCGGACCGATACGACCTCTCACGGACTGGATAACCTCTTTGATGATCTCTTCATGGTCTCTTTCAACCCCTGCATTCAGAACCAGAAAACCTACCGGGACCTGTCCCTTGAGATCGTCCGCTACTCCCAGGACGGCGCATTCAGCTACATCCGGATGGTCCGCCAGGATTTCCTCCATGGCTCCTGTTGAAAGACGGTGGCCGGCGACATTGATGATGTCATCGGTTCGTGACATGACGAAAACATACCCATCAGCATCGATAAAACCGGCGTCGGCGGTCTTGTAGTATCCTGGAAATTCTTCCAGATAGGAACTGATGTATCGCTCATCCTTTTTCCAGAGAGTCGGCAGGCTGCCTGGAGGAAGGGGTAGTTTGACAACCAGCGCCCCGATTTCGCCATCTTTGACCTGCTGGTTATCGGCATCCACGACTTGAACATCCCATCCCGGGGCCGGTTTGGTGGGTGAGCCTTCCTTGACCGGAAAATGGTGGATACCCATGGGGTTGGCACATATGGCCCAACCGGTTTCCGTCTGCCACCAGTGATCGATTACCGGAATGCCCAGATGCTTTTCCGCCCAGTGGAGCGTGTCCGGATCAAGGCGTTCACCCGCCAGAAACAGAGTTTTAAATTTTGAGAGATCGTACTTCTTTGTAAGCTTGGCCGTTGGATCTTCGCGTTTGATGGCACGGAAAGCCGTGGGTGCGGTAAACATGGTTTTGACGCCGTGCTCCGATATGACGCGCCAGAAAACACCTGCATCCGGTGTGCCGACCGGTTTCCCTTCGAACAGTATCGTGGTACATCCTTTAAAGAGCGGGGCATAGATGATATAGGAGTGACCCACGACCCATCCCACATCGGAAGCGGCCCAATAGACATCACCGGCATCGATGTTGTAAATATTCTTCATGCTCCACTTCAGTGCCACCACATGGCCGCCATTGTCCCGCACAACACCTTTGGGTTCGCCCGTCGTGCCCGACGTGTATAGAATATAGAGGGGATCTGTCGCTGCCACCGGAACACAGTCATGAGGTGTTGCGGCCGCCACGGCGTCATTCCAGTCCAAATCCCGGCCTGCTATCATTCCGGCTGTCTCCATGGGGCGCTGCAGAATGACACAATTCCCGGGTTTGGAATCACTGTTTGCCATGTGGATGGCTTCATCCAGCAGTGGTTTATAGGGGATGACGCGGGAAACTTCGATACCGCAGGACGCCGAAACAATGACCTTGGGCTTGGCATCATTGATACGGGTCGCCAGCTCGTTGGGTGCAAACCCGCCAAAGACGACGGAGTGGACAGCCCCGATACGCGCACAGGCCAGCATGGCAATGGCTGCTTCGGCAATCATGGGCATATAGATCAGAACCCGGTCCCCTTTTTGCACATCCAGAGCTGCCAGAACACCGGCAAATTTGGCAACCTCGTCCCGGAGTTCCCTGTAGGTGTATTTTTTTATGGTATTGGTGACGGGGCTGTCGTATATCAAGGCATACTGGTCCCCCCTGCCTTGATCCACGTGAAGATCCAGGGCATTGTAACAGGTATTGATTTCTCCGCCCACAAACCAGCGGTAGAACGGTTTGTTGGTATCGTCGAGGACTTTGTCCCATTTTTTATACCAGTGACAGTCTTCAGCTGCTTCGGCCCAGAACGCGTTGGGATCTTCAATGGATTTTTTAAACACTGCATCGTATGGGGTTGTCATATCATCTCCTCCTTTTGTCAAAACCGGGAATCGTTTCTACTTCAATATGTAAAACCTGGTTATTTGGACCAGGTCAAGGGTAAGGCCATACCTTGTGAACCTTTCATCCTAATAGCGACAACGTCGCGTTTCATAAAATCGTGCAACGATTTTATGAACATAGTGAAAACAAATCCAATGTGTCAAGAAATATGTGAATCTGATATGATTTATGAATCGCGTTTAGAGCCAATAAAAGATCCTTGTTGCCGGCGAGACCGCATTTGTTAAATTTTCATGGTCTTTTTCGTGGTTTCGACCTTTCGTGGTTTCGTGATAAACGATCTTTTTCTTTTCCGGTTTACCGGGGTTGGGCATAGGAAAGGTGTTCTAACGAACAATACACGCCTCTACCCAGGGGGCTGCTAGGGCCTGAAATCGTTCCAAGTCCGCGAGTGAATAGTGGGGTGATCTATCTCGAAAATATTCAGGAGACAACACATTCTCATTCTTGAACTGTTGCAGGGCGTAACATCTGGCGCCCTGGATGGCATGTGATATTTTTTCGATAACGGGTTGGTCTACAAAGGGCTTGACGCATGTCGTACGAAACTCGTATGAAATGCCGGCAGCCATGATGAGAGCGATGCTTTCGAGAATATTGGCTGTATTCTCATTGCCTAAAATTTCGCGAGGATAGGCCGACGGGTCCGTTTTAATATCCATGGCGATGTAGTCGACAGAACGATTGCGGATAAGCTGTTCCAGTAATTCAGGCCGGCTTCCATTGGTATCCAGCTTAATGGGATATCCCATTTTTTTGATGGTGTCACAGATGGTGGAAAGATTCCGGTGGAGCGTTGGTTCTCCACCCGAGATGACGACCCCGTCCAGAAAGCCTTTACGTTTATCAAGAAAATCGTAGATGTTTTCTTCTTTTAAGACAGCAGACGGTTTGATTTGTCCCCGGGCCAGATCAGGATTGTGGCAGTAAGGACATGTGAAATTGCAGCCGGATGCAAAAAGAACACAGCTGATCTTTCCGGGAAAGTCGATGAGAGACTGTTTTTGAAGACCGCCAAATATCATGGTGGGTTGCCGATCAATGAAATTAGGACACGATTCTATTTTGCCACGCTTTGTTGAGGCGTTTTTTCCAGGTTTGCACCGGTGTCATAAGACGGGGCGGGGCGGGCGAATTTATCCGAAGATGTTGTTTCAGTCTCCATATCCGGAGGGTTTGCCTGATCAAGCGCCTTGTAGGTTTTTCGCATACTAAATTCGGCCTGTTTGCCGGGGTTCCATTGTTTGATCGGTCTTAAGTACCCCACCACCCGCGAGTAAATTTCAGTTTCCTGGTTGCAGCAGTCACACAGGGGCTTTTCGCCTTTCAGATAGCCGTGGGAAGGACAGATACTAAATGTGGGTGAAAGCGTAAAGTAGGGCAGATGAAATCGATTGGCAATTTTGCTGATGAGGTGTTTGGTTACTGCTGGATCTTCAACCTGTTCTCCAAGATAAATATGCAGGACTGTTCCGCCGGTATATTTTGTTTGAAGCCTGTCCTGGAGTTGCAGGGTTTCAAAAACATCATCCGTATAATTGACCGGCAACTGGGTCGAATTGGTGTAATAGGGTGCTGCGCCGGTCTGATAGTCTGCCTCGTTGGCACAGACGATTTCCGGGAAAAGTTTTTTATCCAGCATGGCCAACCGGTAAGAAGTTCCTTCCGCCGGTGTTGCTTCAAGGTTGAAGATATCGCCTGTTTCTTCTTGAACTTCGGCAATAATATCCCGAATATAATCCATGACTTCCAGCGCAAAAGCGTGGCCTGTTTCGCTGGCGATGCCTTCTCCCAGAAAATTCAGACATGCTTCGTTCATACCGATGATCCCGATGGTTGAGAAGTGATTTTTCCAGTAGAGGCCGGAGCCTTCCTTGATGTCCCTCAAGTAGAACTTGGAATATGGATAGAGATTCTTTTCGGTAAACCGTTCGAGGACCTTTCGTTTGATGGAGAGGCTCTTGATGGCCAGAAGAATATTTTCCTGGATGGTCTGGAAAAATTCGGTTTTATTCTCTGCTGAAACACCAATTCTCGGCAAGTTGATGGTTACGACGCCGATGGATCCGGTGAGCGGATTGGCACCGAACAAACCACCGCCTCGTTTCAGAAGTTCACGGTTGTCAAGACGAAGTCGGCAGCACATGGATCGAGCGTCTTCAGGCGACATGTCCGAATTGACGAAATTGGAGAAATAGGGGATGCCGTATTTGCCGGTCATTTTCCATATCATATCCAGATTGGGATTCTCCCAGTCAAAGTCTTTTGTAATGTTATACGTCGGTATGGGGAAAGTAAAGACCCGTCCTTTGGCGTCGCCTTCCATCATAACCTCTGCAAAAGCCATATTCAGGAGGTCCATCTCCGGTTGAAAATCGGCATAGGTGATATCTTTTTCTTCACCTCCCAGGATGATCGGGTGATCCTTGAGGATGGATGGAACATATAGATCCATGGTAATGTTGGTAAAGGGCGTCTGGAACCCCACCCGTGTAGGGATGTTGATATTGAAAACAAATTCCTGCAGCGCCTGCTTGACATCCTTGTAATCGAGGTTGTCGTAGCGGATAAAGGGCGCAAGCAATGTGTCGAAATTCGACAGGGCCTGGGCGCCGGCTGCTTCGCCCTGCAGCGTGTAGAAAAAATTGACGATTTGGCCCAGGGCTGATCGGAGGTGCTTGGGTGGGGCACTTTCAACCTTGCCCTCAACCCCCCTGAAACCCATGACGAGAAGATCCTTCAGGTCCCAGCCGACACAGTAGACGGACAAGAGGCTGAGATCGTGTATATGCATGTCACCATTTTTATGCGCCCGTCTGATTTCCGGGGGATAGATGCTGTTGAGCCAGTATTCCGAGGTGATGTCCGAGCTGATATAATTGTTGAGCCCCTGCAGGGAATAGCACATGTTACTGTTTTCTTTAATTTTCCAGTCCAGCTTTTGAATATAGTGTTCAACCAGGTCGACATTGGCTTCTGTGGCAATGCGGCGGATCTGGGCGTGCTGTTCACGATAAAGAATATATGCCTTGGCTGTCTTGTAAAAAGGTGAATCAAGCAGAACTCTTTCGACAATGTCCTGAATCTCTTCCACTTCGGGTATCGAAGTCAGCCTGAGTTCATGCGCCAGGGTGAGGACGCGAAGCGTCAGTTTTTTGGCTTCTCTTTCAGTAAATTCTCCGGTCGCTTTTCCAGCTTTGGCGATGGCCTCCGTGATATTTTTTGGATCGAATTCCTGAATTCTGCCGTCCCGTTTCTTTATCTGCTCGAACACGTGTTTTTCCTCTCGCCTATATTGTTGGGGGAGATCGCTGAAAAATCTCCTGTTTTCATTGAAAAGCCAAAGCGGAAAAGAGTCAAACTCCTGTCCTGCTATGGATGCGACACTTGTAAATTGAAGGTTTTTGGAGTCAACGTACCACACGATGGATACTGAAGGATAAAATGGCTTCTACAACAACATGTTGATACTTGTCAACATAAATATTACAATATGTTGTGATCTATTTCATTGCGGCAAAGGAATGCTACCACCCCTTTTATGCTGGGACGCTTGGATGCTGGGAGGCTGGGATGTTGCTCTCTGCCTACAGCCGTTAGTTACCCTCGAACCCTTCAAATGGATCAACCCACTGGGAGATGGTCCAATCACTTTTTTCAGATGGCTTCTTGATATGATGCCGTGCTACATGATATGGGTCAGATTATGAGATCCGACCGAAGCCCTTTGTTCAGAAAAACCATCTCTCCCTGGTATGACTCCGAAACATTCTGTGTCGTAGTCATTTTACTGATGGTTATGGTGTCGCTGTTCAGTGCTTGCGGCCTATGGGTCGCAAGGGACAATTCAGCGTACAATCCCCATCTATGGGTACCGGTCAGTCTGTTACTCATGTGTCTTTACGTTATTCTTTCAATATCAATTCGACTTGTCCGGCGATTTTCGAGACAGGAAGACGCCTATCGATAAAAACTCGCCCATGATCATAAGGGGTTCATTTGAAGAACCTCGCAGCATGCGAAGCACTGCCGAACGGCAGAACCTACGGGGAATGCGCTCGCTTTTTCAGTTCAACATGGGGGGCTTTGTTTACAGGCTCTCTTTGAACTGCAGGTAACTCATCTTCAAGAAGCTTTCCGTCTTGATAAACTGGAGAATCGGCATCAGGTCTTCGGCCGAAAGAAATCCAGGTCTGTTCCCAATAACGTCTCCCTTTTCGGATAGAAACCAGGAGTCCGGCAGGGGGTTGATGTTGTATTTTTTTGCAACGGGTTTTTCACGTTCCACATCGACCTTAACAGAGATGAAGTGTGAATTTAAATAGGAGATGATGCCGGCATCCTGAAAGGTCTGCCGGTCCATGGTCTCGCAGAATTTGCACCAGTCCGCATAAAAATTGATGAAGACTTTTTTGCTTTCCGACACACCGAGAGCCGTACCCTCTTCATGGGAATACCATTTGATCTGGTCGGCAGCGGTGACAGGTATGGCGACAGCCCATATCAGCAGGACTGTTGTCATGAATAGGGTAAATTTTATTCGAGATTTCATATTGGGTTATCCTGTTCCTGTGAGTAGATAGAGCTTGTCTGCAAGGAGAAGCAGGCCGATCAGAATCAAAATGGTTCCTGCTACCCTGTTGAATACCGGCATAAAACGGGATGCTTTCCTGACAAATACGAGCATATAATTGATAAAGATAGATATGGCCACAAAGGGTAGCGCCATCCCCGCCGAATAGGTACTCAACAGTCCGGTGCCGTGCCAGACGGTTCCCTTACCCATGGCCAGGGCGAGAATGGAACCGAGTTGCGGCCCTGTGCAGGGGCTCCAGCCGGCGCCGAAGGCCATGCCTACCAGGAATGTTCCGAAAAAATTCAATGGTTTTTGTTTCAAATGAATTTTTTTTTCAAATTCAAGAAAAGGAATTCGGACAATGCCTGTCAAATGAATTCCCAGTATGACGATCAGAGCCCCACCGGCAACACGGATGATGCCCCGATAATCGTGTGTCAATCCACCGAGATAGGATGCGGACGCCCCCAGCAGGATAAAAATTACCGAGAAGCCTGCAATGAAAGACATGGTCGAGAAAAAGACTTTCCTGCGAATCTCGGCATTGCAGCCGTCAATAAGTTCCTCCATGGTCAACCCGGAGATAAAGGTAAAATAGGCCGGTATCAACGGGAGGACACATGGAGAAAAAAATGACAGTAATCCGGCCACAAACGCGGCGGAATATGAAACGGTTTCGGTAAACATGATATATCTCTACTTGCCGGCACCATTTTCGGCGAAATGTTTTATCATCAATTGTCCGAGTTCCTTTGATCGATTGGTCGCCGCTTCCACTGCATTGATCAAGGTTGTCCGGAGGCCCCCCTTTTCGAGTGTGTGAATCCCGGCAATTGCTGTTCCACCCGGTGACGTGACTCTGTCTTTGAGTTGCCCTGGGTGTTCTTTGGTTTCGAGGAGGACCTTGGCAGACCCCAGCACGGTCTGCATGGAAAGGAACAGGGCATCCTGTCTGGAAAGCCCCATCTTGACACCGGCATCAGCCATGGCGTCGACAATCAGAAAAATGTATGCGGGACCGCTGCCGCTCAAACCGGTGATAGCATCCATGAGGTTTGTTTCATCGATAAAAACAGACCTGCCCACCGAATCGAAGATGGCTTTTGCCATGGCAATATCTTCTTTGCTTGCATTTTTCCCCGGGGCGATAGCTGTGGCGCTCTCCTTTACAAAGGCTGCGATATTCGGCATGACCCGAATAAGTCGCAGTTCCTTGTTGAGACAGGATTCAATCGCAGCGAGCGGTACGCCGGCTGCGATTGAAATAATCAGTTTGCTCATGTCCAGGCACCCGGCGGTCTCCTTCAGTACAAAGGCCAGTATCTGCGGCTTGACCGCGAAAATGACAATTTCAGATGATTGAATGGCAGCCTGGTTGTCCCTGGTGGTGCGTACATGATATTTTTCAGCGATAAGCGTCAAGGTGGATTCGCGTACATCGGTACAGATGATATCCTCGGGTCTGGTGGCGTTTGAAAGCAGCCCACTGACCAGGGCTTCACCCATGTTGCCCGTGCCGATAAAACAGATTTTTTTCCCCTGAAGCATTGTAATTTCTTCTGTAGACATAAGTACTTATCTCCCTGTTGCCATTTCACGGTGCGTCAAGATAGGTTTGCACGAGAGAAACGGTAAAATAGTTTCGAACCCGGATGAAGCAAAATGGATCATAAACTAATCACAAAGTTTTTAATAATCAAGAAAAAAGGCTAATCAAGCGGACTTTCCCTTGTTTGAGACCGGCGGTGTTATATGAAAATTCTTGACTTCTTGCTCATTATGTACTTAGGTTTGACATCAAAATTTCAATCTAATTATATGGATCGGGCGACAAAGAAAGATCGAAGGGCTGCGTTGTTTTATGTATATTATTGGCTATTTCTTGATGGCTGTAGCCAAGGTGCTTGACATCGTTCTCATTGCATTCATGTGGATCGTCATTGCCCGGGCTTTGTTGTCATGGGTGAACCCGGACCCGTTCAACCCCATTGTACGCTTTATTCATAATGCTACAGAACCGATTCTCTACCCTGTTCGCAGGCGAATACCCGTCATTGTAGGCGGTATTGATTTTTCGCCGATTTTGGTTTTTATGGCTGTAATTTTTCTTCGAACCTTCTTGGTCAGCAGTCTGAGCAGGATGGCGATGTCGCTGGTGTAATATACTAAGGGGTTCAAGGGGTCAAGGATTCGAGGGTTCAAGTGAAATACACTGAAATGATAGATGGTTAAAACGTATTTATCCTTCTATTTTTGAAACCGGATGAAATCCTTCACTTGGATCCTTGGCCCCTTGGATCCTTGAACCCTGTTTTAATTGGTATATTGTTCATTTCTTGGTACAAACCAATGCAGCAACAAAAGCACTCTTAAATCGGATGATCCATAAATATGAGGAGTAGCCCATGGCAAAGATCGACGCTTTTTTCAAATTGATGCATGAACAAGGGGCATCGGATCTTCATCTTGTGGCGGGACAGCCGCCGGCTCTAAGAGTCAGGGGCGATATCGAGAGAGTCAAATACAAGGTGCTGAGCAATGACGACCTTCGGGGAATGCTGTATGAGATTACCCCCGAGGACAAGGTCAAGGTGTTCGAAGAAACGGGCGATGTCGATTTCGGATACGAGATTCCAGGACTGGCAAGATACCGCTCCAATTTCTTTATGCAGAAAAATGGTGTCGGAGCTGTTTTTAGAGAGATTCCGAGCACGATTATGACAGCTGAAGACCTAGGCCTGCCACCGGTCATTAAAAAGCTCTCAAGCCTTCCCAGGGGTCTTGTGGTTATCACGGGGCCTACGGGTAGCGGTAAGTCCACCACCCTGGCAGCTATCATCGACGAGGCCAACAAGACGCGGCACGATCATATTATTACCGTTGAAGATCCCATTGAATTCGTTCATATTAGCCAGTCCTGTCTTGTGAACCACCGGGAGGTCGGTATTCACACCAAGTCTTTCAGCGCTGCCCTTCGGGGAGCCTTGCGGGAGGACCCCGATATTATTTTGGTGGGTGAAATGCGCGACCTGGAAACCATTTCGCTGGCTATCGAAGCGGCGTCCACCGGCCATCTTGTTTTTGGAACCCTGCATACCACCAGCGCGGCCAAGACCGTGGATCGAATTGTCGAGGTGTTTCCTTCCAGTGAGCAGGCCCAGATTCGGTCGACCCTGGCAGATGGCATCCGCGCCATTGTTGCCCAGGTTCTTTTCAAACGATCGGACAAAAAAGGCCGGTGCCCTGCACTCGAGATTCTTATTGCTACACCGGCGGTGCGAAACCTGATTAGAGAATCCAAGACCCATCAGCTCAATTCAATGATACAAACCGGGAAAAAATACGGCATGCAGTTGCTCGATGAGGCCATTATGGATCTCTACAACAAGGGATGGATTACCGGAGATTCCGCCTACCAGAAGGCAAACGACAAGGCTAAATTTCGTCCACTGTTGCGGGAGCCGCCTTCGGATTTTACCGAGGCATAACATGATGTTATCTCAAATTTTGAGATACCTTCATGTGAGGGAGGTAATCGGATGAGGAAACAGGAAGTCGATCATATTCTTACGCGAATGTTGGATTCTCATACCAATGTGTCGGATTTGAATCTAACTGTTGGAAGACCCTTACAAGTTGAAAGCTCCGGCCAGTTGGTTCAGGTGGACATGATCCCGCCAATTAAAGAATTGACACCGTTTCAGAGTGAAATTTTCGCCTTGAACCTGGTGAACAGGGACCGCCGTCTGACCGAGACCCTGATATCTCGTGGCTCTTGTGACATGTCCTACAGCCTGCCGGGAAAAGCGCGCTTCAGGGTCAATGTCTTTTCACAGCAAGGCAATTATTCGGTGGTACTGCGGCAGCTGGAATCAAAGGTTCCCACCATCAAAGAAATGGGGCTTCCGGAAGTCTTCTATAAAATAGCCGATGAGTTGAATGGCATCGTATTCGTTACCGGTGCCACCGGCTCCGGAAAGTCGACCTCGTTAGCCGCGATTCTCGAGGTCATCAATGAGCAAAAATCCGTGCACGTCGTTACCCTCGAAGATCCGATTGAATATCAGCACCCACATAAAAAATCCACATTTAACCAACGCGAATTGGGGACCGATTTCGATTCGTTTGCAACCGGTCTGAGGGCTGCATTGCGGCAGGCGCCCAAAGTCATTCTGGTGGGCGAGATGCGGGATCGTGAAACAGTGGAAATCGGTCTGAGCGCTGCTGAAACAGGCCATCTGGTGTTGACGACGCTCCATACCGTCGATGCGGGCCAAACCATTAACCGCATATTGGGAATGTTCAGCATCGAAGAAGAGAATCAGGTTCGCATACGTCTTGCGGATACGGTTCGATGGGTTGTTGCCCAGCGGCTGGTTCCCAAGGTTGGCGGGGGCAGGGTTGCGGCCTTTGAAGTGCTGGGTTCGAATCTACGGGTGAAAGATACCATTTTGCAGGGCGAATCCGAAGGAAAAACATTTTATGAAATCATGCAGGCTGGAAAGCCGTTCGGCATGACGACCTTTGATGACTTTCTGGTGGGTCTGTATGAACAGGGGCTCATTACGCAGGAAAACGCCCTGGCATATTCGTCACGCAGGGGCGTTACCGGCCGGGGGATCGATACTGTCAAGGCGGCCAGGGGAGAAACAACCACGGATATTGATTCCCTGCAAATGGACAGAGAATATGAAAAGAACATGTGATGGAGAGGGTGCCTTATGGAGATAATCTGTGAAAATTGCCGGAGCAAGTTCAAGATCCCTGATGAATCCATACCCAGGGGAAAGACCGCTACACTTCCATGCCCGAAATGCAAGAAGAAAATCTCCATCAAGACTCCGGAAGCAAACAACGCGGCAACCGGCGGTGAAGCAGACGGCGTGGCAGCAGAGTTCGGCTTTGAAGAAGACGGCTATGAAACCTCGGAAAAACCGTTTGACTTTATCGAGGAAGAGGGAAAAATCGCCTTGGTCTGTGAATCAGACACCGTTATCCGCGAGGGTCTTGTCCGGGCGCTGGAGCTTCTGGAATATCACGTCAGTGAGGTTGCGGACAACCGGGAAGCCTTGAGAAATCTTCGCTACAAGGTATATGACCTGGTTGTGGTGGATGAATATTTTGGTACCAAAGACCCGGAACGAAACGGTGTTTTGATTTACCTGGAACGGCTGCACATGGATGCGCGGCGGAACATGTATGTTACGCTGATCAGCGACCGTTTTCGTACCATGGACTATATGATGGCCTTCTGTAAGAGTGTCAATCTCATCATCAACAAAAAGAATATCAAGGATGTTGAAAAGATCTTATCGAGAAACATTTCGGAATATGAAATGTTTTATCGCATATACAAGGAAACACTCATTTAATCCGAATGACAAAAAGCCCAGCCCATACATGTGCCGATTACCGGGAAGAGATGATACTCCTGGGTCTCCGAAGGCGGGTTGAAGACCCGGATATTTCAAAGGAGGAGAAATCGGCCATTCAAGCCAGGATTCAGGAACTGGAAAAATCTCTATATATGCAATAAAATCGTGGAGCGATTTTATTGGGAGTTACTGATAATCCGCAAGCCTTCCAGCGTCAGATCAGGCTCTACGGTCTCTATGGTTTCAGAGACATGGCTGATGAGTGAGGCCAGTCCTCCAGTAGCAATAATTTTGGGGTCGGTTCCCATCTCAGCTTTCATGCGCTTGACAATACCATCCACCAGTCCGGCATACCCGTAGATAATACCGGCTTTCAAGCTCTGACCGGTATCCTTGCCCACAACACATTCGGGGGGCTCAAAGATTTCTATCCTTGGGAGCTTTGAGGCTTTAAGAAAGAGTGCCTCCGACGAAATGATGATTCCGGGACTGATGGCGCCACCAAGATACTCACCCTTTTGAGAGACAGCATCAAAGGTGGTGGCTGTTCCGAAGTCGATGACGATCAGACTGGTTTGGTATTTATCATAGGCGGCAACGGCATTGACGATTCGATCCGCTCCCAGTTCAGATGGGTTGGAAATCCGTATCGGCATCCGGGCGTAGGACTTTGCATTGACCCAGCGGGGTGAATGACCCAGGTATTTACGGCAGAACGAATCCAGAATCGTAACCATAGGCGGCACGACACATGAAACAAGGGTTTTTTCAACTTTGTCAAGCGTGAACCCACCGGCCGAAAACAGGTTCGCTACAAGAATGTTGAATTCGTCTTCCGTGGTGTTCCTTTCGGTGCGAACCCGCCAGCTTTTCAAGAGTGTTTTTCCGCTGTATACCCCCAGCACAATATTGGTATTTCCGACATCGATGACGAATAGCATAGATGGCTTCCTTTATCTGTGTGTTTAAGCAATCAATCCAATCCAGCCCTCTGGTCTTCCTAACGATCGCTAATTTGCTTCAAACAGGCGACCGGATGTTTGCCGTCACCCGCCGAAGCGTCAGTCAACGGCCAAACGGAATATACTTATGACAACGGCTATAAGCAATAAGCCCTAAGC
>CAWKCS010000010.1:0-28837 GCA_963848165.1 uncultured delta proteobacterium | reverse complement strand
TATCGGTCAAAGGAGAAAAGATGAAGCAACAGAGTGTTTTGGTCATCGGGGCAGGGTTCATGGGGACCGGGATCGCCGAGGTGTGTGCCCAGAGCGGGTACAGGGTTCACCTGACGACGTTAAACCGGAGGCTTTGAATAAGGCGGAAAAAGGCATGCAATGGTCGGTCAACAAATTGACGGAGAAAGGGTTTCTTCGAGGAATCTCCGATAAAATTCTCAGTCGCCTTACCTATGGAACCGACCTGTCAGCTGTGGTGGATGCAGACTGGATCATCGAGGCGGTCCTGGAGGTAGAGGCGCTCAAGATCGATCTTTTTAAAGCATTGGAGAGAAAATCCCTGCAACAACCCGCTGGCCACCAACACTTCCTCCATACCCATTACCCGTATTGCCGCACACTTGTCGACCCGAGCGTATGCTGGATTTTATTTTTTCGGACCGTACCCTTCATGGGACTCGTGGAGGTCGTAAAAGGGGAACAGACAGCAGGCCATGTGTTTGAAGCAGGGGTTGATTTTATCACTTCCCTTGGAAAAACACCGGTACGTGTGAACCGTGACATCCCCGGTTTTGTGATGAACCGCATTTTTTCGGCGGCTTTCCGGAAGCCGTGGGTCTGGTATCGGACGGCATTGTCAGTCCGGAAGACGTGGATGTCGGTATGCGACTGGGGTACGGTTGGAATGTGGGCCCCTTTGAGGTCGCCGACAATGCCGGCCTGGATACCTTTGCCCTGGTGGGGCAATCCATGGCGGATCTGGGAGGAGAATCTGGTAACGAAATCGGACCTCCTGTTGAAAATGATTGCCCAGGGGCGTCTGGGGAAAAAAACTGGAAAGGGTTTTTATCGTTATACCAAAGACGGGAAACGATTACCGTATGGGCGGAGGAATCGTGACCCTGATCATAATGAAGGGTTCAATGTGTTGACCATTTAAGGGATCCAGAGTTCGAGGGACGAATCGTCATTAGCTTCGCGTAATTAATGGTCATTTACTTCGTGTCATTTATCGTTGCTAAAAGCCATCAGCAACAATTAATATCGCGCGCAGCGCTAAATGTCGTCCGAAGGACAAATGACGCACGAAGTGCAAATGTCAGCCGAAAATCGAAACCTTCCCGGACCGTTATCAACAAATAAAATAGAAGAAAAACCGGATATAACTTTAAACAATACAAAGGAGACTATAGCGAATGGCACAGGTAATTGCAGATCGTCGAGACATGGATTTTGTGCTTTACGAACAGATGAAGGTTGAAGATTTGTTGGTCTATGAGAAATACGAAGGTCTCAACAGGAAAGTTTTTGACATGATTATTTCAGAGGCGCGAACCTTTGCAATCAAGGAGCTTTTGCCTACATATGCAGAAGGGGACCACCTTGGATTGCGTTTCGAAAAGGGCCAGGTAAAGGTCCCAGAATCTTTTCACAGACCCCACAAGCTTCTCATCGAGGGGGAGTGGACCGCGTTGAACGAAGACCCGGATCTCGGCGGCCAGGGGTTGCCGAGCAGTATCGGCATGGCCGTGGCCGAATATATTGTGGGAGGTAACTATCCGCTGGTCAACTATGCGCGCATGGGCCATGGCACCGGCAAGATGGTGGAACTCTTTGGCACGGAATCACAGAAGTCCATGTTTCTAAAGAAGCTCTATACCGGTGTATGGGGGGGCACCATGCTGCTGACGGAATCCATGGCAGGTTCAGATGTGGGGGCATTGATGACATCGGCTGTGAAGAATGATGATGGCACCTACACCATTAAAGGGGATAAAATATTTATCACCAACGGCGAACACGATCTCCAGGAAAATATTATTCATCCGGTGCTTGCCCGCTTAGAAGGAGCGCCTGCGGGAACCAAAGGGATCAGCATCTTCCTTGTTCCCAAGATATGGGTCAATGAGGACGGCAGCCTGGGTAAGCCCAACGATGTGACCTGCACCGGTATCGAAGAGAAGATGGGTATTCATGCCTCCGCCACCTGCAGCATGTCTCTGGGGAGTAAGGGCAACTGCCGGGGACTGTTGCTGGGAGAGGAAAACCATGGCATGCGCATCATGTTCCACATGATGAACGAAGCTAGACTGGGTGTCGGTTTTCAGGCCTTTATACATGCCACCACGGCCTATCTATATGCCGTGAACTATGCCCGTGAGCGGCTGCAGGGCCGGGATCTGGAAAAGATGGCCGATCGTGAAGCGCCCCAGGTGCCGATCATCAATCATCCTGACGTGAGACGCATGCTTCTATGGATGAAGGCCCATGTGGAGGGCATGCGCAGTTTTGCCTACTATACGGTGCGATGTTTTGACAAGTTGGCGAACACGGAGAAAGAGGAAGAAAAGGAGCACTATCAGGGCATGACGGATCTCTTGACGCCGTTGGTTAAAGCATACTGTGCCCAGAGGGGATATGATGTCTGCATCGAGGCCATCCAGGTGTATGGTGGTTATGGGTATACCCGGGAATATCCGGTGGAACAGATTGCCAGAGACTGCAAGATAACGTCCATCTACGAGGGCACGGATGGCATTCAGGCTATGGATTTGCTGGCCCGAAAGCTGGGTATGAAAAAGGGAAAGGTATTCCTGGCGTTTTTGGAAAAGATTCAAAAGACCATCACGCATGCCAGACAACACGAGATCCTGGTTCCCATGGCCGATAAGCTGGAAACAGCCATGAACGCCATGGGAGAATCTGCCATGCATCTCGGCCAGAAAGCCATGTCTCCCGAGTTCAAGAAAGCGTTTGCCCACGCATTCCCGTTTCTGGAAGTTATGGGGGATGTCACCATGGGATGGATGCTGCTTTGGCGCGCTGTCGTTGCCAATGAAAAACTCCAGGAAGGTGCCAAGAAGAAGGATGTCAGTTTTTATGAAGGCCAGATCCAGACGGCGAAGTTTTTTATCAATACGGTTCTTCCCGTTACCCATGGTAAAATGGTGTCGATCAAGGATCTTGATGGCTCGGCTGTCGAGATGGACGATGTGGGGTTTGGGGGGATTTAAATGAAGGGTTGGAGGGTGGTACAAGGGTCCGAGGGTGGCTGCCAGCTGTGAGCGGACAGCAGCGTCCCAGCTTCCAAGCATCCTAGCTTCCCAGCATACAAGGGTCCGAGGGTAAAATCAGGGTTGGAGGGGTGAAGGGGAAAACAACTGTCATTAGCTGCGCGTCATTCATCGTAGCCACGAGTTATTAGCTATGAGCAGCAATAAATGACGCCCGAAGGGCCAATGACCATAAATTACAGCCGGAGGCGTAATATCGCCCGTAGGGCAAATGTCGCACGAAGTGCAAATGACAAGCAATTGCCAACAGCTAATGGCTGAACAAAGGAGTCATGTATGAAAACCAAATTTAATACCATCCAGGTGGAAGTGAAAGAGGGTGTGGCGGTGTTCAGTATGAACAACCCACCCGTGAACCAGCTTTCGAAACATTTTGTGGAGGATCTTGCCCAGGCGCTGAAGGCGGCCTACGAGGATGACGACATCGAGGCCATGGTTCTCACCGGCACCGGCAGGAATTTTATTGCTGGTGCGGATATCACTCAGATTCAGGGCGTAAAGGATCGTGGGACTGTTGTGGAGCGGTCACTGGCATTTACACAGTTTATGAGCAGTCTGGAAACAGGGCCCAAGCCCATCGTGGCAGCCATCAACGGCAACTGCCTTGGCGGCGGTCTGGAACTTGCCATGGCCTGTCACTACCGTGTGGCCGTCAGGGGCGTCAATCTGGGTCAGCCCGAAGTGCAGATCGGGCTGATTCCGGGTGCAGGCGGCACGCAAAGACTGCCCCGCTTGATCGGGCTGCGGTACGCACTGGAGATGATTACCATTGGAAAGCCTATCAAAGCCGAGATCGCCCACCAAAGGGGACTGGTGGACGCGGTGGCCGATGCCGAAAGTTTGATTGAAAAAGCCATGGGAGCCGCCCGGCAATTCGCCGGCGGTCAACTCAATATCAAGGCCCGGATGACCCGTAATCAGCACCACTGGATACCGAGTGCCGCAGAGAAAAAAGCCATGATGGATTTTACAAAGGCCATGGTGGCGGCGCAATCCAAAGGCTACATCGCACCCATGAAAGCGGTGGAGGCCATAGATCAGGGTCTGAGTTACGATATCGACAAGGACCTGGAAAGGGAGGTGGCGCTTTTTGTCGATTGTGCGGTGTCGGGCGTTGCTGAAAATCTTATGGGGATCTTTTTGAATACCCGTGCTGCCGGAAGACTCGAGCGGATCGAAGGGATCGAGCCGGCCGGCATCAAGAAAGCGGCCATGCTGGGCGGGGGTGTCATGGGTTCCGGTATCGTCAACCTTCTGCTGAAGAGTGGATGCGAAACCGTCCTCTGGGATATCAACGACGAGGCTCTTGAAAAGGGCGTTGCCTCTGTCCGCAAGACATTCGCCTTTCCCATCAAGACGCGCAAAATGAAACAGACAGACCTGGAAAGCATGCTGGAGAATCAGCTCAAGACAACAACCGACCTCAAGGATCTGGACGGGGTGGACCTGGTCATCGAAGCCGTGGTGGAAAACATGGAGATCAAACAGGATATATGGAAACAGCTGGAGGGGATCTGCCCCTCCCACACCGTGTTTGCAACCAACACCTCCGCTCTGCCAATAACGGAAATGGCTTCGGCACTTTCTGATCCCGGTAGAATGATCGGGCTTCATTTTTTCAACCCGGCCCATCGTATGATGCTCCTGGAGATCATCTGCGCCGGACAGACATCCGACCAGACCCTTGCCACGAGCGTGGCTTTTGGGCGGCAGATCAAAAAGATTCCCATCGTGGTCAATGACGGCCCCGGGTTTTATGTTTCCCGGCAGCTGGGTGGCTTGATGGGCGGTGCCGTCTATCTCACCGCGGACGGCGTGGATGGTTCCGCCGTCGAACAGGCCATGCTCAACTTCGGTATGCCCATGGGACCGGCGACCCTTTCCGATCTCACGGGAATCGACATCAATTACCATGTCAACAAAACCTTTGAAAAGAGGCTGGGAGAGCGTTACAAGGTTCACCCCCTGACGGAACTGGTTTATAAGACCGGGTGTTATGGTCGCAAAACCGGGGCCGGTTACATGGATTACAGTGGTAACACGCCCGTGCCAAACCCGAAGGTTGTAAATGTTGTGCAAACCTATCTTACGGACAACGGCGTTGTGCCCAAGATGATTGCGGAACAGGAGATCATAGACTTGATGCTTGCAAACGCCATCAACGAGGCAGCTTACATGATCCAGGAAGGGATTTGTGACAGACCTCAGGATATGGACCTGGCCATGATTTACGGCACGGGATTCCCACCCTACCGTGGCGGCATACTGCGTTATGCAGACACGTGGGGTCTTTCAAATGTTCTTGAGAAACTCGTTGAACTGGAGGCTCAGTTCGGCATTCATTTCCAGCCGGCAGCCCTGATCAAGGAGATGGTGGAGAAGAACAAGTGTTTTTATGTCGATTAAACGGATTGTTTAGGATGCATCTGTTTATTTTTATGAATTGGAATAGGAGCGATAAGCTGCTTAGGGCTTACAGCTTAATACTTAAAGCTTATTAAGGAGGTACTATCATGAAAGAAGTCGTCATCGCAGGATATTTGAGAACCGCGCAAACGCGATCCCGTCCAAACGATCCGGCACGGGACTGGTTCTGCAAAATGCGTTCGGATGAGTTGCTGGGAAAACTCCTGCCGGAAGCCATTAAAAAAGCCGGGATTGACCCAAAAGAGATCGATGATTTTATTGTGGGTTGCGCCACGGGTGTTTCGGAACAATTTACCTTTGGTGGCCGTTTTCCCCTTTTCCTGGCCAACCTGCCGGAAACCATCCCTGCAAAATTTGTGGATCAGCAGTGCGGTTCGGCCATGGCCGGCATTCACATCGGTTTCATGGAGATTGCCATGGATTTTGCGGATATCGTCATGGTGGGCGGCATGGAGCACATGACACGCGTACCCATGGGCGGTCCCCTAATCGATCGAGGCGCCATTGTTCCCAACATGGGATTATTTATGGATCCTTCCTACCAGCACTGGGACATGATGACCAGCATGAACATGGGGCTGACGGCGGAGAAGCTTTTCGCACAGTGTGACTTCACCAAGGAAGACATGGACAAATGGGGCGTTCGTTCGCATCAGCTGGCCGCAAAAGCGCAGGCGGAAGGTTTTTTTGCAGATGAAATTCTGCCCATCGATGCAGAACAGGCAGACGGTTCCGTCATGACCGTCGACACAGATCAGGCTGTCCGGGCGGAGACGACACTGGAAGGTCTCTCCCAATTGAGGCCGGCATTCAAAAAAGACGGCGTGATAACGGCCGGTATTTCTTCGCCGCTGAATGCTGCGGCTACCTCCATGATTCTCATGTCAAAAGAGACAGCCAAAAAGAAAGGTATCAAGCCCCTGGCAACCATCCGTTCCATCGGTTTTGCCGGTGTGGATCCCACCATCATGGGGGATGGCCCGGTGCCCGCTTCCAAAAAGGCACTGGAAAAAGCCGGCTTGAAAGCTTCGGATATCGATTTCTGGGAGATCAACGAGGCCTTCTGCATCGTGGCCTTGAACTGCATCAAGAAGCTGGGTCTCGATCCTGACACGGTCAATGTCATGGGCGGTGGTACCGCCATCGGTCATCCATTGGGAGCAACCGGTGTGCGTCTGACAGGCACCCTGGCACGCATCCTCGAGGCAAAAGGCGGGCGTTATGGCTGTGCCAATGCATGTGTGGGTGGCGGCCAGGGGGTGGCGACCATCATCGAGCGAGAAAATTACTAAAGACAGCGATAAGCTGTAAGCCTTAAGCAATTAGCCGCTTACAGCTTACAGCTTAAGGCTTATTGCTTATGTTAAATATTCTTGTCTGCGTCAAACAGGTTCCCGAGTCCGAAGCCGTCGTTACCATCGATAAAGACGCCCGATGGGTAACGATCCATGGTACATCAGCGTTCAGGATGAACCACTTCGACGAATGTGCCGTGGAAGCGGCTGTCCAAATCAAGGAGGCCTTTCCCGGAACGATGATCCATATTCTTTCCGTTGGTCCGGAGCGATCAGAAGCGGTCATTCGGCGGGCCATAGGCATGGGGGCCGACCATGGGACGCATATCATCACCCCAGGGGATGGCTTTGTGGACCCGCTTATCCTGGCCGGATGGATGGCGATGTTGTCCGAAGCCTCCGGCGCTGACCTGATTTTCTGCGGCGCCATGTCGGAAGACCTGATGCAGGGGCAGGTGGGGCCTCTCATGGCCGAGTGTTTGTCCCTGCCATGTGCAACAGCCGTTGTTCAGGTGAAGATCATGCCGGCCGGCGAGGGCGTACATGTGGAACGGGAGATAGAAGGGGGTTACCGGGAGGAGGTTGCATTGCAGCTCCCGGCCCTCTTGACGATTCAGACCGGTATCAACCAGCCCCGCTATCCGTCCCTGTCAAACCTGCTGCGGGCAAACAAACTGAGTCTGAATACCCTGCATGTGGATGCGACGGATGAACCCGCTCCGCTGCAGGGTGTGCAGCAGGTGACCCTGCCCAGAAAATTGCGGGAGGGTGTTTTTCTGGAAGGGTCCACATCCCAGAAAGCGGAACAGTTGTTAACTATTTTGTCCGACAGGTCATTTTTGTCATGAGAAACATGCTATCATCCGGATCCATCGTGATCATCGCCGAGCATTTTCAGGGAGAAATCCGACCGGTCACCCATGAACTGGTGCATTTCGCCGAGGCGCTTCAGCACCTCAGACCGGCGCCAATCCAGATACTGGTTCTCGGGGAGAAGGTGGACGTTCTTGCAGAAAGCCTGGCCAGAAAAACGGGAAAGGATGTCCTGGGCATATCGGCACCCCAGCTGGCACAGTACAATGGTCAAGTCTATAAATCAGTTTTGCATGAAACCCTGGGGGAACACCCCCCGGCCCATATCTGTATTGCCCATTCCTCCCGGGGATCGGATTTTGCACCAGGGCTTGCCATGCGTCTGAATGCCACCTGTATTACCGGTGTGAGTTCACTCTCTGTTCAGCAGGACAGGCTCTGTTTTTCCAGGGATATCTACGGCGGTAAAATCAACGCAGACATGGTGTCTTCTACGAAAACAACGGTGCTCACCGTTCAACCGGGATCATATGGGCCGACACCGAAAAAGAATCAGACACGGGGAAAGGTTTATCTGAAATCAATGGCAGTTGCCCCTCAGGCATCTACCACGCTTTCCACCAGGACATTCCAGACGAGTGACCTGGACCTGTCAATAGCCAGAGTCATTGTATCTGCCGGCAGGGGCATTGGTGAGGTAGAAAATCTTCAGCTTGTGCGGAAGCTGGCTTCCCTGATTCCACAATCAGTGGTGTGTGGATCCCGACCGGTCATCGACATGGGATGGATGACCTATGACCGGCAGATCGGGGTCACCGGCGCCACCGTAACGCCCGACCTTTATCTGGCCTGCGGTATATCCGGCGCTGCCCAGCATGTCAGCGGCATGAAAGGATCCGGATTCATCGTGGCCATCAATACCGATCCCATGGCTGCCATTTTCAATCTGTCCGACATCTGTATTGTGGAAGACCTGAAGACCTTCATTCCGGTGTTGCTGGAATCTCTGAGCTCTAAGCAATAAGCGGTAAGCTGTAAGCAGCTTATTGCTTAAGGCTTACAGCTTATGGCTTGTTTCTTAAAAAAAAGGACATCCCCAGGCAAACAGCGATAACCACTAAACAGACGGAAAAGGCATCGCTAAAACCTGACAAGGAGTAAAGATCATCCAGGCGTTCGGTGTGGTTCAGTATCGCGCCGGTGACCACTTGGAAGGCGGCCACGCCCAGAAAAGGAGCCGGGTTGAGCAGCCCTGACACCATACCCAGGGTTTTCTCCGGAGTTGTTTCCCGGATAACGCCCCAGAGAACGCTGATGAAGCCGCCTGCCACAAGACCCATCCCCAGCAGCATCACGCCCAGACCCACGGCACCGAGCCATGCATGACAAAAGATTATTCCTATCCAGGATATTGTATAAATGGTAATAATCACCCGCAGGGTGGTTATCTTGGGCCATAGAAGCCGTTCGGAGAGCCAGCCAATCAACGGCGATCCGATGATGACGCCTATGGGTATCAGCATATTCAGCTTGCTGGCGTAGATCCGTGGAATGTCCAGGGCCGCCATGAGGAAGGGCGTCGCCCAGAGACCCTGGAGGGTTATAACCGTCCCATAGATGCCGAAAAAGATGCCTGCAACCAGCCAGAAACGACCTGAGCCAAGTATTTGAAAAACAGAAGTCTCTGAGGGCGTGTCCTCGATCGATGACATTGAGGGAGGCAGGGGGGTGTGGTCTTTCTTGTCCCGGGTGAACACCAGGGCCACGAAAGCCAGTATCATCGTGATCCCGCCGATGACAAAAAATGTGATTCGCCAGCCCCATAAAACCACAGACCAGGCCAGGGGTGTGGTGGCAATGACGGCCCCGAAATTTCCCACGGACATGAGCAGCCCGATCATGAATGAAAATTCCTTTTTCCTGAACCACTGGGAGAACGCTTTGATGGCCGGGACATAGACACCCCCGACACCGAAGCCGATCAACGCTCTTGCCACAGACGCCCAGAAGATATTCGGAGCCATGCCGAACATGAAACACCCCACGGCTGCCACCAAAGACCACACACCGATCACCCTCATGGGGCCCAGGCGGTCCGTCAGGTATCCCACCAGGGGCTGCTCCAGGGCATAGATGTAAAAATACATGGAAGACATGAGACCCAGTGCCGCGGCATGGGTGTCAAAGGCCTTCAACAGGTCCGTCACGATGACGGAGGTGGAGACCCGGTGAAAATAGACAAAGAAATAGACCAGGCAGATGACGGAAAACACCATCCAGCGATGGGGGTCGCGATAGGGTTCGTAAGATGATTTAGGCATATGAGTAATGGATAGAGCCGTACCTTTACAAGGTTTATCGGGCTAAAAAGAAAAAGCGCTGCAGCAATACCATGCCGGGACCATCGATATCAATCTGTTTTAATCAGATGTTGTCGTTTTCAACCTAGTAGGTCGATAACATACCAACATACTATGCTGAAATTGATTTTGGTTGACTTTTTATTCCGTTTCAACTCAGGTTAAAAAGATGGGCTAAATAAAAGAGGAGGTAAGATTATGAATCCAGAAATAAGGGACTTGTACAATCAATACCTGCATAAACGCATCGGTCGCCGGGAATTTGTCAAAAAATTGTCTGTTTTGGCGGGCGGCACGCTGGCCGCGAACACCTTGCTGTCATTGGTGGAGAGAAGCCATGCGGCCGCCGCAATCGTTTCGCAGACGACGCCCGCCTTTCTACGGACAATATTATCTATTCCGGTGCAACCGGAGACGTTCACGCCTACCTTGCAAGACCGAAAGGTGCTGCCAAACTACCGGGTGTGATCGTAATTCACGAGAACAGAGGTCTGAATCCCCACATCGAAGATGTGAACAGACGTGTCGCTTTGGAGGGATTTTTAGCGATGGCGCCGGATGCGTTATCGCCCCTCGGGGGAACGCCCAAGGATCCGGATGAGGGGCGGGCGTTAATTGGCAAGCTGGATAAGCACTCGACACTCAACAATTATGTTGCGGCCGTAAAGTATTTGAAGACCCATTCCATGTCTACGGGAAAGGTCGGCGTGGTAGGGTTTTGCTGGGGAGGAGCGATGGCCAACCAACTGGCGGTCAATGCTCCTGATCTGAAAGCAGCGGTCCCTTACTACGGGCGGCAACCCGCGGCCGAAGATGTCTCCAGAATCAAGGCGTCTTTGCTTCTACATTACGGCGGACTCGATGAGCGGATCAATGAGGGGATTCCCGCCTTCGAGGCAGCCCTAAAAAAGGAAGGCGTAGAATATAAGCTGTATATATATCCAGGGGCCCAGCATGCTTTCAACAACGACACAAATCCCGAGCGGTATAACAAAGAAGCAGCTCAGCTGGCCTGGAAGCGTACCATTGCATTTTTAAGCGAGAAGTTGAGAGAGTAAGCACCCCGAATCATTTTCCCAGACAGCACTTTTTATACTTGCGTCCACTGCCGCACGGACAAGGCGCATTGCGACCTGTTTTGGGGGTTTCTCTGATCACCTTGGACGGTGGGGGCTCTGATCGGGGGTACAGGTTCCGGGTGCGTGCCAGGGTAGACAATTCTTCGATGAACGGCCGGCAGTGGCCAAAGAAGCGTTTATAGCCCTCACACAGATAGTTGAGACCGGCTTGGTTATCGGGTGTCTGCAGGATACGATCTTTGGGGCAACCCCCATTGCACATCTCCAGAACCTCGCAGCTCAGACAATAGCGGGGCAGGCTGTTCGATTTAAGTTGCCCGAATGATTTTTGTGCGGGGCTTTCCAGCAGTTCCACCAGTGGGGTTTCCTGGATATTGCCCAGGCGATGCTCAGGGGTGACAAAGTGGTCGCATGAATAGACATCACCGTTATGCTCCAGGACAGGGATGTCACCACAGGTTTTTCGAAAAATACATAATGCGTGCTCCTGGTCAAAAGCGGTTCTGGCAGCTTCCTCAAATATCTGTATTTTTATTTTCCCGATATCCTGAGCAACCCAAGCGTCAAAGATGTTGCAAAGAAAAGTGCCCCAGTCCTTCGGTCCGACCGAATGCCGGTGGACGTGTGCATGGTCGGCGGAATGCGGCTGGACCAAGGGTAAAAAAGTCAGATATTGCGCTCCGATCTGTTTGAAGAACGCGTAAACCTGTAAGGGGAACAGAACGTTATGTGAATGTACGACACAAAGAATATCGATGGGAATAGCGTATTTTTGAAGCAGATGATACCCGCGCAATACCAGTTCATGTGTGGGCTCCCGCTCTTTGGTCAAGCGGTGGCGATCATGCAGATCCTGTGGCCCGTCCATACTTAAACCAACACCAAACCCTTCACCTGCTAAAAACCGGCACCAGTTTTCATCCAGGAGTGTGCCGTTGGTCTGGATGCCATTGGTGATATGCCGTCCAGGGGGCTGGTGCCTGCGTTGCAGCGCCACAACCTTGCGGAAGTAGTCCACGCCTAACAGGGTCGGCTCTCCACCATGCCAGGAAAAATTGATCGTCTGGACCGGGGAAGGCTTGTATGTGCTGAACGATGTATTTCTCCAGGAGTTCCTCGGGCATGCGAAAGGAGGTGTTGTTTTCATAGAGCTGTTTTTTATCGAGATAATAGCAATAGTGGCAACCCAGGTTGCATAGGGAGCCAATCGGTTTGACAAAAACCTGAAATTCGCGGGAAGCTTTGACCATCAGGTAATCTCCATCGAATCACCCATTTCGCTCTATCGAGCTGAAAACCAAAAAATTGCTTAAGAGACCTACGGTCTTGGTTGTCACCAGCCTTTTTTTGCTTGATCCTTTATTAAAAAGCAAATAATTATCGTTGTCATGAAAAAAATATTGCTGATAGGTATTCTTTTACTGGGCGTGTCTTTTTTAGGCTGGCAGATCTATCAACGCGTCAACAGTGACACAAAAGCCGTCAAACGCGAGCGAAAAAATATACCCGTTGCCGTTGAAGTCGCACCTGTTCAACAAGCAACGGTTCAGGATATCGGCCGCTACAGTGGCTCGTTGTACCCCCGTGCAGCATTTGTTATCGCCCCAAAAATCGGCGGGCGGCTCGAAAAGATATGGGTCAATATTGGTGACGAACTTCAAAACAGTCAACTGATAGCTGTCCTGGATGACGCGGAATACAAACAGCAGGTCAGTCAGGCCGGGGCCGAGCTCGAAGTCGCGCGGGCCAATCTCCTGGAGCAGGAAAATGCCCTGGAAAACGCCAAAAGGGAGCATGAGCGGGCTGTTGCCCTGAGGGAAAAAAAGATTGCCTCTGAATCGCAATTGGATGCATCCTTATCCGACTTGAAAGCCCAGGAGGCAAAATTGAAAGTGGCCCTTGCCAGGGTAGCCCAGAGTGAGGCTGCCATGAGGGTTGCCAAGGTACGTCTCGAGTACACCCAAATTCATGTGCCCGGCAACAACAGTGCCGGATATCGGGTGGTGGGAGAGCGGTTTGTGGATGAGGGTGCCATGCTGGCAGCCAATACGCCGATTGTTTCCATCATAGATATCGGAACGCTTATCGCCGCCATTCATGTCGTGGAGCAGGACTATGCCAAAATAAGCATTGGCCAGGAGGCTGTGATTTCAACCGATGCTTTTCCGGATCGTTCGTTTTCCGGAAAGGTGCTTCGAATTGCACCGATCCTGAAAGAAAAATCCAGAGAAGCCAGAATCGAAATAGAAATACCCAATCCACAGAAGATCTTAAAGCCGGGCATGTTTATCCGGGCACAAATTCAGTTCGAAAAGCATGAAAATGCAACCGTGGTTCCCACTGCTGCCGTAATCAAGCGCAACAATTCACAAGGGGTCTTTATTGTCGATCCGGAAGGAAAAACCGCAAGCTTTGTTGCGGTTACACGCGGCATCGTGGACAGCAAACTCACTGAAATACGCACACCCGTCATAAGCGGTTCCGTGGTTGTTTTGGGGCAACACCTTCTGGAAGACGGCGCTTCCATCATCATTCCAGACAATCCGGTGACAGAGAACCCGTCTACAGAAGACACAAAAACCCATCTGTAAAAGGCTAAACGAGCAATACGGAAGCATCCATCATGAACGTTTCCAGTTTTTCCGTTAAACGTCCTGTGCTGACCATCATGGCATCCCTGATCGTTATTATCATCGGAGCCATTTCACTGACGCGACTTGCCGTTGATCTGATGCCGGACATCACCTATCCCACATTGAGCATCTCCACGGGTTATGAAGACGCCAGCCCCGAGGAAGTCGAAGAGCTTATCACCATTCCCATCGAGGAGGCCATGAGTGCCGTCCCCGGTGTCGATGAAGTCACATCGGTCTCAGCCGAGGGACAAAGCAGCGTGCGGGTCTCCTTTGCCTGGGGGACCGATTTGAACGAAGCCGCCAATGATGTCAGGGACCGTCTCGACCGTGTCTTACCCCGTCTGCCCGAAGAAGTGGAGCGTCCCCGGCTGCGGAAGTTCGATCTGGCCGCTTTCCCCATACTCATTCTGGGCGTGTCCAGTAATCTGGACCCTATCCATGTCAGGCAGCTCATCGATGACCAGGTAAAAAACCGTATTGAAAAAATACCCGGTGTTGCATCCCTGGATATCCGCGGTGGTCTGGACCGCGAGATTCATGTAAATCTGGATTCAGAAAAGTTGAAGGCCCTGGGGCTTCCCATCGACCAGATCTTGAAACGTCTCAAAGAAGAAAACATCAACTTGCCTGCCGGGACCATTGAGCAGGGTTTGCAGGATGTTACCATCCGGACACCCGGTATCTACAACGACCTTGATGAGCTCAGAAATACGGTCGTGGCTGTCAGGGATGGTGTTGCCATCCAGTTGAAAGAGATTGCCGGAGTGGAGGATGCATGGGAAAAAGTGACCCGGATCGTGCGGGTAAACAATAAACCCGGGATTCGAATGTCCGTCAGCAAGCAATCCGGGAAAAATACCGTAGAAGTCGCCACGCGTGTGCTGCAGGAGATCGAACGGATCAACCGCGATCTGCCCCAGATTCAGATCGTCACGATCATCGACTCGTCCGACTATATCAAACGTTCCATCACCAATGTCGGCTCCATCATTCTTTATGGCGGCGTCCTGGCCATCTGCGTCCTGCTGTTTTTTCTAAGAAACATTCCCAGTACGGCCATCATCGCCACAACCATCCCTATCTCGATTGTCGCCACCTTTGCACTGATGTACTTCAACGGTTTTACCTTGAACTTGATGACCCTCGGCGGTCTGGCGCTGGGTGTCGGCATGCTGGTGGACAATGCCATCGTGGTACTGGAAAATATTTATCGACTGCGGGAATCGGGTGAAGACCGGATTTCAGCGGCCATAAAAGGCAGCCAGGAAGTGACCGCCGCTGTCATTGCCAGTACACTGACAACACTGGCCGTATTTTTGCCGCTCATTTTTATCCGCGGTATGTCAGGGATCATGTTTGAACAGCTTTCGTATGTGATCGGGTTTTCTCTGATCTGCTCCCTGGCGACGGCACTGACACTCGTTCCCATGCTTGCAGCCCGTATCCGATTACCCATATCTTCTGGGAACACATCGGGAAATTCGGCCGGTGGATGGTTTTTTCGAATAACCGCAAGATTTTTTACACAGTTGGAAGATGCCTATACACACCTGCTTGGATTTGCCCTCAACCATCGCATTCTGGTCGTTGGCAGCGCATTTTTACTGCTCTGCGGCAGTCTGTTTCTGATCCCCTATGTGGGTGTCGAACTGATGCCGGCATCCGATGAGGGGGAAGTGCGGGTCAATGCCGAAATGGCCGTGGGGACACGTCTCGAATTGATGGACCGTACGTTTCAAAAAATCGAAAAGATCGTATACGAGGCCGTCCCTGAAATCGACAACACCGTATCCTTTCTCGGCGGTTCCAGCTGGAGCGCCAGGGGTTCCAATGCCGGATCCATGCGCATCGCCTTAAAGCCACTCAAGGAGCGCACGCGATCCAGTGATGAAATCGCAGCCGATCTTCGTAAAAAACTCAACTTTATTCCCGGAACCAAAGTCCGTACCCGGGCAGGCGGGGGGCTCTTTATCCTGCGCATGGGCACCGGTGGTACCGAACGGGTTCAGATAGAGGTATACGGGTATGATCTCGAAACATCCAATGAACTGGCCCTGCGTGTAGAAGAGGTCGTCACAGGCATACCCGGTATCACCGACACCAGTATCAGCAGGGAAACCGGAACCCCTGAGGAACTGATCATCGTCGATCGTCAGAAGGCTGCCGATATGAAACTGACCATATCCAGTATTGCCCATATGCTGCAAACCGTTCTATCCGGAACGTCGGCAGGCAATTACCGGGAAGGCGGGAATGAATATCGCATACGTGTCAAGCTTGCGGACAAGGATAAAAATGAATTAAGGGACATCCTTGATCTTCCTGTTACCAACACCGACGGAGAACAGGTGGTTCTTAGAAACGTGGTACAGGTTCGCCCGAGACGGGGGCCGGTTTTGATCGAGCGTAAAAGCCAGGAGCGTGTGACCTACGTAACATGCCAATACCAGTGAACGGGACATGGGTTCCATTTTGGGGGATATTCGAAAGGGCTTACAGTCCGTACCCATACCAAGGGATTTCAACATCGTTTTTGGCGGCGATTACCAGGAACAACAGAAAGCCTTTCAAGAGTTGCTGATCAGTTTTATACTGGCGATCATTCTGGTCTATATGGTGATGGCCTCGCTTTATGAATCCCTGCGCTATCCCTTTGTCGTGATGTTTTCCGTGCCCATGGCCGCCATCGGTGTCATTCTGATACTCCTTTTTACCCATACAACCTTCAACATTCAGTCCTACATCGGTTGTATCATGCTGGGTGGTATCGTTGTGAACAATGCCATCTTGCTAGTGGATCACATCAATCTGCTTCGCCGCCGGGATGGCTTTCCACTTAGAGAAGCCATTGAAGAGGCTGGGAGAAGACGTCTGCGACCCGTTCTCATGACCGCCGCCACAACAATACTGGCCATGACACCATTGGCAATGGGTCTGGGTGAAGGGGGAGACGCCCAGGCACCCATGGCCCGGGCAATTATCGGGGGACTGATCAGTTCGAATCTGATCACACTGATCATACTTCCTGCTATCTATACCTTGTTCGAAGGAAAGAAACTGAAAGCAGCACAGGTGTCAGCGTCTGAACGACCCGCTGATGTGTCCAAAGACAAACGTCTCGAGGAAACCATGTGAAAAAAATGAACAGGCTTAAGAAAAGAAGCATCTTTATCCTTGTTTTAGGGGTTGCCACACTCCCGTTGTCCTGTGTGTCCACGGGGTATGAAAAAAAGACAGAAGATACGGCGCTTTCCACATACCAGGATGACATGGATGTTTTTCAACCCGAGGAACCTGCCATTGAAAAAGACAGGCAGGCATCGATTCCCCCTAGCGGGCCACTTCGGATTTCTTTGAATGACGCCACGCTGAGTGCCATGGAAAACAACCCCTCCCTCGTGGTGGAACGATTCAATCCCTCTATCCAGAGGACCTATACGGAAGAAGAACAGGCGGTGTTCGATCCGGTTTTAAGCGGGGAAGTTTTTGTGGAACGGAACGACACTGCGCGCCCGGACAATACGAACGACGACACCCAAGATACCACCACGGATATCTACGGGGGCAGTATCTCTCTCAAAGAGTACTTTCCCACAGGTACGTTTGTCGAACTGGAAATATCCAGCAGTGTCACGGATGCCGATCAATATGCCGATCCCTATGCGAAATCACGTCTGGGGTTATCGGTTACGCAGTCCCTGCTGCGCGGGTATGGCACCGAAGTAAACCAGGCAAGGATTCAACAATCGAGACTGGAAACAGCCATCAGCATCTATGAGTTGAGGGGCTTTAGTGAAACCCTGGTTGCTCAGGTTGAAAATGCCTACTGGGATTATGCCCTGTCCCAGCGACAGATCGAGATTGTCGAGGAGTCCCTGAAACTTGCCAACCAGCAACTTGTCGAGACCGAGGAGATGATTCGCGTGGGTGCCATGGCAGAGGCTGAGCTCGCTGCTGTTCAGGCTGAGGTGGCTGCCCAGAAACAGGGCTTGATCAATGCAAAAAGCGCCCTGGATTCGAACCGGATTCTCCTGCTGCGCCTGCTGAATCCACCGGGGGAATCCTTCTGGAACAGAGAGATTTCTCTTGTACATCCCCCATCGCTGCCGGAAGCTGAACTCGGCGATATAGAGGAGCACGTAGCCGTCGCCAAACGCATGCGGCCGGAGATAAATCAGGCCAAACTGGACATCCAAAGACAAGAGCTCGAAGTTGTTCGGACCAGAAACGGTATGCTGCCTGTAATGGATCTGTTCATCAATCTGGGGAAAACCGGATATGCGGATTCCTTTTCAGGCGCTGTAATCGATTTGCCGGGGGATAATTATGATGTACTTGTGGGTCTCAACTTCGAACAACCCGTAAGAAACCGCAGCGCCAAAGCACAGCGCAGAAGATCGCTTCTCAAGAAGAACCAGGCGGAAAAAATATTGGAAAATCTGTCCCAATTGGTTGAGCTGGATGTACGCAACGCATACATCGAGGTCAATCGAACCAGGGAACAGATAGCTGCCAGTGCAGCCACAAGAAAATTTCAGGAAGAAAAATTACGAATTGAAACCGAAAAATTTCGCGTGGGCCGTTCGACAAATTTGCTCGTGGCACAGGCCCAAAGGGACCTTCTGGTGAACCGTATCAATGAAGTCAATTCGGTTGTCAACTATCTCAAGGCACTTACCAGTTTTTACCGGCTGGAGGGCTCCCTTCTCGAGCGAAGAGGGATTGTGGCTCCCGGCAGGGAACCCGTCGATGATCCCAGGTAAGACTTCTACCTGAGAAGGGCGTTTTAAATATTTGAGCCCTCGGGGAGTTTTCAGACAGTGCCCGCTTTCGCTGCCGATCATCCCTACCGCTCCAGTATATACTGTTTGTCAGAATAACGTTCCGAAACTGCTTCGGCAAATAACGTCAAACAACCGCTCGAACTTGCAAATAAGCGTTCGTAAGGAACACCAGTGCCAAAATATTAAGATACATTTGTATGGTTAACAGTCTTCTATTACTATAAGTCCAATCCAATCGACCGAACAATAAAGTCACTATTGACATCCATTTTCTTTTAATATAGAAATCCTAATTAAGAATATATTCCTGTTTAGGAACAATATGTTGAAAGTAACCCAACGAGATGTCGAGCAGCGCATGGCCCGATTCAATGAGGCATGCAGGAAGTCGAACGCGAAGTTAACCCATCAACGAATGGAAATTTTTCGTGAAGTGGCGCAGACGGGTGATCACCCCGACGTGGAAAAGGTCTACCAGGGTGTGCGAGGGCGAATGCCCACTGTATCGCTGGATACGGTCTACCGGACACTTTGGTGGCTCAAAGAGCTTGGACTGATTACAACGCTCGGCCCCCTACGCGAGCGGACGCGTTTTGATGCGAATCTCGACCGCCATCACCATTTTGTGTGTATCCAGTGTGGACTGACGCAGGATTTTTACAGCGATAAATTAGACAAGCTAACACTGCCGGAATCGCTTCAATCTATTGGTCACGTGGAAACGACCCAGGTAGAAGTTAAAGGCGTTTGCCTTGAATGCGCTGCAAAGAAAAAACAAACCTATAAAAAGGAGGTAATCCAATGTCCAAGAAACTGACCAACAACCAGGGTGCACCTGTTGCCGATAATCAGAACGTCATGACAGCAGGGCCGCGGGGACCGATGTTGCTTCAGGATGCGTGGTTCCTGGAGAAACTCGCTCATTTCGACCGGGAAGTCATCCCCGAGCGACGTATGCACGCCAAAGGCTCCGGCGCATATGGCACATTTACCGTCACGCACGACATCACCAAATACACAAAAGCGAAAATATTTTCCGAGGTCGGCAAAAAGACGGATCTTTTCACACGTTTTTCCACCGTTGCCGGTGAACGTGGGGCGGCAGACGCAGAACGCGATATTCGTGGCGTTGCCATAAAATTCTACACCGAAGAGGGCAACTGGGACCTGGTTGGGAACAACACACCGGTATTTTTCTTGAAAGATCCGCTCAAGTTTCCGGATCTCAATCATGCTGTCAAGCGCGATCCTAAAACCAACATGCGCAGCGCGCGTAACAACTGGGACTTCTGGACGTTGTTGCCGGAGTCCTTGCACCAGGTTACAATTACCATGAGCGAGCGGGGCATCCCCTATTCGTACCGGCACATGAATGGTTACGGTAGCCACACCTACAGCATGATCAACGCCAAGAACGAGCGTGTCTGGGTAAAATTTCATTTAAAGACCCAACAGGGCATCAAGAACATCACCGATGCGGAGGCCGAGGCAATCGTAGGTAAGGATCGTGAGAGCCACCAGCGGGATCTGTTTGAAAGTATCGAGAACGGCGACTTCCCCAGGTGGGACATGAAAATCCAGGTGATGCCGGAAAAAGACGCTTCAAAGTGCCCCTTCAACCCCTTCGACCTGACCAAAGTCTGGCCCCACGGTGACTATCCCCTCATGGATGTGGGGGTGCTTGAATTGAACAAAAATCCGGAAAACTACTTTGCCGAGGTGGAGCAGTCTGCCTTCAATCCTGCCAATATTGTTCCGGGTATTGGTTTTTCACCGGATAAAATGCTGCAGGGCCGGCTTTTTTCCTACGGTGATGCTCAGCGTTATCGCCTGGGTGTCAATCATCACCTCATCCCGGTCAACCGCGCACGCTGCCCTGTTCACGGGTACCATCGCGATGGCGCCATGCGGGTGGATGGTAACTATGAAGGAACCCTCGGCTATGAGCCCAACAGCTATGGCGAGTGGCAGGAACAGCCTGATTTCCGTGAGCCGCCGCTGAGTCTCGAGGGTGCGGCCGACCACTGGAATCATAGGGAAGACAACGATGACTATTATTCACAGCCCGGCAATTTGTTCCGACTGATGAATTCTGCGCAACAGAAGGCTCTTTTTGAAAATACCGCCCGGGCAATGGGTGATGCCCCAAAGAAAATCAAGATTCGCCATATCGGGAACTGTATGAAAGCAGACCCGGCTTATGGAGAGGGCGTTGCCAATGCCCTGGGTATCTCCATGAGCGAAGTTACTGAACACGTTGAAAAAGCCGAATAACGATACTGCGGGAAGCGCGATAGCTGGATGTGACGGAGCGGAATCTGTTTTTAGCGATCAATGCCGTCAAGCCACCTTTAAGATGATAGGTGCGAAAGTTTCTGAAATGGCGTTTGCCGGCCAGGAATTCGATCATGCGGATGGTCTGTCTGACATGAAACGGTGTTTCCTGAAAATCCGAGTAATCGACCACGAGCAGATGCCCGGAAGGTTTCAAGACTCTATGGATCTCCTCGAGGATGCCGATGGCGGATTCCCAGCCGGTTTCGTGGAGTGCAAAAGAGATCATGGCCAGTGCAAAACGTTGGTTTTGAAAGGCCATCTCCGTGGCATCCTGCAGGAGGCAGTCAGCGACCGGGTTTGTTTTGCGGCAGATCTTCAGCATGGCTTCGGACATGTCCACACCCACAGCGTCGATGCTGTTTTCTGTCAGAAGACGCAGCTGATCACCCGTGCCGCAGGCCACGTCGAGTACGTTTTCCGGCTGCAGTTCAAGAACGGTTTCAAGCACATCCCGGCGAATGGACCGCATAAAAGGACCCAGAAGGAAGTCGTAGAAAGGGGCGATGAATTGGTAATCATTCATAGTTATGGAAAAGAATCTTTATATTATTCGGTTTGTAATGTTGTGTTTTTGGTAATGACTATGGCAATGGGCTGAAAACAGCATTCTGACCTCCCAGCTTCACAGCCTCATAGCCTTCCAGCCTGCCATGAGCTACCAGCTAAGAGCCAACAGCTCGCTTGAAGAGCGCTGACATGCATTCCACGGCGCGGTGCAGTTCCCGGTATACGGGAACGCCCAGGCTTTGAACGTGCAGCTGAAATTTGAGGGCTTCCTCACGTTTTCCGAGCAGCCACACAAAAAGCGGTTTGTCATATTTGCGGGCGATGTCCACCAGGGGCGAAATGTCCAGGGTGGCGATGATGCCGCCGATAAAGACGTGGAAAAGAACGGCATCTACATTGAGATCGCTAAAGACAGCCTCAAAAGCGGTTTCATAGACCTTTTCCGCCCCGTTTTTTTCAATGGCCGGCCACATATCCACCGGATTCGATGGCGGCATCCAGGACGGGAAGACCTCGGCAAGTTTTTGTAACGTCTCCGGGGAGAGATCCGCCGGATCGAGGCCCATCCGGTCCATGAAATCCGCGGACACGATTCCGGCACCGCCGCTGTAGGTCAAGATGGCCGTGCGTCCCTTACCTGGGTTCTTTATATGTGCATACATGGCCCGGGTTCGGCAGAGATCCAGCATCTGCTTGAAATCGTCGGCCTCTGTCACACGGGCCTGGGCCAGGGCACCGCTGATGACGGCGCCATCTCCGGCCAGACTTGAGGTGTGGCTCATGGCAGCATCGGCCCCTTTCTTGCTCTTGCCCCCCTTGAGAATGACGATGGGCTTGCGGGTGCTCCTGCAGGCGCTCAGAAAACGTTTTCCATCCGTGATCGATTCCAGGTAGGCGCCGATGACTTTTGTGTCCGGGTCCGAGATAAGGTATTCCAGGAGGTCACATTCGTTTACATCGGCTTTGTTGCCGATGGAACAGGCCTTGCTGATACCCATGATCCCGTGAGAAACCGTATCAATAAGAAAACCGGCCGAGAGCATGCCGCTCTGGACGATGAGAGAGACATCACCGGGCATCAGACCGTCATCCCAGATGCCGGGGAGAACGAACGAAAACACATGGCGATTCACGGCATCCACGAGCCCCATACAGTTGGGCCCCCATAGCCTTATACCGGTCTTTTCCCTGATCCTGAGCAGTTCGTCCTGGAGCGATTGCCCTGCTGGAGCCGGTTTCTGCAAACCCGGCTGATTGGATCATGACGCCCTTGATGCCGCGTTGGGCACATTCCCTCACCGACTGAACTGCGATGCGGGCCGGTACAAAGACAATGGCCAGGTCCACCGGATCCGGGACGTTCTGAACGGAAGCATAACAGGCGAGACCTTCGATTTCGTTGTACTTCGGATTGACAGGGTAGATACCCCCCTTGTATCCAGTGACAATGTTTTTCAGGATATTGTATCCGCCTTTGAAAGGGTTGGTGGTGGCGCCGATGATGGCAATCCCCCGGGGGTTGAAGAAGAAATCCATGTGTATTCCTTTTAATAAAGGGTTCGAGGATTCGAGGGTCCCAGGATTCGAGGGATAGCTCTAAGCTATTGGCAAGAGCATAGCTTAACGCTTGGAACTGATGAAAACAGAATCCCAGCATTCCCACGATACCATCAATTTCAAACCTGGATTAAGCTTATACAAACCGCGAAGTCAACAATAAAGAGAGGTGTTTGCCCTTGACAGGCAGGCAGCCGGGCGAATATATCCTTGGAATGCTCTAACTTTATCGGAAACCGAAAATTGGGCTATAAGCTGTAAGCATGCAGCGGAATACAAGCTGACAGCTTATGGCTTACAGCTTATAGCTTGAAAGACAACACCATGAAACCAGACGAAGAAATCAGAGAGGTCAGGGAAGCTCACAAACTGGATATGCCGGCGCTGGTATCCTATCTGCAGGATATAATGGATGTTTCAGACAAGCTTGTGATACAGCAGTTCAGCTTTGGCCAGTCCAACCCGACCTATCTTCTGACTGACCGCAACAAGACCTACGTACTCAGGAAAAAGCCACCCGGGAAACTGTTACCGTCGGCCCATGCCGTGGAGCGCGAATACCGGATCCTGAAGATCCTGGGAAAAACGGACGTGCCGGTGCCGAAGATGGTTCTGCTCTGTGAGGATGCATCCATTATCGGCACCCCGTTCTACGTCATGGAACACGTGGAGGGACGCATTTTCCGGGAACCGACCCTACCCGGGATTACGGACCGGGAAGAGCGCTCCGCCATCTTCGATGCCATGAACGAGACATTGGCAAGGGTTCACAAGGTGGACTGGCAGTCTCTGGGGCTGGGAGACTATGGCAGGCCCGGTAACTACATGGCCAGACAGGTGGGCAAGTGGACAAAACAGTACCTGGCATCAAAAACCGATCCCATCCAAAGTATGGATCGGTTGATGGAATGGCTGCCGCTGAACATCCCGGATGACGACGCTACCACCATTGTACACGGTGATTTTCGACTCGAAAATATGATTGTTCATCCCACCGAACCAAGGGTAGTGGCCGTTCTTGACTGGGAGCTTTCTACACTGGGGCATCCCCTGGCCGACCTGGCATATAACTGTATGGGGTATTATCTGCCTTCCCTGGGGGGCCGTACATTCGGATTCGCGGATGTCGATTTTGACGCCACGGGTATTCCCACGCAAGATGCCTATATTGCCGCCTATTGCAAACGGACCCACCGCAACAATATTCCCAACTGGTCCTTTTTCATGGCTTTCAGCATGTTTCGCCTGGCAGCTATTGTTCAGGGAGTATACAGGCGCGGAATCGACGGGAACGCCAGTGCTGCCAATGCCAAAACCTATGGTACCTATGTGCAGTTTCTTTCGGATGCTGGCTGGAATCTCGTAAAGCCGAAAAATTAATATAAGAGCTAAATTTTGGTTATCTGAACCAGGGCAGAAACAATTGACTATGCAGATGAAGATAACTACTTAAATCCTAAGCACGAATATCGAAATCCGAAACAATACCTCAATGATACAAATGTGATTTCACACTTTCATACTTTCGTGATTAAAGATCTTCTTCTTATCCGGTTTGCCCGGGTTGGGGAAAAAAAATGCAACAATCCGATCAATTACTGACCGAGGAATCAGGCAACATCCTCACATTGACCTTGAACCGCCCGGAAAAGCGCAATGCCCTGACACCGGAGATGCTGGTCCGGGTGCACGAGGTACTGCGCTTTCACGTATCCGAAGACCGGGTCCGGGTGGTGATTCTCCGGGGGGCGGGTGACCGGGCCTTCTCATCGGGGTACGACATCAGTGCCATTCCGACGGGCGTGTCTCCGGAAGTGGCAAAACTGCTGCAAAACAAAAGCCCCTTTGAACTGGCCGTGGAGAGCATCGTCGATTTTCCCTATCCCGTCATTGCCATGCTTAACGGCTTTGCTTTCGGTGGTGCCTGCGATCTGGCCGTGGCGTGTGACATGCGGATTGCCGCGGATCATGTGCAGATGGGTATGGTGCCTGCCCGTCTGGGAATGGTCTATTTCCCGGAGGGTCTCCAGCGGTTTGTGCGGACCATCGGGTTGCCCCGGACCAAGGAAATGTTTTTTACGGCCCGGCGTTACAAAACGGATCGTCTGAAAGAGATGGGTCTGGTGGATTATGTTCTGCCCCAGCACGAACTGGCTACTTTTACCTATGCGCTGGCAGAAGAGATTGCCGCCAATGCCCCCCTGTCTCTCAGAGGGATCAAGCGCATCCTCAATCTGCTTTCAGCCTCGGGTTGCCTGGATGCCCAACAGCAGGCTGAGGCCAAAAAACTTGTGCAGGCATCCCTGGAGAGTGCGGACCTCAAGGAAGGGCAGGCGGCGTTTCTGGAAAAGCGGAAACCTGTTTTCAAAAACAGCTGACCTGAACATTTCCGGGACAGTCTCAATATATCCCGATAATAACCTCACCAAAGTAGCCAGGGAGGTCTCCCGGGAAAGAGGGCGGTACTTTTTTCGGTGCCGAGGAGGCCACGGGTGAGAGCGCGTGGCCTCCTCGTTGCTCGATGTTATTGTCCGGGTGTTAAGGAAGGGCTAATGACCACATCGATACGTCGATTGATGGCCCGGCCTTCCGGGGTTGTGTTGGAGGCCAGCGGTCGCGTGGGACCAAAGCCCTTGGAATCAATTTTATCGGCCTGAATCGTTTTGTTGGCTACCAGGTAAGTGCTTACTGCTTCCGCGCGTTGTGTCGATAAAGCCTGATTGATCTCATCGCTGCCGGTGCTGTCCGTATGCCCCTCGACCACGACAGACGGTCCATCAAAGGTCTGGATCGCCCGCTGCACTTTGCTCAGGAGTGCAAAGTTTTCCGGCGAAATGACGGCGGTGCCCACGGGAAATTGCATGGCCTTTAAACGGATGACCAGCTGGTTGCGCTGTTTGTAAACCTCGGCTTCGTTGGCCCTGAAGAAGGCTTGAACCTCCAGGTATTTTTTATTGAACTCCCTTTCAGCCGCCAGCTTCTGCTCTGTGGCCTTCTGCTCTGCCAGAAGGTCGGCTTTCACCTTCTGGTCTTTTACTGTGGTGCCTTCAAGCGCGGCAATGCGCTGATTCAATGCGGTAACCTGTGATTCATATAGTGCTGAACGGTCCTTATATGCCTTCTTTTCGGAGTCGAGTGCAACGTTCAGGGATCGATTGTCATTTTGGAGCTGTGTGATGGATCCCACAATAGTATCTACCTGGACGTCCACGGCCTGATTGCGCATATCCTGAGCGGATAACTGGGTTGTAATCTTATGCAGGTTTTTTTCTATTCCCAGGGCGATTTCTTCCGGATTCATCTTCTCAAGCGTTTTGCTCTGATTGTTTAAAGTGAGCGCTCGTTGTGCCAGGAACATGGATTCTTTGACTTTCTGAGCGATTTCTTCCTTGGCATATCGATTGCCGGTGATAAATTTATCGGTATCGTCGACGCTTTTTTGGGCCATGGAGAAAGACTGGGGAACATACTTTTCGGCTTTTTCATCTTTAGCTTGTGCGAGCAAGGGAAGAACCTTCCCGATGCTGGCCGCTTTGATGGCATTCAGTTCCAATGCAAGATAGGCCTTGCTGACACTGGGGGCGTTTTTTTGGGTATATCGGATATTATTGTCCTCTATGGCCCGGGTCAGGTCTAAGAATTGCCCCTCGACCTTGGTAAAGTCTTCTCCCAGATTTTCAGCACCGGCCAGGTGGGCTTTTTTCCGACTTTCAATTACCTCGGGCAACATGGTTCTGGAGACCTTGGTCGTTTCTTCAGCTTGTTGCAGGGCCTGTTTTCCTTTGGCAACGTTTTCCAGGATGTCGGAAATTTCACTGCCCCCTTCGGCGCCTTTTTTCGCCTTGGCATAGAACCCCTCGGCCTTGGAGAACCAGTCAGGTGATAAAACGTCAAGCTGATTCTGTTTGGCTTTGGCGATCGCGGCTTCTAAGTCCGGCGACAGATTCGATGGGATTGGTTTGGCCCATAACTGGTTTGCTGTCAGGTGCTATGGGTGTTTGCGCACATGCTCCCACTAATAAGATCAAAATTACTACAAAGGCTAATTTAATATTTATCAACGTTTTCATCTATTTCTCCTTTTTGGGGTATGTATTACATGTCAATGACCGAACGGACAAATTTACGGTGATGAACCATATCATTTTACCCCGGTTCAAATAACCGGAACAGAGAGCGCATTTCCCTGTATCTTACCGTGGGGAATTTCAACTTTCGTGAAGGTAAAATATCCACTCTTGATGTTTAGTCAATAATAAATCATTAACAACATGCAACACAGTTAATTCTGCCCCCAGTCTTTTGGTGATGTTGACAACATAGTCCGCATTTTCCTGGACCGATTTGTTGCTGGTGGCGATATAACAAATTGATATGTCATGCTGAATGTCGTATTGTCCGATAATTATTATGATATTTCCAGGCGGAAATGTGAGACCCTATGAGAAATTATTGTGGTTTGATTTCATCGGACTGGAGCGAATGTCTTTCCCCCAGCGGGCCTTTTGACTTCATGTCATTTGTTTACCCGGAACTTACATCGGCGCTGGCTGCCATCTTCAGGCAATACACCGGCAATGAGATAGCCCTGAGCGAGGCCATGCAGCGCTGCAGTAAACTTTTACCGGCACCCATAACAGAGGATCAAATGGATGCCTATCTTGACGAACACTTCGCTCACTATACCGGTGTTCCCGAGTTGATAGAGGCATGTCTCTCCAGAAATATTCTTTTCATGATCAACACCACCGGTTCCATGGGATATTTTCAGCGCGTTTTTCGTAAAAAACTGCTGCCTCGGGTTTCGGCACTGTCGGCACATCCGGGCCTGACCTTTTCTACGGGTAAAAGCGACCCGGAAGCTCTTTTCGACCTGCAGGAAATTACTGATAAACCTGTCAACACGGAAAGTGCCGCGAAGCACTTCCAGATTTCACCTCAAAACATTATGGTCATGGGCGACAGCGGTGGCGACGGGCCCCACTTCAAGTGGGCGGCAGAACAGAATATCATCCGTGTGGCCAGCATGGCCAAGCCTTCCCTCAAATCCTTTTGTGTCAAGCAACAGATAGGGATCGATCACTATTTTGGTATTTCCTACGAGGACGGAGAGCCCCGGCGCGAGGCAGACGAGATGCTGGTGGATTTCAGGGAACGCTGAATATCGTATTGTCCGACAATTATTATAATATTTCCAGGCGGAAATGTGAGACCCTATGAGAAATTATTGTGGTTTGATTTCATCTGACTGGAGCGAATGTCTTTCCCCCAGCGGGCCTTTTGACTTCATGTCATTTGTTTACCCGGAACTTGCATCGGCGCTGGCTGCCATCTTCGGCAAATACACCGGCAATGAGATAGCCCTGAGCGAGGCCATGCAGCGCTGCAGTAAACTTTTACCGGCACCCATAAGAGAGGATCAAATGGATGCCTATCTTGACGAACACTTCGCTCACTATACCGGTGTTCCCGAGTTGATAGAAGCATGTCTCTCCAGAAATATTCTTTTCATGATCAACACCACTGGTTCCATGGGATATTTTCAGCATGTTTTTTTTAAGAAATTACTTCCCCGGGTTTCGGCACTGTCGGCACATCCGGGTCTGACCTTTTCTACGGGTAAAAGCAACCCGGAAGCTCTTTTCGACCTGCAGGAAATTACTGATAAACCCGTCAACACGGTAAGTGCCACGAAGCACTTCCAGGTTCCGCCCCAAAACATCCTGATCATGGGCGACAGCGGTGGGGACGGGCCCCATTTCAAGTGGGCAGCAGATCAGAACGCCATCCGCGTGGCCAGCATGGCCAAGCCTTCTCTCAAATCCTTTTGTGTCAAGCAACAGATAGGAATCGATCACTATTTTGGTATTTCCTACGAGGACGGAGAGCCCCGGCGCGAGGCAGACGAGATGCTGGTGGATTTCAGGGACCTTGTTCCGTTTATAGAGGAGTGTTTGGGAAGTCATCT